>CAYXXZ010000152.1:2063-5412 GCA_964469165.1 uncultured Porticoccaceae bacterium
CATGCCGGGAATGATGGGCAGCGGCTCTTCGCCCTTGCCGAGGTGGCTGCTGTCCGTCACCAGGCGCACCTGGTAGTAGCTCACACCTTCTTCATCGACCATGGTATCGGGGCTGATGTGCACGACTTTGGCGGGCAGTCCGCCGTGGATGGAGAAATCGTAGGCGGTGAACTTGACGGTCGCCATCTGGCCGGGATGGATGAAGGCGATGTCTACCGGCGATATTTTTGCGTCCAGCACCAGCGAATCGTCGATGGGCACGATTTCCACCAGATCCATGCCCGGCTGAATGACGCCGCCCAGCGTCTTCACCTTGATCTGCTTCACCGTGCCGCGCACGGGGGAGCGCACAATCGTGCGCTGAACCCGGTCGGCATAGGCCTGATTGCTCTCCTGCAAGCGGCCCAGCTCGGAGGTGACGTCGTTGAGATCGCGGCGCGCTTCACTGGTAAAGGTCTGCACCAGGGTGTCGGCATTTTGCTGTGCTTCCAGGTGTTCTGATTCCAGTTGCGGCACCGCGAGCTTGGCACGCTCGAGCTCACCGCGCAGGTCGTTGACCTGACGTTCGAGGCGCAACAGCTCCACCGGCGAAATTGCGCCGGAATCGACCATCGGACGGGTGATGTCCAGTTCTTTCTTCAGCAGCTGAAAGCTGCTCGCCACACTGTCACGGTTGACGATCGCCGCGGACAGCTCCTGGAATTTCTGGTCGACCCTCTGCTGCAATGCGGCGCTGCGCAGTTCGAATTCGAGGCGGCGCGACACGAACAGCTGGCGCTCCTGTTCCGCGATGACGGCATCGAGCTCCACGCCCAGTTGCGCCAGAACATCGTCGAATTCCACCCCCGTGGACTCGGCTTGCAAACGCGCAGCCTTGGCCTGGAGCTGGCTGATTTGCAGGCTCTGCTCGCGATGGCTCGACGACAGCAGCGTGTCGTCGATATGCAGGACGGGCTGATCCTTGTTGACCAGATCGCCCTCCTCCACCAGCAGTTTGGCGAGAATGCCGCCCTCGAGATTCTGCACCACCTGAACATTGGACGAC
The DNA here is from genome assembly GCA_964469165.1 of uncultured Porticoccaceae bacterium. Taxonomy (GTDB): domain Bacteria; phylum Pseudomonadota; class Gammaproteobacteria; order Pseudomonadales; family Porticoccaceae; genus CAYXXZ01. The sequence goes on from CAYXXZ010000152.1 coordinate 3,109, forward strand.
GGCACCACCTTGCCCTGGCCCCGGGTGATTTCGTCCACCTTGGCGATACTGGCCCACAGCACCATGATCACCACGAACAGGCACACCACCCACAACATGATGCGGCTGAGTCCTGGCAGCTGCTGCAACATGGCCTCGGATGAGTAGGACATGTATTTGAGTTCAGTAGGGTCCGTGTGGGTAAAGTGATCGCGCAACCTGCGCATGACATTATCGTTGGCGCGCATCTCAGACAGCCCCCCTGACCGCACCGCTTCGCAGCGCCTCGAGCACCTCGGATTTTGCGCCGTCGGCGATTACCTGACCCCGGTCCATCACGATGAGGCGATCCACCAGTTCGAGCATCGACATCTTGTGAGTGATCAACAACAGGGTCTTGTCGCTGGCGAACCCCTGCAGCTGTTGTCTGACACGGGCTTCCGAACCCTGGTCCATGGCAGAAGTGGGCTCGTCCAGTATCAGGATGGGCGGTTCCCGCAGAAACGCGCGCGCCAGCGACACCGCCTGGCGTTGCCCGCCCGACAGGGTGTCGCCGCGCTCGCCCACCGGCATGTTGAAGCCCAGGGGATGCTCGTTGACCATATCCATGATGCCCGCTTGCTGGGCACTGGCGATCAAGGCCTCGTCACTGACGCCGTCAAGCCCCAGGGTGATGTTGTCGCGCAGTGTGCCCTGAAACAGCATGACATCCTGCGCCACATAGCCCACCTTGGCGCGCAGGTCCGCCGGATCCAGTTGTTGCAGGTCGATGCCATCGAGCAGAATCGTGCCCTGCTGAGGGTCATACAGGCGCAGCATGAGGCGCGCCAGGGTGGACTTCCCCGAACCGAGGCGGCCGATGATGCCGACCTTCTCACCCGCGCGGATGGCGAAACTCACGCCATCGAGAACGGCGGGGCTCTGCTCGCCATAGGTAAAGGCGACCTGCTTGATGTCGATGTCGCCCTTGAAATCCAGCTTGTGCAGGTAGCGCTTGCCCTGCTCCCGCTCGGAGGGAAAATTCATGATTTCGGTGAGCGAGTTCAACGATACCTGGGCGTGGTCGTAGTTGGTGATGAGCGACGCCACCTGCCCCAGCGGCGCCATGACTCTGCCATGCAGCATGACACAGGCGATCAATCCGCCCATGGTGAGCGCCTGGTCGCCGATCATGTAGGCGCCCCACACCACCATCAGCACCATGGTGATCTGCTGCAGCCATTGCACGCCATAAAGCGTCGAGTTGGAAATGCGCCGCCCCTGAAGCCCCCATTGCGCCGTGTAACCCACCGCTTGTTCCCAGTCGCGCTGGGTGCGACCTTCAGCACCGAGAAACTTGATGGTCTCCAGCGCCATCACGCTTTCCACCAGGGTGGCATTTTTCTTGGTGGCGGCGGCCATGATCTTTTCCGTGATCGGGCGCAACCGGCGCTGCGCCCTGAATCCCAGGAATACCGCCACGGGAATCGCCAGGATCGGCACCGCCACCAGCCATCCGGCCAGCCAGCCGATCAGCACCAGAAAAATCACCATGAACGGCAGGTCGACGATGGTCAGAATACAGCTCGACGTAATGAACCCGCGGATGGACTCGAAATCCTGGAGGCGGTTGGTGAAAGCACCCACCGAACCGGGGCGGAATTGCATTTTCAGGCCCATGACTTTTTCGAACAGCATGGACGACAGAATCACATCCGAACGCTTGGCCGCCATCTCGACAAAATAGCTGCGCAAGGTCTTGAGCACCATATCGAACAGGTACACGATGAGCACGCCGATGGCCAGCGCCCACAGGGTTTCCACCGCATTGTTGGGAACCACCCGATCGTAGACGTTCATCACGAACAGGGGTTGGGCCAAGGCGAACAGATTGATGAAGAACGATGCGATCAGCACGTCCCTATAGATAGGCATCGAGCTTTTGATCACGCCCCAGAACCAGTGCTGACCGCCCTCACGGGGAAGGCCCGCAGCGCGGCGGTCGAACTGCTGCATGGGACGCAGGTAATAGACCTCGCCGCTGAGCCGTTTTTGCAGGACGTCGATATCCAGCTGGCGACTCAGTCTGTCGACGGGCGACATCAGCACCGCAAAGCCCAATGCCGGATCGATATCGGTGAGCACACCGTAGCCGCCGTCACGAAAACAGATGATGGCGGGCAACACGTCGCGTGGGATATCCGCCAACGGGCGCTGCACCAGGCGCGCAGCCAGGCCGGCGCGGTTGGCGGCACGCAGGAAAAGCGCTGGCGTCAGTGCCCCACCTTCCAGGGGCAGCCCCGCCACGATGGCGGGCTCGGAGGCGGGGCAGCCCTCCAGTTCGGC
>CAYXXZ010000153.1:0-5398 GCA_964469165.1 uncultured Porticoccaceae bacterium
ACGCTGTCGGCCTCGGCCAGCATGCGTCTGATGATGTCGGCGGCGGGGCTGGCACTGATTTCGCCAATGGTGGCGCAGGTCAGCACAGAGACGGTGTTCCAGCACAGGCTGGAAATCACCTTCATCCAGATCCAGCCGCGGATGTTTTCGTCCACCACCGGCGCCGCAATGCCCGCCCGCTCCATGGCATCTGACAGGCGCAGAACGCGCTCGCTCTTTTCGCCACTGGGCTCGCCGAGCGCAAAACCTCTGCCACCTTCCATCGCCACCACGCCGGGCTCCGTGACTGTGGCTGCGGTGAGGTAAACACAGCCGATGACCCGCGCGGGATCGAGAGCGTCCCACTTGCTGCCGTCCGGGTCCATGCGTTCCAGGCGCCGCTCCGGGTAGAGCGGGTGGCCGTGGAAATACCAGTAGGGAATCCCCGTGGTGGGCGGCAGAATGGCGGTGTCCTGGTGGTACAGCGGCGCAATGGTGTTCACCACGCCGTCGAGCTGATTTTCCTTGACGGTGATGAAGATGTAGTCCTGCGGCCCGAGCTGCGCCGGATCGTCGCTGGCCGTTACCGGTACGGTGTAATCCCCCGCCGGGGTGATCAATCGCAAACCGTTTTTGCGGATCGCAGCGAGTTGTGCGCCGCGCGCCACCACACTGATCTCCACATCGGGCAGCCTGGCCATGGCGGCCGCGATGTAGCCGCCAATGGCGCCACCGCCGAATATACAGACTTTCATCGAGCACTCCTCTCGTTCGCTGCCGTCATTGCATTTCCCGCACGCGCAGCAGATTGGTAAAAATTCCCGCCAGCGCAATGGCGATGGCGAAAAGTGCAAGTACCGCGGCTGCCGCAACGCCCATGCCCAACAGCAGTCCCGCCAGCGCCGGGCTGATGATGGCCACCGCGCGCCCGATACCGCAGCACCAGCCGATGCCGGTGATCTTGATATGGGGCGGATAGATGACCATGGCGATGGAATAGAGATTGCCCACCGAGCCCATCAGGGTGACGCCAACGCCAAAGGACAGCGCCCATATCCAGGGGATGAGCGCCGGGTCGCCGCCGCGCATGAGCAAACTCAGCAGCACCGTCAGCACCGTGGCCATGGCCAGCGACAGCCCGACGAGGCGGTTGAGGGTAAACCAGCGCGACAGATAGCCGATGAGCGCGGTGCCGAGAATGCCGCCAAAGGTGAGTATCACCACCGTGTAAATGCTGTCCTGCGAGGGAAAGCCGGCGTTGACGAGAAGTTTCGGCAACCAGCTGGTGACGAAGTAACTGACCGCGAAAAGTGCGGCGAACGCGCCCCACACCAGCAGCGTCATGGTGCGCCGGCTCGGGGTGAGCAAGGCGCGCACCGTGGCCGAATCGTTTGCCAGGCTCTGCCGCTCTGGCAGGCGCTCGATGCTGTCGTGACCGATATAAGCGAGCACGCGATTGATCTTGCCCAGGGCGTCTCGCGGGCGCCGGGTGACCAGATGGGTGATGGATTCGGGCACCGCCAGAAAGTACACCGTGCCCACCAGAATATTCGCCACGCCGTTGTAGAAGAACAGCGCGCGCCAGCCGTACTCCGGTATGAACCAGGCGGAAATCAGGCCGCCGACGACGGAGCCGGTGGAGGTGCCGGCCACCATGATGGCGACGATGAAATTGCGGTAGCTCGCCGGGCTGTACTCACCCGCCAGGGCCGGCACCACCGCGAGCAAGCTGCCCAGGCCAAGCCCGCAGATGAAACGCAAAATGACCAGTTCGGTGACGGAGCCGATGTAGGCCACCGCCACCGTCGCCGCGCCGGTCATGATCAGCGCCAGACTCACCAGCACGCGGCGGCCATAGATGTCCGCCAGGGATGCCATGAACATCGAGCCCAGCGTCATGCCGAGCAAACCGGCGCTGAACACCACCCCGAGTTGCTCGGCCCTGATGCTCCAGTCATCGGAAATGAACGGCGCCGTGTAGGCGATGATGGCGATATCGAAGCCGTCCAGCATCATGGAAAAAAAGCATACACAGAGAATTCCGAACTGGGTGGCGGTGAAGCGCCCTAGCACCAGGATGTCGTTGCTTGCGCCGAGTGCGCCGCTGTTGGAGGCCATAGGTTTTCCGTCGTTGGGGAGGGTAATCTGCGACTATGTAGGGGCAATTCATGAATTGCCCCTACGGAGCTCCGAGGCAGACTTTATGATTGCAGATAGAATGAGTTGCCCCAGCCAAGCACCATCTGCGTTTTATCCCTTGGCCGCCGCCACGGCGATCTCCTCCGGAGACGGCATGCGGGTCAGGTGCATGCCGCCGGAGACGCGCAGCATGTCGCCGGTGGTCGCGCAGTGATCGCTGGCCAGATAGAGCGCCGCCTCGGCGACACTCTCGGCGGTGGCGAGCTTGCCGAGCGGCGTCGCCTTTTCCATTACCTCCAGAATGGCGGGCTTGTCCCAGGCCGAGGCCATGGGCGTGAGCACCACGCCGGGCGCGATGCTGTTGACGCGGATGCCGCGGGCGCCGTATTCGACACCGGCGATGCGCACGACTTTTTCCAGCGCCGCCTTGGTGCCGCCGTAAATGGAGGTACCGGGGCGATTGTCCTCTGCCGCCAGCGACGAAATCATGATCATGGAACCCCGGTCTCTGATACGCGCCCCGCAATGCTTGAGAAACATCGTCGGCCCGACGATGTTCATGGCCACCACCTGCAGGATCTTCTCGGGGGTGAGTTCCGCGATCGGCGAACTCACGTGACCACCGGTGACGCACACGGCGATATCGAGGCGGCCATAGGTCTCGATGGTTTTCGCCACCATCTGCGCGATCTGTTTTTCATCGGTGATATCGCAGGGAATGGCGGTGCCGTCGACTTCGGCGGCAATTTCCTTGAGGGCGTCGAGGCTGCGCGCCGCCACCACGACCTTGGCGCCCTCGCTGGCATAGCGCTTGGCGATGGCTTCGCCGAAACCACCCTTGGTGGATGCACCCAGTACCAGGGCGACCTTGTCTTTCAACTGACTCATTACATGTACTCCGTTTCTTGTGTGAAGGTTGGGTCGTTCATTCTGTCAGGCGCCGGCCGCAACGATGGCCACGGGCAGCGCACGGCCCTTGGCGCAGGTGTAGCCCTTGAACATGGGAGAGTCGGGGTCGCCGGTCACCTTGGCTGCCTTGCCGTCTTCCACAGTGACCAGAATGGAGCAGACCGCCGGACAGCAGCGGCAGAAGCCTGGAATTATTTCTGTTGTCATGGCTTTCTCCTGATTCAATGCAGTGGTGCATTTACACAGTAGTTAATACTCAAGTCTGCAAACGTCAAAGACCGCCCCCTGAGTCTTGTTCAAAGGCCGGTTTAGCACCGGACTCAGAAGCAGGCAGTGCGTGGCGGGCTTCCAGCAGTGTCGGCGACAGGACGTCGCCGTCACAGCGTCCATGGATGGACTTGCAGCGGTGCTGGAAGCCCGCCACGCACTGCCTGCCGCACCCTTGTCTCAAGCCATGCCCGCGTCGAGTATGGTGGTTCGGCGCAACACCCGAAGGACTGCCGGGACACGCCGTACCCAAAGCACTCGCTGCGCTCGCGGGGCAGGCCCTAAATCCATCCATGAAAGCTCGACAGCGCCATCCCTGGCGCTGACGGTCCCGGCAGCCCTTTGGGTATCACGCCCTGGCAAGTCCTGTGCCCCGCCACAAGATTTTTTACTACCAACCGGTAACCTTTCTCGCCAACCCGTCGATATCCGCCGGCAGCCGGTCGCCCCGCCAGCTCACATGCAGGTCGGGGCGTACCAGCACCAGATCCGTTTCGTAGACATCTCTGATCGACGCTTCGCCTACTCGCATGAGTTGCAACGGCGCGCCGATACTTTTGAATGCATTTTCCAACGCCTCGGTATCCGGATTCGCGCCGCCCAGGCACAACAGCGTATAGCCCTGCCCCAATTGATCGTGCAATGCCTGGCCATCGTCCCGCCACACGTGGGGAATGCGGCAGCCCGGCCAGGTGGACGGCTGGTAGGCGAACACATCATCCTGCGGCGGCGTGCCCGCCTCCTCGCAGACGATGGCGGACTGGTAGCGATAACCCAGTTCCGTGCCCTTCATTTCATAGACGTGGCGGTTGCAGCGCCCCGCGAATTCGGAAAACTCGGCGCGCGCCTGCAGACCCTCCGGGGTTTTATCGAAGATTTTTTCCGTGAACGCACCACGCCACTGCGCCACCGCCGCGACCGCGGAACCGGCGGCGGCGGTATTGCGATGGCCGATGGGGCGCCGCTCGACATCGTAGCTTGCCAGCAGATTCGGGCCACCCCAGCCCTGCACGGCACCGGCAAGCTTCCAGGCCAGATCGTAGCCATCGCCGACACCGGTGTTCATGCCCAGGCCGCCGGCAGGAATGAACAGATGCACGGCGTCACCGGCGAGCCACACCCGGCCACCCTCGCTGCGGTAGCGGTTGGCCACCATCAGGTTCTGGCGCCACTCGCCAACGAAGAGAATCTCGGGATCGATGTCGATGCCGATCACGCGGCGCAACTCGGCCACCCAATCGGTATCGTCGGGCTTGGAGGTCTGCAAGGTGAAATGCCGGCGATCATCCTGCACTACCAGAAAACCGCCGATAGCCACCTGCTCGCCCTCGCGGCCGACGAAGGCGTAATGGCGACCCGGCGCCACCTTCGACTTCTCGAACAGGTCGTCACAGCGGAAGAACAGCTGCTTGAGTGAGGACATCCCGCCCGAGCCATCCAGCTTGATGCCGAGTTGCTTGCGCACGGCACTGGTGCCGCCATCACAGGCAGCGAGGTACTGGCCACGCACCTGATGCTCGCCGTCCTTGTCGCGCACCAAGGCGGTCACGCCGCTGTCGTCTTCCGTCAGGGAAAGGAATTCGCAGCCCTGGCGCACGACGATATTGCTTTGTTTTTTCGCCTCTTCAAGCAACAGCGGCTCCAGGGTGTACTGAGAGATGAGCTGGTAGGGTTCGCGCGGCAGAGAACCGTCGCGGCATGCCGCGATTTCCGCCCTGGCATCATCGACGCAGGGGTACTCCAGGTGAACCAGCGGGTCGTTCTCGGCCAGTGTGCTGACGATGAAGGCATCCATGGGCACGTCCGCCGGGTAACCGGCGGCGCGGATTCTGTCCGCCACCCCCAGGCGCCGGAAAATTTCCATGGAGCGCGGATTGGTGCGCTCCATCTTGGGCAGGAACAGGGGCTGCTCGTGGCGCTCCAGCAACACCGAGCGCACGCCGCGACGGGCGAGCTCCAGGGCAACCGTGAGGCCGGTGGGTCCGGCCCCGACGATGATGACTTCTGTTTCCAGCATGATTTTCGAACTCGAATCTTAGGGCCTGTTGACCCTGGTACTGCTCACTGTACGGTGATGGCGCCGTCAGCCACCAGCATGTGGCCG
>CAYXXZ010000154.1:0-5321 GCA_964469165.1 uncultured Porticoccaceae bacterium
GTGGGGGTCGGAGGTTCGAATCCTCTCGTTCCGACCAATAATCCTTTGAAAAGGCCGGAGTTTTTACTCCGGCCTTTTTTATTTTCCGGATACCGAAAGGCGCCCGGATGCCCCGTCCCGTCAGGCCGGATCGGCAAGAAGGTTCGCCTGCAGCAGATTCTTGATTTCGAGAAGGTGCTTGTCCTCTTTATCGAACGCGTGTGCCTTGCTGTGGGAGAGAGCCTGAATCAGGCAGGTTTCTTTTTGATTGTGCTTTCTGATCAGAATAACTGTCTGGCGCTCATCAGATTGGTGCCCTTCAGCTTCCCGAAACAAAGATCAATGAAGCCAGGCGCCGGTGGGGCCGCGCATGCGGCGCACGGTGCCCTGCCACATCTCGGGCGTAATACCTGGAGCGAAGCTGAATGAGCAGCTACGCCTGACTGAACAGTAATGCGAGAAAGGGCAGTACGTCGTCATCAGTGAAGACGACATCAAGGCGGTGCTCCCCGAAGCCACGCAAACCATCGACATTTTTGCATTTGTCGACGATGGAAGCATACCCTGGATCAATTTTCACAAACCCTATTTTCTGAGCCCAGACCCATCTGGTAATCCGCACAAGGCAACACTTGCCGCTGCCATCTCCTACGATGACGCCTTGGTGGTGATGCTTCTGCGTTGACCCGCCGAGGTGCGCAGTGTTCGCTCGATCTGCATAAAAGTGCCATCGAGGCCAAGCTGTCCGTTCAGGAGCTGCGCATGGCCGAACAACTCGTCGAGCAGATGACCACAGCATGGGAAGTGGACGATGGCGCGGCTGAAAAAGCGGGGGCGGATATCATTGATCTCACCGAAATGTTGAAACGTAGCCTCGGTGATCGTGGCGCGTAGAAAAAACGACGGGTTCGAAGAAAGCTCCTTCGGCAGTCACAAAGTCAGAAAATGGTGGCACCAAACGAACACGCAAGCGTGCGCAAAATAAATAACGTCGGCGTTATTTATGAAAAAATCTTGAGGGATACTATCGCAAAGGGGACTTCAGCTGAACATCGGAACCGCGTCACGAGAATGCCAAAAGATGCGCCAGTCGGTGCCAAAACTGGCGGGCATGTCTTTACGTCGTTCCTTAAACACAATAAAAAAGGACCTGGCGTTTCCGCTAAGTCCTTGATTCTAAATGGCGCACTCGGGAGGATTCGAACCTCCGACCGCCCGGTTCGTAGCCGGGTACTCTATCCAGCTGAGCTACGAGTGCGTAAAACACTGTGTCGAGGGCGCGTACTATAAAGATTGAGCCCCTGTTCGTCAACCATTGAATCCGCTTTTTTTATGCCTTTTTTCAAGGGTTGGGTCTGTGGTCGCAGGGATCGCAGTAGGGCTATAAACAGCAAGCTTCAAAGCGCACCTTGCCCGATCTTGGTTTTTACCACTACATACCAGCGTTTATGGAGTCATTGCACGAATGGAGCAAGCCAGTTTCATCTGTTGCCCCAGTGGTATGCTGATGGCGTCCCTGGATGGGATGGTTGCTCAAACTCTTTACCAATGGGGCGCAGGCCTGCCGGAAAGGCTCACATCTCATTCGCCTGCGTGCCAATTAAAGATTTCGTTTTTGGTCAGGTTTTTGGTCTTTTCTGCAAAAGAATAAAACGATGGTTTCTGATCTATGAATACCTGCCCTGTGAATTCCCATTCGTTCGCGCCGTCAAACAAACCTACGGGTATGGAGTAATGCGCACCTTCCGCCAGGCGGAAAAATAAATGGGTGCCACATTTGCGACAGAATCCACGTTCCGCCCAGGTTGACGAATTGTAGATCGATATCTGTTCCGAACCTTCGAAGCTCACGGCAGTGCCGCACTCCGCTGCGAGCAGGGGGCCGCCACCCCATTTTCGACACATTACACAGTGGCAGGCACCCACGCTGTTGCTTTTTGGCGTGGCAGTGACCTGGACCGCGCCGCACAGGCAGCTTCCCTTTCTGGTTTTGGAGTTCATTGTATGCACCTCAATTGAAATCTCTGAAATACTCTAGCACACACGGCAGATGAATAAATTTTCTGGCAGCCGCCGATACAGCGGCCCGCGACGCTTGACGTGGCGCAACCCTCTGCCAGCTGGAGAGCCGGCATCAGATCCTGCGAATGACCTGGTTGGTCTGGATGATTCTGGATGCCGCGGGATCATCCTTGACGGGATTCAGCTCGAGGCCCGCCAGCGTCATGTATTCCCGGGTGGTAGGCAGGATGCGCTGTTTGTTGATCCTGATCTTGATCCGGTACCGCTGGTAAAGAATGACGGTGTGCTCTTCACCGTCGTCTGACAGCGCACGGAAGCGGCCAAGTTCTTTCAGCATAAGTGTGCCTCTCAGAGGTCTACCATGCCTCGGAGCATCCCGAGCCATCCCGTGACAAGTTCGCGTGCTCATGTGTGTTCCTTGACTGAAAAATGCAGCTGATCGAGCAGCCTTGGTGAGAGAAGGTGGACTACTTCCTCCTCACATTCTTGTAAGCATGACCCCGGTGGAAAATATCTGAAAACGTCCGTTGGGACAGCGTTTGACTTTCAGACCGTTCTCCGTGAGATAGCGGAGCGGTCCTTTCTTCCTTTGGGCCTCATCATCTCCAGGGGAAGGTGCCTTTTCGTACACAGTGATGAGATAGGTATTGCCGTCGTCACTTTTGGCTCTGAATCTTTCTATCTCGCGCATAGACAGTGCCCCTGTGGGCTAGCCTATAAATATGGCACGAATGTGGCAGTTGGCAAGGTGGGAATGCCAGGGCTATTACCAAACGGCTAGGAAACCTGGTGGCAGTTTTGCGCAAAGACTGGAGGGTTTTGGGGCGCTAACGCCAGATGGCTGGAGTACGCGAAATGGTCATCATGTTTGACGCAGCACCTTCAGCATGCGTGTGTAGTCCTTGCGGTATTGTCTGGCGAGAGTGCGTTTTTGGGAATCGCCGAGAATTTTTCCCGATACCTGGAAGAATTTCTTTTCTTCTTCGCTGAGGTGGTGATGCACTTCGTGCGAAAGTTTTTTGGCCGTTGCCAGCCAGCCTCTTCCGGACGTATCTTTTTTCTGAAGCTCCTCGACCAGTTCGTCGATTTCATGGTGCTCGTGCAGGGCGTGGCGGGAGGAGTACAGTCCCATGTCATCCATCAATATGGGGGCGTAAAGGAAACGCTCCTCCGCCGCAGCATGGGCGGCCAACTCGACGCGCAGTTCGCTGAATGTGGCGATGCGATGCTGGGTGTGCGGCTTGGACATCAGCAATTCGCGACACAGCGAACGCTGAATTTCATGGCTTTCACGCAGGGCGTCGTAGATCGTTTCACTCATCGCGGGCCTTCCGGTGATTGCTGGTTACGCACAAATCGGCAATTTTCGCTATGGCTGTAGTTGGACTGTAAAGCAGAGCCATAAGCTTTAAGCTCTAGGTTGAACCCTGGTAAAACGCCGTTCTTGCAGTACTTCTGCTTAAAGCTTATGGCTTACAGCTCATCCTTCATCTCAGAGTTGCAGCCTGAATTTCCGACCACTGTGTAATAACCATAGACCCGCTTCCGCGCCTGTCAATGAATGAGGGTGGTTTCTGGCATCAGTCTCTATAGCGGGGTATTCGCCAGAAATATGGCTCGGGTCGGTGCCGGGTGGCCTTCCACGGTGAGTTTGCGGTTGTCGGGGTCGAGGAAATCGGCGAGAGACTCGAAGTGCATCCAGGCGGTGCGGCGCTGTTCGTCGCGGGAAGTCTGGCCTATGTCCACCATACGAGGATTGTGCAGCCCCAGGGCATTCATCCATTGAAGGACCTCGCCGGGGCAGGGCACACACCAGACATTGCGCATCTTCGCGTAACGGCCGCTCGGAATCAGGGACTCAGGGCCATCCACCACCAGGGTTTCGAGCACCATGAGGCCGCCGGGCTTGAGGCAACCCGCGAGCTCGCGGAGATGTTCCAGCGGGTCGCGGCGATGGTAGATCACGCCCATGGACAGCACCGTATCGAAGCTGTGCAGGCCCGCTGGCACATGCTCGATGCCCAGCGGCAGTACATCCACGGCGATGTCGGGGCAGTACTTCCTGAAGACCTCGAACTGATACACGAACTTGGCGGACGGGTCTATGCCGATCACCCGCGCTGCGCCGGCACCGTGCAGGCGCATGCAGTGATAGCCGTTGCCGCAGCCCACATCGAGAATGTGCTGACCGGCGAGGGAGGACAGGTGTGGCAGCAGGCGCTGCCATTTCCAGTCGGAGCGCCATTCGGTATCGATATGCACGCCAAACAGCTCCCAGGGGCCCTTGCGCCAGGGATGAAGCCCCATCAGTGTGTCGCGAAGCCGCTTTCGCGTCTGGTCTTTGCAATCGTCGGTGGTGCCGATGCGCACTGCGGTGGTCAGGTCCCGCGACGACGGCGCGATCTGCGGCAGCTGCTCGATGACCTGCTGCCAGCCGGGCAGATCGCCCCAGCGCTCGATGCTCAGACCCTGTGTGATTTGATCGGGCAACTGCTCGGCCCAGATCTCGAATCCCGGGGTGTTCCGCATCCAGTGGTGCAGTTGTTGATAATCGGGCATGGGCGGTTTTCAGCTCTTGATGGCGATCAGGGACGCGAAGTTGAAGCACTGAAACCACACATCGGCACAGCTGAAACCGGCTTTTTCCAGGCGCGCCTTGTGGGCGCCGAGGGTTTCCGGCAGCAGTACGTTCTCGAGCGCGTCGCGTTTCTGGCTGACTTCCAGGTCGCTGTAGCCGTTCGCACGTTTGAAGCTGTGATGCAGCTCGATCATGAGGCTGTCGAGACCTTCGTCGGCGAAGCGCACCTTTTCGGACAGCACCAGAATGCCGCCGGGGTTGAGGCCGTTGTAGATGGTTGCAAGCAATGCATCGCGATCTTCGACAGGCACGAACTGGAGGGTGAAATTGAGCACGACCATGGACGCGTTCGCGATGGCCACCTGGCGGATGTCGGCGCAGTGCAGCTCGATCCGCCTGTTCAGGTTCTGGCTGTCCAGCACTGTCCGGCAACGGCTGATCATGGCGGCGGAGTTGTCCACCGCGATCAGGGCGGCGCGGCGCGTGCCGATGTTGCGGGCGATCGCCAGGGTGGAAGCGCCCAGGGAGCTGCCCAGATCGTAGCAGTTGGAATCCTCCTGGACATATTTTTCTGCCAGCGTGCCGGTCATCGCGATGATGGTTTCGTAACCGGGCACGGAGCGTTTGATCATGTCGGGAAAGACGCTGACCACGTCGTCATCGAAGATGAAATCGGCTACCGTGCCCAGCGGGCGGGCGAACAGGTCGTCGCGGCCACTCACAGGGATTGTGACTCCAGGCC
>CAYXXZ010000155.1:0-5183 GCA_964469165.1 uncultured Porticoccaceae bacterium
GGAAGTCGTGCATCGCCGACTGCGGGGTATTGGTTTGGGCCAGTTCTGTCTGCAGTTGCACTCCAACAAGGCGAAGAAGGCGGATGTGTTGGATCAGTTACGGACATCCTGGAATAGCGCTTCTCAATCCCAGGTAAGTCAGTGGCAGGCCGAGGCGGAACGTCTGAAGGCGCTCCGGGATCGCCTGAACCGGGTGGCCAATGCACTGCACCAACCTCGCCGCAACGGCCTGACGGCTCACTATGCCATCGGCATAAAGGTGCGCGATGGGGATTTGGCGGCCAAGGCGAAGCTGAGTTGGCCCAACTCGGATTATCACAACGATAAGCAACTGCAACAGCTGCGGGACATGGCCGCCTTGTTGAGCGTGCAGGCCCGGGCAGTGGGAAAGCTTGTCGATCATCCTTTGCAAGCCGTCGCTCAATACGAGTGGAGCTCGCAATGGCAGGGCGAGTTGGTACGGGTGGCCGGTAGCTTGAAAGCTGAGGCGGAGCGCCTGGGCGGAAGTCTGGAGGCCCTTGAAAAAGCGTTGGGTGCTGAATTGGGCGTTATGTCGTTGCCCAAATTAGTTGCGGTAGCGGAATTTGGTCAGGTGCTGCTGGATGCTTATCGTACCCAGGCGTCCTTTGCGCTGGAGCCGGACGCAGCAGATCGGCTGGAGGCATTGGAAGACGCGGTCACCCGATTGAAGCACTACATTGCCACTCAGGCGAAATTGAGCTGTCAGTATGCGCCGCTGGCTTGGAAGGCGCTGGATGCTGATGAACTGGGCAGTGCCTGGACCCAAGCCAATGAAACCTGGTGGCCCAAGTCCTTTTTTGCCAAGCGCAGGGTGTTGAAACAGATGCGGGCGGGCGGCGCCCAGGGTGAGCCAGACCCGAATAATGATATCGCAGTGCTGCGTGAGCTGCGGGAGGTTGGTAGTCACATCGATCGGCTGGATGGTGTATTGCAGGGGCTGAAGGATTGGAAGTCCTACGACTCCGATCCGCAAGCCATGGCTTCTCTGCAAGCACTGGGTTCTCGTGCCCGTGTGGCAGTAAGCAAGCTGGCGGAAGATGCGGAATCACTGGGGGCCTTAAGGGGCAAGATTCGGACTCTGCTTTATGATGCTAACGACCTGTTGGCGCCGGAAGCACCGGTTGGTCGGGCTATTGTTCAGTTTCTGGGGGCATTGTCCGATTTCAATACTCTCCAGGCGCAGTTTGAAAGCCTGACTGGCTCCACCATCGAAAGTCGGCTGCCCAGCGAGGCGAATGCGTTGGAGTCGGTGTCCTCACTGTGCCAGAGCATCATTGATCACCACGTATCTCTGCGGGACTGGTGTGCCTGGGTACGGCGACGCTCCGAGGCCATGGATCTGCAATTGGGCCCATTGGTGCAGACTATCGAAAGCGGTGAGGTTCAGCCGGATGAGGTGGTCGATACCTTTGAAGCATCTTATTGCACCTGGTGGTCTTCATCTGTGATCGATGAAGACGAGGTGTTGAGAACCTTTTCTTCCCCTGAGCATGAAGCGGCGATTCAGAGTTTCAGGGAGCTGGATACTCAGTTCAGCGAGCTCACTGCAAAATACATTGCGGCCAAACTGGCCGGACAGATTCCGGATGAGGAAGGCATCAAGCGCAATTCCTCCTGGGGGATACTGCGCCACGAGCTGCAAAAGAAAACTCGCCACAAACCGGTGCGGGAGATGATGGAAAACATCCCCGACGTGATCACCTCTCTAGCGCCTTGTTTGATGATGTCGCCTCTGTCCATCGCTCAATTCCTGTCTGCGGGGCAGGCGTTGTTTGATGTGGTTATCTTCGACGAAGCATCCCAGATTACGGTATGGGATGCGGTGGGCTCTTTGGCGCGGGGCAAGCAGGTAATCATGGTGGGTGATCCCAAGCAGATGCCACCCACCAATTTCTTTTCCCGTTCCGATGATGACCCGGATGGTGATATTGATGATGAGGGTGATCTGGAGAGTATTCTGGATGAGCTGATCGGTGCCAGTATTCCGCAGAGTGTGCTTAACCTGCATTACCGCTCACGGCGTGAGAGCCTGATTGCATTTTCCAACAGCCGCTACTACGACAGCTCTTTGGTTACCTTCCCGGCCCCGGTGCATCCGGACAAGGGCGTGTCGCTGGTCCAACCAGAGGGCTTTTATGCTCGTGGCAAGGCGCGCCATAACCAGGGCGAAGCAAAAGCCATTGTTGCCGAGATCGTTCGCCGGCTTACCTCCGAGGATCAGGCGGTGCGTCAACAGTCCATCGGGGTGGTGACCTTCAATACGGAACAGCAAAGTCTGATTGAGGACCTTCTGGACAAGGCCCGTTCTGAGGACCCCTCTATCGAATGGGCTTTCTCGGAAGAGATTACGCTTGAACCGGTGTTCGTGAAGAATCTCGAAACAGTGCAGGGGGACGAGCGCGATGTGATCCTGTTCAGCATTACCTACGGCCCGGATGAAGCTGGTCACGTAACCATGAACTTTGGTCCACTCAACCGCACCGGTGGCGAGCGCCGCCTGAATGTGGCCATGACCCGTGCCCGCTCCGAAATGGTAGTGTTTTCCACGATGCGGCCGGAGCGCATTGATCTCTCCCGTACCCAGGCGCGGGCGGTGGCGGACCTCAAGCACTTTCTGGAATACGCAGAACGCGGTGCGTCTGCCTTGGGGGCAGCAGTTCATGGTTCCATGGGCGACTTTGAATCACCTTTTGAAGTAGCTGTCGCTCGGGCTCTGCAACAGAAGGGCTGGACAGTCCATCCGCAAATTGGCGTGTCGGCTTACCGCATTGATATGGGCATCGTGCACCCGGACAAGCCTGGTCTTTACCTGGCGGGTATCGAGTGCGACGGTGCTATGTATCACAGTTCAGCTTACGCGCGGGAACGCGATAAGATTCGTCAAGGTGTGCTGGAAGGGCTCGGTTGGACCCTGTTTCGGGTATGGTCCACGGACTGGTGGACCAATCGGGCCAAGGCCGTGGAGGAACTGCATGTTGGCTTAACCCATCATCTTGCCCATTTTGTGGTGCAGGAAGAACAAAGGATGCTTTTGGCAGAAAAACAAAATACAGATGCCGTGGCCCACTAGCCGGGTTCAACCACAGGTGGATGATTCGAGCTAAAGCACCTTAAATGGGCTCTCGTTCCATCTGCAAGGCCGTATCTTCGCCACGCGCCCGCCACGGTGCCAAATCGCCATTGCGCGAGGCGATGGTGCCCTGTTCAACAAGATGCCCGGATCCTGCACCTATTTTTATGGTCTGCCCCGAATGGCGCTTACTTAAGGCAAGATGACCCTCATAGGTTGGGTTACGCTGCGCTAACCTAACCTGCAAAACGGCTCTTTCGCTTAACTAAGCGCCATTCGTGCCGGGCCCCATACGGGCGTTGAGCTGGTAGGGTGCGGTAACGCCGCTCACTTTGCGGCCCGTGCCTTGACGATCTTGGTGCTCCGGTGTTTGTCAACGTAGTTGTCGCGTAGATCGTAATTTTACGCTGCCTCTTTTAGCACGACAGCTTGCCGCTCAGGATTGAGCGTGACGACCCCAGTCGGTTGCCAGTTTCTGGTATTGCCTGACCAGCGTTCTGGTCTCGCCAAGCGTTGTCGTTGATACAGTTCATGTCGTTTCGCGAGTATCACCCCATCCTCGCCGCGGTGACGCTGTTCCGGTGTCACAAAGCCGATCCGGCTATGCCGATGCTCGTTGTTGTACCAGCCCATAAAATCCCTGACCCAGGCCCTGGCGTCATCCAGGCTGGCAAACCCGTTGGCTGGCCACTGGGGGCAGTATTTCAGGGTTCTGAACAACGATTCCGAGAATGGGTTGTCATTGCTCACCCGCGGCCTGCCACGGGACGGCGTAATGCCCAGGTCGTACATCTTGCTCAACAGGGTGGCAGACTTCATGGGCGCACCATTGTCGGAATGCAGCACCAATGGCTGATGCAGGCATCGCTCCTTGAGCACGCTGCGTTGCAGCAGTACTGCCGCGTTGTCACCCGACTCCTCGCCATGGACCTCCCAGCCTACCCCTTTGCGACTGAAGATATCCTCGATCAGGTACAGGTAGTAATACTGCCCCCGCACCGGCGAGGGCAAATAGGTGATGTCCCAGGACCACACCTGATTGGGCTTGTTGGCGCTGTGTGTCGTCGGTGCCGGATGGCACTGCGGCCGCCGACTGGCACCCCGGCGATGCTGTTGATCGGCGTCATGCAGTATCCGATACAACGTCCGCTCCGAGGCCAGATAGCGACCCTCATCCGCCAGACGCGGGACAATCTGGCTCGGCGGCAGATGGGCATATGCCGGGCTGTTGCACAGCGTCAAAATGGCTTCACGCTCAGCGTCACTCAGGGCATTGACCGGCCTTGGTCGGAGGGTGGTGGTGCGGCCGTCGGCTTTCATCGTCTTCTCCCGAGTCCAGCGCTGAAGGGTGCGCAGGGTAATGCTTAGTTCATTGCACGCACGCTGCTTGCGCGCACCGGCGATCACCGCCTCGCTGATCCATTCGACATAGTGTTGCCGTACTGGCAGCGAGGTCAGTTGTCCTCGCTGTCGTCGCCCCAGTAGGCATTCAGCTTTTTTCGCAGCACCAACAGTGCGGCCGCCTCGGCGAGGGCTTTCTCCTTGCGATGAAGCTCTTTCTCCAGTTGCCGAATGCGCTTCTTGTCCGCCCGGGCCTGATCACGATCTGCCTGGCGTTGCACCTGAGCGGTCTGCTGACCGGTCAGGCAGGCCTCCCGCCAGCCCTTGACCTGCTGGGGATAGAGTCCCTTGCTGCGGCAGTAGGCGCTCAGTTCAATCTCCGACAGGGGAGCGGTCTCAATCACCACCGCCAGCTTCGCTTCGGCAGACCAGTCGTCGGTCAGCTTTTGATCTCCGGGCACCGCGGCACCTCCCACTTTGGCCTCTTTGCGCCAAGCATACAGGGTGACATCGGAAATGCCTTCCTGCCGTGCCAGCTCGGCTACGGGGAGATTGTGCGGGGGTAACATTTTCTTCACTACGGCGTCTTTGCGCTCCGGTGAATAACGTGACATAACCTGACTCATTCCGCCCCCGGGACGTGGCTTTAGGTGAAACCGATCACACGACAACTATCCTGACACCGGGGGCCCCCAACACAAGACAAAAAAAAGAAGAGGAATTGAGCCTGACAGCAGTACAGACCAAATCC
>CAYXXZ010000156.1:0-5055 GCA_964469165.1 uncultured Porticoccaceae bacterium
TACCAGAGCTTTCCCTCCGTGGTGGTGGCCAGCCTCAAGGTGCCGGAAGCCTGAGCTTGCGAGATCGTGAACAGACTCTTGACGGTGCCCTGCAGGAGCCTGCCCGCAGGCGACCCAACCTCGGGACGCACGGCATGCGGTCGCCTGCAGGCAGGCTCCTACACGACAGGCCCGGGATAGGGCATCGGCCGTGAGGTTGCCGCGGCGTTTACGTGAAATTCAGGCTAGGAACAGGCTCTGAGGCAAAACGGGCTGTAAGCCTTAAGCAGAAGCGCTGAAAGAGCCGGGTTCTGCCAGCGTTTAACTTGGAGCTTACAGCTTATAGCTCAACCAACGACAGACCCTCGCTCGAATCCTCACAGCAATTGCGCGACAACCCCTGTGAGCCGCGCCAGATCGCGGGGCGTGGAAAGGCGGTGGTCGCCATCCTTTATCAGAATGAGTTCCGCATCCTTGCTGCGCAACCTCTGCGCGACAGCCAGAGAGCGCTCCCAGGGTACATCCTCATCGCCGAGACCATGTAGCAGTCGCACCGGCACGTCGATGGGGATTTCACCGTCCAGCACGGTGTGACGCCTGGCTTCGTCGAGCATTTCCCGGCGGATGCGGTAGGGCTGCTGGTCGTCGTAGGCGTTGGCGAGGTCGCACCAACCTTGCTCCGCCAGGGCGGCCTTCTGGGCGGCGCTGAGGCGGCGTTCTTCCAGATCCTGAGTGAGGTCAGGTGCAATGGCGATACCCACCAGCGCCGCGATGCGCTCGGGGCGCGCCAGCGCCGCCAGCAACATCATCCAGCCGCCCATGGACGAACCGACGATGATCTGCGGTCCCAGGGTGACCTGTTCGAGAATTGCCAGCGTATCGTCGCGCCAGCGCCCGATGGTGCCATGCTGGATATCGCCCGAGGATTCGCCGTGACCGTAGTAGTCGAAGCGCGTCATCTGGCGACCGGTCTCGCGGCAATAAGCCTCGAGCGCCAGCGCCTTTTCACCGTTCATGTTGGAGTGAAAACCGGTGCAAAAGAGAATGCCCGGGGTTGCGCCTGGCAGATGATGAAAGGCCAGTGTTTCGCCGTCGGGGCGGTCGAGCAACGAGGGCGGAGCGCCTTCGCCGGGATCGATATGCTTCAAGATTGAGCCTCGGTGGTCGTCCTGTCGAGGGGCCGATTATCGACCGCCCGCCGTCACCCTGTCCAGGGCGGTGCAGAGCGGTCTGCGACTGCGACGAAAACGTTAGGATTGACGCTCCAGATAGCCTTGCAGGGCGTCGCGAGTCGTTTCAGGCAGGCTTACCGCACCGCCTGTCGTCGAATCCATGGCGACGCAGGTGAGCACGGCAGTGAATACCGGGGTGTCGGTGGCGGCGCCGTTCACCACGCGGGTAGCGGTGATGGCAATGGTGAAAGTGCGGTTGCTGATTTTCTCCAGCGACACCGTCATGTCGAAAAAGTCATCGGCTTCCAGGGGCGAGCGGAAGTCGAAATTCATGGCGCGCATGGGGTAGGTGGTGCCACTGCGGGCCGGGTGAGGGCGATCCCAGACACCAATACCGATGCGCAGGAACCAATCGCGGGCAGACATGGCGTAGTCCGTGAAACGCGGTGTGTAGACAATGCCCGCGGGATCGCACTCGCCCCAGGCGACCCTGCGGCGCACGCGAACGGGATAGGACTCGATCAGAGCTTCGCTGTATTCCATAAGCTGACACAACCTTTTACTTCAGGCCCTACATGCTAGCGCATTTTCGCCTGGTGAACGCCGGGAAGCGTGGTGTCGAGATCCAGGCCGTAGCCTGTGGCCAGGCGTTCATGGCCGAAGATGTCCCAAGTGTAGTATTCATCCTGCGCGGGTGCCTTGCGGCCGTTCCAGGCAAGTTCGCAGGCCCAGCCGGAAGGGTTGCCGGCGTAGAACGAGAAGGCGTGGTCATTGGCGTGCATGCCGAGATCCAGGGGTACATCGATGCCGCGTTGGCGAACGATATCGCGGGCCAGCCCGAGGTCGCGCAGGTCGGCGTACTCGATGGCGAGGTGATTGATCTTTTTCTCCATGGGGCCGAGATCAAATTGCAGGCTGTGCTGGCGGTCGTTGCAACGCATGAAAAACGGCCGAGCGACGATACCGTTGGGCAATCTGACCTTGTATTGCCGGTTGCCCTGGAATCCCAGGAGACGATAAAAGCGGTACGCGGCGTCCGCATCGGGTTCGAAGATCGTCACGTGGCCAAGGCCGAGGGCCCCGGTTCTGAAATGGCCGAACATGCGCCTGCCGGGATAGAACGGTTTGTGGTTTTCCACCTGTGGTCCCCAAAACAATTCGCTTGCCACGGCGCCCGGCGAATTTACCTTTACCAGACCCATCACATGCCGTTCGTCGGCTTCATCCTGGGAGCAGATATGGCACGAATGACCGTGCGCCTCGAGGCGTTCGGTGACGTCTTCCAGGCTTTGCTGGTCGGCCACGCGCCAGCCGATGTAAGCCAGATCATCCTCGGAACCGTGGTGCAGGCTGATGCGGTGATGCCAGTCGTCCAGACGCAAATGGTGAAGTCCGGGCGATTCGCCTTCGACCCACTCGCAACCCACCAGCTCGGTGGCGAAGAGGCGCCACGCCTCGGTATCGCTGATGTTGAGGCCGACATAGCCCAGTTCCGTTACGCCCGACATATTTCTTGCTCCGACTCGACTGTATTTATACTCTTGGCGTTCACCGGCAGGTCGACGCTCATTTTTCTCATAGCGGAGCCGGTACGCGGTTATGGTGGCGCAATCCTCGTCGCGCTGCTGCAACTTATAGCAGGATTCGCCGCGCCCTTGCAAACTTTTATAACCTGTTACAGAGTGATGACGAGTCGTCTGCTCTGTGATTCCCAGGCCAGGGCATTGTGGCGCGCGGTCTCACTTTTTTATTGGAACAGCACCGAAGCATGAATGAACCGACGGCAAGGCAGCCTTCGCAAAGACAGCGCGCTCGCAAAGCACGGATTCTCCAGCAGGCCAGGGCCATCATTGGCGAGAAAGGCATCGAAGGGCTGACCATGAGGGAGCTGGCGGCCAGCAGCGGCGTCGCCCTGGCGACGCTGTACAACCTCTACGGTAGCAAGGAAACCCTGGTCGGTATTGCGATCAATGATTTTTTCGAGCCGATCGTCGCGCAGGCCTCGGCAAAAAGTGCCAGTAAATCGCCGTTGAAGCGCCTCTTGCTGCTCGTCGATGAGATCACGGCGAATGTGCTAGGCGCCGAGGCTTATGCCCGAGTGGTGGTTTCGCTTTACTACAGTTCCGACGCCGCCCCCGAGGTTCACGGCATGCTGTACAGCCTTGCCCGCAAGGAGTTTGCGGGCATCATGAGTGAAATGGAAAGCCAGCAGGGCTTGCATGACTGGGTGGCGACGGGACTGGTCGCGGATGAAATGGCCCATCAGATCATGGCGCGAATCCATCAGTGGTGCCGTGGTGATATCTCCGACGCGCAATTGAGCCCGCTCATGAAATACGGTGCCTTGCAGATTCTGGCCGGGGCCTGCGACGGTGCTCTTTCGCAGGCTGTCACAAAGGAGTTGAAGATGCTTACCAGGCGTCTCGCGTGCTGATGTCGACCTTTCAGGGCGAAACTCGCACCCGGATCCGGCGGTGCTTTGCCTGGGGCAGCTGGCGTATTAGAATCGGGCCCATCTGGCAAAAACAAAACGAGGAGTAACAATGACCATTCAAACCCGCATCGTGGATTACAGCGACGGCAATATCACCTACAAAGGTTACCTGGCCTGGGATGACAGTGCGCAGAACAAAAGGCCCGCGGTGCTGGTGTCTCACGCCTGGGCGGGCAGGAGTGATTTCGAGTGTGAAAAGGCGCGCAAACTGGCTGAATTGGGCTACGTGGGCTTTGCCATCGATATGTATGGCGATGCCAAGCAGGGCGCCAACAACGATGAAAATGCCGCGTTGATGCAGCCCTTGGTGGAGAACCGTGCGGAACTGCAAAAGCGCATCACGCTGGCTCTCGACGCGGTGCGCAAACAGCCGGAAGTCGATGCCGGCAAGGTGGCCGCCATTGGTTTCTGTTTCGGCGGCCTTTGCGTTCTCGATCTGGCGCGTACCGGCGCTGACGTCAAGGGCGTGGTGAGCTTCCACGGTCTGTTCAACGCGCCCGGCAACACCGAGGGCAACAAGATCACCGCCAAGGTGCTGTGCCTGCACGGTTACGACGATCCCATGGCCCAGCCCCAGAGCGTGCTGGATCTTGGTAGTGAGCTCACGGCGGCCGGCGCCGATTGGCAGATCCATGCCTACGGCCACACCGTGCATGCCTTTACCAATCCCGCAGCCAACGATCCGGGCTTTGGCACCGTTTACAATGCGGCTGCCGACAAGCGTTCCTGGGCGAGTCTGGTCAATTTCCTCACCGAAATTTTCGCCTGATGAAGTGAGCTGTAAGCCGTAAGCTTTAAGCCAGGGTTCTGAGGAAATGGCGCTCACCCAGGGTTGCTTGGGATTTGCAGCGCAAAGCTGTGTAGTGACGGGATTAGTGCTCCGTATCCCGGCCTCCGTACGGGGGTGGATTTCCAGGACACGCCGTGAACCCATCCCTGGGGGCTCGACAGCGCCATCCCTGGCGCTGACGGTCTTGGAAACCCATCCCCGCACAGAGGTCTCGTAGCGGTGCCGATGAAATAGTCGGGAATTCAGCTACAGTCCTGTGTGAGGCAAGCGAGCTGTAAGCCGTAAGCTTTAAGCGGGGGCTTTGGAAGGGCGTCGCCCTGTTACTTGGGGTTTGCAGCGCAAAGCTGTGTAGTGGCGGGGATTGGTGCTCCGTATCCCGGCCTCCGTACGGGGGTGGATTTCCAGGACACGCCGTGAACCCATCCCTGGGGGCTCGACAGCGCCATCCCTGGCGCTGACGGTCCTGGAAATCCATCCCCGCACAGAGGCCTTGCAGCGGTGCCGATGAAATGGTCGGGAATTCAGCTACAGCCCCGCGTGAGGCAAAGCGAGCTTTAAGCAGGGACTTTGGAAGGGCGTCGCCCTGTTACTTGGGGTTTGCAGCGCAAAGCTGTGTAGTG
>CAYXXZ010000157.1:0-5053 GCA_964469165.1 uncultured Porticoccaceae bacterium
AAACCGTCCAGCATCATGCAGAAGTAGCAGATCGCAAGAATCAGAAATTGAACAGAAGTGAGTTTTCGCTCGTCGAGAAATTCTTCCATTTTCTACTGCGACCTTGCTGTTTGTGTATGCGCCAAGCTTTGGCTTGATTTTTATCCATGCACCCACGAGTCGGAAATTTGAGCTATAAGCTGTAAGTTGAACTCTGGCAGCACTCAGTTCTTCCAGAGCCCAACTTAAAACTTATGGCTTACAGCTCGCAAAGCGCCGCCTTCCTCAGTAACGAAGACCAAGCGTAATACCGTAGGTCAGCGGTGCCGCCGGTGCTCCTTTTGGCCCGGATGTGGCGCTGTTGGCCATATAGGCGTAGTACTCTTCATCCGTGAGATTGTTGCCCCAGATGCGCACATCGAATTTTTCATTCGGTGCCGTCCATTTCACGGAGGCATTGACCAGGCTGAAGGCG
This sequence comes from uncultured Porticoccaceae bacterium, assembly GCA_964469165.1. Classification (GTDB taxonomy): domain Bacteria; phylum Pseudomonadota; class Gammaproteobacteria; order Pseudomonadales; family Porticoccaceae; genus CAYXXZ01. Next base: position 455 of record CAYXXZ010000157.1, read on the forward strand.
TCTTGCTGTACCCATTTTTCGTTGTGAGGTTCGAAGAAATAATCGTCAGTGTAGGCCCACGATAGCGCCAGATCGAAAAAGCCCACGTCCGTGGGGATGGTGTAGATTGCAGACAAGGTGCTGGTGAAAGGAATGGCTTGCAGTAACTCGTTGCCATCGAGGTCACAGCCGCGCTCCGCCGAGGGGCCTGCTCCTGTCGGATAAGTACTGAAGGCGCAGCCCGAGGGGATGGCGATCTGGTCGTTGGGCGGCAGAGGAAAATAGGTGGGGCCGGTTTTGAAACTGTCGTACTCGCTGTCGAGCGCCACGAATCCGGCGCTCAACACCAGGTTGTCGACCGGATTGAGAGTGAGGTCGGCTTCGACGCCTTGAATGGTCGCCTCACCACCATTGACGATGCGCGAACCACCGCCGGTCGGCAGATTGTTTTGCACCTGGATGTTGCTGTAATCGTAAAAGAACGCCTCGGCATTCAACCTGACACGATTGTCCGCCCAGGTGGATTTGAAGCCGATGGAGTAGGCGTTGAGCTCCTCGGGCTCGACCGGATCCAGCGGGCCGGCACTGCTGCTGTTGTAGCTTCCCAGAGAATAAACGCCACTTTTGAAGCCACGGTTATAGGCAATGTAGCCCATGAAATCTTCAGTGAACTGATAGTCGATGGAGAAGCGACCGGTAACACTCGTAAAGCTCTCGTTGCTGGAGAATGGCCCCGCTATCACGACAGGCGCACCGCCGAGCGGCCCAAAGGTGCCTCCCGCCTCGCTGAGCTCGCGCTCGTCGCGCGTATAACGCAGACCAATGGTCATGTTCATGTCGGGGACCATTTCGAAAGTGGCCTGAGCAAAGGCGGAATAGGAGTCCGTGGTGCCGGTGCCATCCCCCGTTTGCTGGTTGACGCCGCCAAAGGCAGCCCCGGAGTAAATGGCCCGGTAGTCCGCGACTTCGTGCAGGTAATAGCCACCCACGATCCAATCCACGAGAGCGTCTTCCGGTGACAGCACCTGAAATTCCTGGGTCCAGGACTCGCTGTCCTGGGAGTAATTGGCAACCAGGAATGCATTGTGGGAGGCGGAGATATCGTAGTCGTTATAGGTTTCGGCGTTGGCGTAACCCGTGATGCTGACCAGACGCAGGTGGTCGAAATCTTTCGAGACCTTGGCACTCAGCGAGCTGAATTCAACGGTGTAGTACTGGTTGTTGGGTGTATTGCCGTCGTAAAAACCGGCACCGGCATCCTCGGGCCGAATTCCGTCGCGTCCGTAATAACCCATCACCACCCGGTGAGCCATACCGATATCCGACTCTATATCGTTGTGAGACGCCGACAGCAGGATCGACAGACTGTCATCGGGTTCGATCAGCATCTTTCCTCTGACGCCCCAGGATTCCTCGGTTTGCAGGTCGTCGCCGGTCATGACGTTGGTGCCCCAGCCATCGGCCTGATCTTTGTAGTAGCCCGCGAGGTTGACCGCCACGGTATCGGTCAGCCCCGTCGAACCGTAAAACTGCACCTTGGTGGTGTCATGGTTGGCGAGGCCGATGTCGACGCTTGCCGTGGTTTCATGCGTGGGGTTGCGGGTGTGCACATGAACGACACCGCCGGTCGCGTTGCGACCAAACAGGGTACCTTGCGGGCCTTTCAGAACCTCGATGGAATCGATGTTGTTGAACTCATAAATAGCGGCATAGGATGTAGGTAAATACTGGTCATCCACATACAGCGCCACCGATGGCTCATTGCCGATGACCGTTGAGGGGTTGCCTACACCGCGCACGAAAGGCTGTGCACCAGCTCCCTGGCGATTGAAAGTGAAGCCGGGAACCATCTGCTTCATGGAAGAGATATCGATAACACCGATCTTCTCGGCCACCGAGCTGGTTATCGCAGAGACCGCAATTGGCACATCCTGCAGATTTTGTGCGCGGCGCTGCGCGGTGACGATGATTTCCTCGAGCCCCCTTGCCGAACTCGATGCTGTCGGTGATTGCGCATAACTAACTGCAGTGCACGCCACTAAAGAGAACAACAAAACGCTTTGCTTTTGTATGAAGCCCATGGTCGTAACTCCTGTGCTGTTGAATTCACTTTATTTTATTTTTACCCGACCACACAGGTCGCGTAGCCGGCGAGGAATACGAACTCTCCTTGCCATCTTTCATTCTTTTTACAGCAACCAAACACTCGCGTCAAACAAATGTTTGGAATCTTGGCGCCCACAAACAAAAACCCCGCAGCCGAAACTGCGGGGTTTGCTTTGAAAACCAGCCAGCGGCGTGCGCCGCGTGCCGATCAGTAGCGCAGGCCGAGCGTAATGCCGTAGGTGGCCGGTGACGCCGGTGCTCCTTTCGGACCGGACGTGGCGCTGTACGCCATGTAGGAGTAGTACTCCTCGTCGGTCAGGTTGTTGCCCCAGATACGCACGTCGAACTTCTCGTTCGGCGCCGTCCATTTCACAGAGGCGTTCATCACACTGAAGGAGTCCTGCTGAACCCACTTCTCGTTGTGAGGCTCGAAGAAGTAGTCGTCAGTGTAGGCCCAGGACAGCGCCAGGTCGAAGAAGCCCACATCGCTGGGAATGGTGTAGACCGCCGAAATGTTGCCAGTGAAGGGAATGGCCTGCAGCAGTTCATTGCCATCCAGATCACAGCCGCGCTCCGCCATGGGGCTGCCCGGTTGTACGGGATAAGCCGTGAATGCACAGCCCTGCGGAATGGCGATCTGGTCGTTAGGCGCTTGCGGGAAATAGGTGGGCCCAGACTTGAAGCTGTCGTACTCGCTGTCGAGCGCCACGAATGCCGCAGTGATAACCAGGTTGTCGATGGGGTTGACCGTCAGGTCCACTTCAACGCCCTGAATGGTCGCCTCACCACCGTTCACGATCCGGGTACCACCACCTGTAGGCAGGTTGTTCTGCACCTGGATGTTGGTGTAGTCATAGATGAATGCTTCGGCGTTCAAGCGCACGCGATTTTCTGCCCAGGACGATTTGAAGCCGATGGAGTAAGCGTTCAGCTCCTCTGGCTCAACGGGATCGAGCGCCCCGGTGCTGCTGCTGTTGTAGCTGGACAGCGCATAAACACCGCTCTTGAAGCCGCGGTTGAAGGCGACGTAGCCCATGAAGTCATCGGTGAACTGGTAGTCGAGAGAGAAGCGACCGGTAACGCTGGTGAAGCTCTCGTTGTGGCCGAAGGGACCAGCCGTCACGATGGGAGCTCCGCCGACCGGCCCGAACGTACCGCCCGCGTGGCTGAGTTCACGCTCATCCCGGGTATAGCGCAGACCGATGGTCATGTTCAGGTCAGGCACCATTTCAAAGGTGGCCTGAGCAAACGCGGAGTAGGAGTCAGTGGTGCCGGTACCGTCCCCGGTTTGCTGACTAACACCACCGAAGGCGGCTCCGCTGTAGGTTGCGCGGTAGTCTGCGATTTCGTGGAAGTAGTAACCACCCACGATCCAGTCAACCTCGGCGTCTTCCGGGGAGAGCAACTGGATTTCCTGGGTCCAGGATTCACTCTGCTGAGTGTAGTTGGCTACCAGGAAGCCATTGGTCGATGCGGAAATATCCAGGTCGTTGTAGTTGTCGCTGTCTGCGTAACCGGTAATGCTCACTAGCCGCAGGTGCTCAAAATCCTTGGACACTTTGCCGCTGAGCGACATGAATTTAACGTTGTAGTGCTGATCGTTGGGCGTGGCGCCGTCGTAGAAGCCGGCACCGACATCCTCGGGGCGCACATCGTTGCGACCGTAATAGCCCATGACCGGACGGTGCGCCATACCGATGTCGGACTTGATATCGTTGTAAGACGCCGACAGCAGAACCGACAGGGAATCATCAGGCTCGATCAGCAGCTTGCCCCGGGCGCCCCAGGACTCTTCCCACTGCAGGTCATCGCCAGTGATCACGTTCGTGCCCCAGCCGTCGTCCTGATTTTTGTAGAAGCCCGCCAGGTTGGCAGCGACGTTTTCCGTCAGGCCGGTAGAGCCGTAGAACTGCACCTTGGTGGTATCGTAGTTGGCCGCGGTGATATCGAGATCGCCGGTGGTTTCATAGGTAGGGTTGCGGGTGTGTATGTGAACCACGCCGCCCGTCGCGTTACGGCCGAACAGGGTGCCCTGGGGCCCCTTCAACACTTCCACCGAGTCGATGTTGTTGAAGTCGAAAATGGCCGCATAGGACGTCGGCAGATACTGGTCATCGACATAAAGCGCAACAGAGGGCTCGTTACCGATGGACGTGGACGCGTTGCCCACGCCGCGCACGAAAGGTTGGGCGCCGGCCGCCTGGCGGTTGAAGGTGAAGCCTGGAACCATTTGCTTCAATGAACCGATATCGGTGACACCGATCTTCTCAGCCATGGTGGCTGTTACCGCCGACACGGCAATAGGCACATCCTGAAGGCTCTGTTCGCGGCGCTGAGCGGTAACAATGATTTCCTCCAGCCCGCTGAAACCCGATGATGCCGGCGCTTGTGCATAGCTACCCGCGCTGCAGGCCAGCGCGGAAAGCAGCAAGGCCGATTTCTTGTGAATGAAGCGCATGTGGTGACTCCTCTCGTAGTGAACGTAAGCTTTTGATATTTCTTGTGGTACAGACT
>CAYXXZ010000158.1:0-4998 GCA_964469165.1 uncultured Porticoccaceae bacterium
ACGGCAAGGTGGTGGCCGCGGCGTTCGCGGTGGTGGTGGACTACGACAAGTTCGGCGACCAGCACACCTACGACGAGGTGGTCGGTGACGCCTATCTCAACACCCACGACCCCAACGGCGACGTGCTGTACGGCATCGACGTTTTCACCGACCCGGAGTATCGCAACCTGCGCCTGGGGCGGCGCCTGTACGAAGCGCGCAAGGAGCTGTGCCGCAGCCTCAACCTGCGCGCCATCGTCGCCGGCGGTCGCATTCCCCATTACCGCCACCACAGCGCCTCGATGTCGCCTCAGCAATACATCGAGGCGGTCCAGCGCAAGGAGCTCTACGACCCCATTCTGACCTTCCAGCTCGCCAACGATTTCGAGGTCAAGCAGGTGCTCAGGGGCTATATCCCCCAGGATCGGGAATCCCACGGCTACGCCACGCTCCTCGAATGGTTCAACATCTACTACGAGCCCAGAGACCCGAAACTGTTCGGCGCGCGCAAGCCCAGCGCCCGCCTCGGCCTGGTGCAGTGGCAGATGCGCGAGATGAAAAGCGTCGAGGACCTGCTGCAACAGGTGGAATACTTCATCGACGCCCTGTCCGACTACCGCTGCGATGTGGCATTGTTCCCGGAATTCTTCAACGCACCGCTGATGGGCCTGGAGCCCTGCGAGTCCTCGGTGGATGCCATCCGCGCCCTCGCCGCCCACACCGACCGCATTCTCGAGGCGATTTCCACCCTGGCGGTGAGCTACAACATCAATATCGTGGCGGGCTCGATGCCGGTCATCGAAGACAACGCCCTGTACAACGTCGCCTACCTGTGCCGCCGCGACGGCACCGTCGACAGCCAGTACAAGCTGCATCCCACGCCCAACGAGAAGCGCGAGTGGATCATGGAAGGCGGCAACGAATTGCGCCTGTTCGACACCGATTTCGGCAAGGTCGGCATCCTGATCTGCTACGACGTGGAGTTTCCCGAGCTGGCGCGCATCCTCAGCGAACAGGAAATGCAGATTCTGCTGGTGCCGTTCTGGACCGACACCAAGAACGGCTATCTCCGCGTGCGGCGCTGCGCCCAGGCGCGCGCCATCGAAAACGAGTGCTATGTGGCCATCGCCGGCAACATCGGCAACCTTCCCAAGGTGGATAATGTCGATATCCAGTACGGCCAGTCGGCGGTATTTTCACCCTCGGACTTCGCCTTTCCCCACGACGCCATCATGGCGGAGACCACCCCCAATACCGAGATGACACTGATCGTCGACGTCGATCTGGACAAACTTCAGACCCTCCAGAACGAGGGCTCGGTGCGCAACTACCTGGACCGCCGCCGGGATCTCTACAAGGTTGTGTGGATTGGGGATGACTGAAACTCTTTCGTAGGTTGGGCTGAGGCACGAAGCCCAACACTCTACCGCCGCTCCGGCAAGCTGGTGTAGGGGCAATTCATGAATTGCCCCTACGGTATGCAGCGGGGGGCACCAGGCGGCGTTGTAGCCTAAATTCCCGACTACTGTGTAAGCCGGTTTTTTCCGGTTCTTGTTTCCCGGCTCCTGGGCACCGCGTGGAAACGGGAAGGCCGCGTGCGCCATGAAACCTGTTGCGTGAAACTCGAACAACACCTGCGCCTTTACTGGCACAATCGTAAAGTACGCACGCCGTTCCACCCATCACCAAGGTATCCTGATCCATGCCAATCCGCCTGCTCGCCCTGCTTCTCTGTCTGCTGTCCCTGTCGACACTGGCGGACGAACGCCAGCGGCTGCTCGACCAGGTCCGCGCCTCGGGCATCCCCACGGACGGCCTTTCGCTGCTCGCCGTGGAAGCGGGCAATATCGCTGCCGATCCCCTGCTGTCGATCAACGCCGAGACACCCAGGAATCCAGCCTCGGTGACCAAACTGATCACCGCCGCGGTGGTGCTGCGCGAAATACCCTTGGGCAGCCGCTTTGAAACGCGCCTGCTCGGCACTGCGCCCGCAGTTGCCGGAACGCTCAACGGCGACCTGATACTGCAGGGCGGCGGCGATCCCTCCTTCGTCAGCGAGACCCTGTGGCTGCTGGCAAACCGCCTCGTGCAGAGCGGCATCCGTGCGGTGAGCGGTGATATCGTGGTCGACGACTACCTGTTCGACGACGTGCTGATCGATCCGAGCCGAGACACCAAGCGCTCCGACCAGGCGTACGATGCGCCGGTAAGTGCCATGTCGTTCAACTGGAACAGCGCCAACGTGCGGATTCTGCCCGGCGCCAATGTCGGCGACCCGGCAAAGGTTGTGGTCGATCCGCCGAGCGACTACCTGCGCATCCACAACAGCGCCACCACCGCAGCCGGCGGCGGCTATGCCAAGCTGGTGGTCGAGCGCCGCCCCGCGGCGGATTTCGAGGGTGATCTGTTGCGCGTGAGTGGTAGCCTCGGGGTGCAGTCGCCCGGCCTCGATCTGTATCGCAACATCACCCGGCCCGCCCTGTGGAGCGCCGCCAACCTGAAGCTCTACTTGCGCTACCTGGGCATCGAGGTGGCCGGGGGAATACGCCAGGGCCAGGCGCCCGGCGATGCGCGCCTGCTGGCAAGCGTCGAGGGCCGCCCGGTGGAGCAACTGGTGACGGACATGAACAAGGTGTCGAGCAATTTCATCGCCGAAATGCTCGGCAAGGGCATGGCTGCGCGCCGCTCGGCGCCCGGCACGCTGGCGGCGAGCATGGAGATCATCGCGCAGTACATGGCGGATCTCGGGGTGCCGCCGGATCAGTATCTGCTCATCAATCCTGCCGGGCTCACCTACGCCAACCGCCTGTCCGCCAACGCCCTGGTGCAGGTGTTGGCGGATATGTATGGCGATTTCCGCGTGGGCCCCGAGTTCATCGCCTCGCTGCCCGTCGCGGGGCGCGATGGCACCCTGAAAAACCGCCTGCGCGATTCGCCGGCGCAGGGCTGGGTGCGCGCCAAAACCGGCTATGTGGAAGGCACCGTGAGCCTGGCGGGCTACGCGGGCCGCACCGATGGCCAGTGGACCATCTTCGCCTTTCTCTACAACGGCACCGCCCCCGTCGCCCAGGTGCGCGAGCTGTTCGATGATCTGAGCGCGACGCTCACGGCACAGTAATTGATGTGAGCTCTAAGCTGTAAGCTCCAAGTTGAACTCTGGTGGAACTCAGCTCGTCCAGTGCGCCGGCTTAAAGCTTGCGGCTTACAGCTCAACGTCAGCGCCATCCCTGGCGCTGACGGTCTCGAAAGACCTCATCCCCTGCAACGGCCTCACATTGATGGCGCGGGTAGGCCAGTGGTAAGTGCGCGGAGCCCCATAATTTCCCGCAAAAAGGAAAAAATGCGGGGGTGTTGGTTTTATTGCCATCTTGGTTATACTAGGCTTCAAGCCCTGGCGTGTTTGCCAGTCATAAAGTCCTCGATCCGATATTATTCGTGAAGGGGGTTTGACCGGAAGCTGTTGTGCATGTCCGTTTATCGGAAAGCCTGAAGCATCCGCCACTCTCCCGCCTTGGACCTCGTCGGGTTCGAGGCGACATTGACAGCGGCACGGCCGGGGTTTATTCCTTTACCACACGATCCTCCCATGTTCGACAAGCAAGCGATGCGCCGCGCCATGCGGCAGATGCGCCGTGCCCTTCCCGCCGCCAAGCAGCGCGAAGCGTGCGAAGCCCTTGCGCGCCACCTCGGGCAGCAGGCATTTTTTCAGAACGCGAGCCACATCGCTTTCTATATGCCGAGTGACGGCGAGATCGATCCGGGATCGGCCCTGGAGCTTGCCCATCGTGCGGGAAAAACCCTGTACCTGCCGGTGCTGGATATCCTGAAAGACGACCTCATGCACTTCGTGCCCTGGCAGCCCGGCGAGCCGCTGGTGAAAAACCGCTACGGCATCCTCGAGCCCGTGCACACCGGCAGCAATTCGGCGCCCCTGGCGCGGCTCGATCTGGTATGCCTGCCGCTGGTGGCGTTCGATCCGTCGGGCAACCGCCTCGGCATGGGGGGCGGCTTTTACGACCGCACCTTCGCGCAACCCGCCAAGGGTCTGCCGCACAAACCACTTCTGGTGGGCCTGGCCCATCATTTCCAGCAGGCGGAAAGCCTGCCTTGCGATCCCTGGGACGTGCCCCTTCATGCGGTGGCCACCGACCAGGGTGTCACCTTCACGCCACGGAATCCTTCCTGAGAAACACTCCATGAGAAAAACCAAGATCATCTGCACCATCGGCCCCGCCACCAGCTCCTACGAAAATCTGGAGAAACTTGCCAACGCGGGCATGAACGTGGCGCGCCTCAACATGTCGCACGGTGAGCACGAAGGCTGCGCGAAGATCATCAAGGCCATCCGCACTCTCAACAAGAAGCTCAACCACCCCATTGCCGTGCTGCTCGACACGCAGGGGCCGGAAATCCGCACCGGTGACATCAAGAACGAGCTCAATCTCAAGGAAGGTGACATCATCTCCGTGGTGGCGCGCGGTGACGCCGATGTGGAGACGAGTTCCATCCACATCAACTACGAGCACATCATTCACGACGTCGACGTGGGCGACAAAATCACCGTCGACAACGGTCTGATCAACCTGGAGGTGCTCAGCAAGGAAGAGCGCACCATGCAGTGCCGGGTGGTCGACGGCGGTATCCTGAAAAGCAAACGCCATGTGAACCTGCCCGGCATCCGCGTCAATCTTCCCGCCATCACCGAAAAGGACAAGCGCGACATCGCCTTCGCGGTGGAGCAGGAAGTGGATTTCATCGCGCTTTCCTTCGTGCGCGGCCCGGAAGACGTGCAGTCTCTCAAGACGCTGTTGGGCGACAAGGCGGACAAGATCAAGATCATCTCCAAGATCGAGGACCAGGAAGGCGTCAAGAACCTGGATGCCATCGTCGCCGAATCCGACGGCGTGATGGTGGCGCGCGGCGACCTCGGCGTGGAAATTCCCTTTGAGATGCTGCCCAGGGTACAGCGCCGCATCATTCGCCAGTGCGCCATTCGCGGCAAACGCACCATCGTTGCCA
>CAYXXZ010000159.1:0-2699 GCA_964469165.1 uncultured Porticoccaceae bacterium
CACTCCGTCGGTGGTCTGACAGTACATTGGAACTCAACCGAGAACAATATTTTGTTGGAACAGATACGCAACAAGCTGAAACACCGCCCTCCGCATCCCGCCCAGCCCGAAGCGGACCATCGCTTTCGTGAGGCGGCGGTTCTGATGGCCGTGACGCAGGCGCCGGATCCGGATGTGGTGTTCATCCGGCGCGCCGATCATCTCAGCAAGCACGGCGGGCAGGTGGCTTTCCCGGGCGGCATGTGGGAGCACTACGATGCCAGCCTGCGGGAAACGGCGCTGCGCGAAAGTCAGGAGGAAATTGCCCTGCCCGCGGCCAGTGTCGAACTGGTGGGGCGCATGGATACGGTGATCACGCCCTATTCGGTGCGCGTGACGCCCTACGTGGGTATCATACCCGCGGGTCTCGAGTTCGTTCCGGACAGGTCCGAGATCGATAGCATTTTCCAGATTCCCCTGCGCCATCTGCTGGAGGCCGAAAATTATTCGCGCAGCACGTTTCCCACGTCCAGCGGCGTGTTCGATGCGCCCTGTCTGTTTTATGAAGGCTATTGTCTGTGGGGGCTGACATTCAGGATTCTCCTGGATGTGCTCGACGAGACCTTCGACTTCGAACTGGAACGCAGCCGTGAAATGCTGGCTGCCAATGGGGAAAGACACATTGTCTAAGGTCAAATCACCCTGTATCTCGGTATGCGTCCTCGACGATGAAGACGTCTGCACCGGCTGTCATCGCACAGCGAAGGAAATCACTTTCTGGTCGCGCATGAACGACGAGGAAAAACGCCGCGTCCTCGCGCAGGCGCGCGAACGCAGCCGGGTCGACAATCCCTTTGCGGAAAGCAGCGGAGATTGAGCCGTAGGGGCAATTGCACGAACCTGTCGGTTTGCACGAATCGGCCAGGCCGATTTCATGAATTGCCCCTACAAAACGACTACTGCTCCTTCATGCCTTCTTCCATGCCCTTGAGAAACTCGCCCATCTTCTTGCCCATCTCATCCGGGGGCAGGCGGCTGTATTCTTCCATCATGCTTCCCATGTCTTCGAGGTGATCCACCGCTTTGCGCGCCGCGTACTCGCTCGATACATTGGAGATCAGCAGCAACACACCGATGATGCCGAAAACGATCTGCGAGGTTTTGCGGTCCCGGCCGTGAACGGCGACACTGGCTTCGATCACCAGATAGGTCGCCCACACCACCCCAACGATGGTGCCGATATAGGGAATGATGGACAGCAGGGCAACGACGGGATAGATCGCGGTCATCGAGGCCAGGCAGCGAAACGCGGTTTCGTAGTTTTCCGGGGAGCCCATCAGCTTCCAGATGACGAAAAGTATCCCGGCGCCGATAAATGTGCCGATGAGGGCAAAAATGGGCATCAGGATGATGGCGCTGAGGCCTGCCCCGATCATCCCCGCCGATGAGCCAAACAGCGACAGCACGGCCGCGATGACGCCGGCCGCGGCAGCCATGACGGCGACGAAAATCACCGGATTGGCGAAGCCGCCGGATTTCGGCATGGTCTGGAAGTAGGTGGCGGGGGTGGTGATGATGGCCTTGGCGTTGTTGATCACGCTGTGGATGTCGAATTTGTTTTGATCAGTCATGATGTCCTCTCGTTTTGTTTTATCCGCTCCGGAGCAATCCGGGGTTCCTTATCATAGTCCTTTTGTGCGTCGATGCCATGACACAGGCCCTTCGCACATCCACCGTCGTGGCAGGATAATCCGTTGCCCGACAAGATTGTATGTTATCAAGCCGGGACAGGTTTGTTATCATTCTCCGGCTTTGCGCGGTGGGATCGATGGCCAGATGCCCCGATACGTCGCCTCTGACAAGACCCCGTCGCAGGTTTTACAGGCCCCGGAACCCCCACACCAAGCAGCAGATGCAAAGGCGTAACAGGTGGTTTTTGAATGGCCTGGTTGGTGATTTCATTCAGCGGTAATGGTGTTCATTGCCGCGTTCAGGAGGCATTAGATGAGCAATACTGCAAAAGTTGAAGATATCGGCCAATCCGAGGCCGCCCGTGACATCCAGGCACTGATGGAGCGCGCTCGCAAGGCTCAGGCCCAGATCGAGAACTACACCCAGGAACAGGTCGACGAGTTGATGAAGGCCATGGTGTGGTCCTGTGCCCAGCCCGGTGTTGCGGAAATGATCGCCCAGCACACCCTCGACGAGACCCAACTCGGTGACTACAACGGCAAATTCGCCAAGATTTTCGTCAAGACCCGCGCCGCGCTGATGGACATCCTGCCCGACAAGTCCGTGGGTGTCATCGAGGAAGACAAGGAGCGCAACATCATCAAGATTGCCAAGCCCGTTGGCGTGATCGGTGCGCTGGCGCCTTCCACCAACCCGGAAGCGACCCCGGTGATCAAGGGAATCAATGCGGTCAAGGGCCGCAATGCCATCATCATCTGCCCCCACCCGCGCGCCAAGATCACCAACAAGATGATCGTCGACCGCATGCGCGACGCGCTCGCCAAAATGGGTGCGCCCATGGACCTGGTCATTGCCATCGAAGAGCCCACGATGGACAAGACCAACGAACTGATGAAACAGTGTGACCTGATTCTTGCCACCGGCGGCCCCGCCATGGTCAAGGCGGCGTACTCAAGCGGCAGGCCAGCTCTGGGAGTCGGCGCCGGCAACGCGGTGATCACCGTTGACGAAACCGCCAACATCAAGGA
>CAYXXZ010000159.1:2799-4956 GCA_964469165.1 uncultured Porticoccaceae bacterium
AAGCTGTCCACCATCATGGCGTTCTACCGTGTCAAGGACATCGACGAGGCGGTGAAACTCACCAACGACATTCAGGAATACCAGGGCAAGGGCCACTCCTGCGGCATCTATTCCAACAGCGACGAGAACGTTCTCAAGCTGGCGATGGGTACCAAGACCTCCCGGGTCATGGTCAACCAGCCGCAGTCGCCGTCCAACAGCGGCAACCTGTGGAACGGCATGCGTCAGACCTTCTCGCTGGGCTGTGGTACCTGGGGCAACAACTCCACCAACGAGAACATCAACTGGCGCCATTTGGTCAACATCACCTGGGTCTCCAAGCCGCTGGCCACGCCCAAGGTGCTGCCGCCGGATGAGGAGCTGTTCGGCGACGTGATCGCGAAGCTGCAATGACGACCCCGGGCGCCGGAGTAATTCGGCGCCTTCCCGCAGCCGGTGCCCAACGCAGCCGGCAGCGCGCAATTCCCATCATAGCTAGAAAGGCGGCAGCCTATGAATTTTGACTTTACCGATGATCAACTCGCTCTGCGGGATGCGGCCAGAACCTTCGCGCAAGGCGAGCTGACGCCGAACGCCGCCGAGTGGGACGAGCACAAGATCTTTCCTCGCGAGGTGATCGCCAAGGCCGGGGAGCTCGGCTTCTGCGGCCTCTACTCGCCGGAAGCCCAGGGCGGTCTGGGTCTCAGTCGTCTCGATACCACCATCATTCTGGAAGAACTGGCCGCCGGCTGTACATCCACCGCGGCGTTCATCTCCATTCACAACATGTCCACCTGGATGGTGTGCAACTGGGGCAACGAAGGTCTGCGCCAGCAGTGGTGCGATGATCTGATTGCCGGCACCAAGCTGGCTTCCTATTGTCTCACCGAGCCCAATGCGGGTTCCGATGCCGGCTCACTGCGCACCAGCGCCAGGCTCGATGGCGATCACTATGTGGTCAACGGCAGCAAGATGTTCATCAGTGGCGCCGGCGCTACGGAGCTGCTGGTGGTCATGGTGCGCACCGGTGCAGGTGGCGCACGTGGTATCTCCGCGCTGGCCATCCCTTCGGATACTCCCGGTGTCGAGTTCGGCAAGAACGAGGTCAAGCTCGGCTGGAATTCCCAACCCACCCGCGCCATTACTTTCGACAATGTGAGGGTTCCCGTTGCCAATTTGCTTGGCGAAGAGGGCGAAGGCTTCAAGATCGCCATGAAAGGCCTCGACGGCGGGCGCATCAACATCGCCGCCTGTTCGCTGGGCGCGGCTCAGGCGTGCCTCGACATCACCCGCGATTACCTGTTGCAGCGCCAGCAGTTCGGCCAGCCTCTGGCGGAATTCCAGGCGTTGCAGTTCCGCCTCGCCGATATGGTCACCAAGCTGGTGGCCGCTCGCCAGATGGTGCACCGCGCAGCCGCCGCCATCGACACCGAGCATCCGGAAAAGGTGGTCTACTGTGCAATGGCCAAGCGCTTTGCCACCGACGTGGGTTTCGAGGTGTGCAACGAGGCCCTGCAACTTCACGGTGGCTACGGCTACCTCCGCGAGTACCCCATCGAGCGCTATTTCCGCGATGCGCGGGTTCACCAGATTCTCGAGGGTACCAATGAAATCATGCGTGTCATCACCGCCCGCCGCTTCCTGCAGGACGGTGCAACGGAGACTTTACGATGAGTAGTTTGCTAGTGGAAAAGCGCGGTCACACCGCGATCATCACCATGAACAATCCCCCGGCCAACACCTGGACGCCGGAAAGCCTCAACCTTCTCAAGGACATCGTTGCCGAGCTCAACGCCGATGCCGACAACTATGCCCTGGTGATCACCAGCACCAGCGAGAAGTTCTTCAGCGCCGGCGCCGATCTCAACCGTTTCAACCACGACGACAAGGGCTTGTCCTTCACCTTCGCTTCCGCCTTTGGCGAAGCGTTCGAGGCGCTGGCCAACTATAACGGCGTGTCGATCGCGGCAATCACCGGCTTTGCCATGGGCGGCGGCCTTGAAGTGGCGTTGTCGTGCGATTTCCGCATCGCCGAACGACAGGCGCAGATGGCGCTTCCGGAAGCGAGTGTGGGCCTGCTGCCCTGTGGCCTGGGTTCCCAGCAACTGCCGTGGCTGGTGGGCGAGGCCTGGGCCAAGCGCATGATCCTGCTCGGCGAGCGCGTCAATGCCGAAAAGG
>CAYXXZ010000160.1:0-4935 GCA_964469165.1 uncultured Porticoccaceae bacterium
CCATCGCCCAGAACCGCCCGGTGATCATCAAACACAGCCAGCGCGGCCGCTACCACTTCGACATCATCATCTACCCGCTGCACGCCGATGGCGTCAACAGCGCGGTAATTCTGGTGGAAGACGTGACCCAGCGGATTCTCACCGAGAACATGCTGATCCAGCGCGACAAGATGTCGTCCATGGGCGAACTGGCGTCGACCATGGCGCAGGACATCAACGTGCCGCTGCAGGCCATCATGGCGGACGTGCGCAACATCGAGGACTTCCTCGCCGACTACGGCGATCAATTGCCGATGGAAACCAACGACCACCTCAACAAGCTCAAAGTGCTGTTGCGCGACGCCATGGAGAAGGGCGAGCACGCCACCGCGATCATCGATAACCTGCTCGATTTTTCCCGCTCGCAGGACGCGGAAAAGCACGCTGGCGACGTGGTCGACATCATGGAGAAATCGATCCGTCTGGCGCGCAACGCCATATCGCTGCCCGGCCAGCTGAGCTTCCGCGACATCGCCATCCAGCGCGACTATGAAGAAAGTCTGCCTTCCATTCCCTGCTACCCCATCGAGTTGCAGCAGGTGTTTCTCAGCCTCTTCCGCCACAGCTGCCGGGCGCTGGCGCGGGTCACCCTGCCGCACCACAAGCCGGTCATCAATGTCCAGATCATGGAGTGCTACGACGCCCTGTGGATCAAGATCCAGCACAATGGCGTCGGCCTCACCCTGGATGAACAGAAGTACATTTTCGAGCCATTTTTCAACAACCCCGGGGATATCGACGACCCGAGCAAGCGCCTGTCGTTCTCGTATTTCATCATTACCGAGCACCACAGAGGCCAGATGGCGGTGACGTCGGACATAGACGTCGGCACCACCTTCCACATTCAAATCCAGCTCGATTGACGCCAGCGCGCCGGGGCACAGGAATGCTCCGGCGGGCATTCCCGGGACTTTATTTCCAGGACTTTGCTGCGCCGCAAAAATCCTGTGCTACCTTTAATAAAAAGCGCATCACAATTCGCCATTCCAGGAGATCTTGAAATGAGCCATGTCTATAAAATCACCGAAGTCGTAGGTTCTTCCACCACCTCCATCGAGGATGCCGTGCAACAGGCCGTCGCCCGGACCGCGAAAACCGTCGACAACATCGACTGGTTCGAAGTCTCCGAGATCCGTGGCCACGTCGTGGATGGCAAGGTCGGCCATTACCAGGTGGGCCTCAAACTCGGCTTCCGACTCAACGACTGATCAGAGCGCTTTTCCCGGTACCACCACCCAATTTGTATCGATAAGACAGACGGCGTCCCGCTGTGGCAGGGCGCTTTGTCGAGGGCGGAAACAAGCTCCAGGGAGCACATATAACAGGTATGGCGAATCTGATCACGCTTTCCCGCCTGATTCTTCTGGGGATCGTCATTTGCATTCTGTATTTCGGCTCCCCTCTCGTGCAATTGTTCAACGTCCTCCTGCTCATTCTGATTTTCGTTTCCGATGGTGTGGACGGCTACGTAGCGCGGCGCTTCAATGAGGAAAGCCTGTTCGGCGCCGTATTCGACATCGCCGCGGACCGCATCGTCGAGCTCTGCCTGTGGATCGCGCTCGCGCACATCGGCGCACTGCCGGTGTGGATACCGCTGGTCTTCGTCGCCCGCGGCGTGCTCACCGACGCCATTCGCGCCGTCGAAACGGAAACCAAGCACCAGACACCCTTCGCCACCATGCGCACCTCGCTGGGCAAGGCCCTGGTGGCCGGGCGTTTCATGCGCGCGTTCTACGCCGTGCTCAAGGCGGTCACCTTCTGTGTAGTGATGTTTGCCCTGCCGCTGCCGGTGCTGGCACCGCAACTGTGGCGTGACTATGGCGAGCTCATCCGCAACACCGGCTTGTTATTGGCATATGCCTCGGTGTTCATCTGCATCCTGCGCGGCGCGCCGGTGATCATCGAATTCATCGACGAGCAAAGGAGCGACGTCTGAACACGGCAGCGGCTTTCTTCGACCTGGACGGCACACTGTTCACCAAGCCCAGCAGCGAGCTGCGCTTCGCCCACTACCTATGGCAACAGGGGCGTCTTCGCTCACCACAGCTGATGTGGGCACTTTGCTTCTATCCTGCCTGGTTCTGGCGCTTCGGTCTCGATGTGGGCCGCAAGAACAAGGCGCTCTACACCGGCCTATCGGTACAGGCGCTGCACACCTGGGGCGAAGGTTGGGTGAACTGTCATTTTGAGCATTTGCTCGACGCGGAAATCGCTGCCCAGGTGGAAATCTGCCGTCAGAGCGGCTACCAGCTGGTGCTGATGACAGGCGCCCCGGAATGCCTGGCGCAGCCCATTGCGCAACATCTGCGCATGGACGACTGTATTGCCACGGTGCTGGCTGAAAGTGACGGACGTTGCAGCGCCGCGCCGCCGCTGCGCCATCCGCTCGGCAGGGACAAGCTGCGCCTGGCACAGGCCTGGTGCGATGAACGACAGATTTCCCTCAGTCAGTGCGCGGCCTACGGCGATTCGCACCAGGACCGCTACCTGCTCGCCGCCGTCGGCAAGGCCGTGGCGGTCAATCCCGACCGGCGCATGGTGAGGCTCGCCTCGAATCAACGCTGGCAGGTGTTGAACACGAGTTGAGGGTGAAGAAGCCGGAATCAGCCGCGCACGTATTGGCGTGCGATGATGTGCTTCTGCGTCTCGTTGGAACCCACGAAGATGCGAGTCACCCGCGCTGCGGTCCACATGCGAGAGATCTGGTTCTCATCCATCCAGCCGTTGCCGCCCCAGAGTTGCACACAGGTGTCCATCACGCGCCACTCCATTTCCGTGAGCCACAGCTTGCACATGGAGCCATCGCGCTCGGTGAAGGCACCGTTGCGGTATTTGCGAATCATCTCGTTGAGCAGGGTGCGGCCCACCATGATGTCGGTTTCCATCTCCGCCAGCTTGAACTGGGAGTTCTGGAAGTCGACCAGGCGCTGCTTGAACAACTTGCGGGTCTTGGCCCACTCGAGAGTCATTTCGAAAGCGGTTTCAGCCGCGGTCTGGGAGCGCGCGGCAACCTGCAGGCGGTCCAGGGCGATGGTCTTCTGGAACATTGCCATAGCGTTGCCTTCCTCGCCCAGCACGTTGGAAACCGGCACGCGCACGTTGTCGAAGAACAGCTCGCCGGTGTCACCGCCGGGGTAGCCGGTGGTCTTCTGCTTGCGCTGGGAGAACCCGGGCGTGTCACCCTCCACGATCAGGCAGGTCATGCCGCGCGCACCGGCGCCGGTGTCCGTCTTGGCGATCACATAGATCAGGTTGGACTTGGCGCCGTTGGACATGAAGCATTTGTTGCCGTTGATCACATAATGATCACCGTCGAGACGGGCAGTGGTGCGGATCGACACTACGTCGGAGCCCGAGTCCGGCTCGGTCATGGCCAGGCACTGGATCAGGTCACCGGAGAGAATGCCGGGAAAGTACTTCTGCTTCTGCTCCTCGGTGCCGTAATCCACCAGAAAGCCGGTCATGATATCGGTGGTGATGCAGGAACCGATGGAGGCGCCCTCAGGGAGACGGCCGAGTTCTTCGGAAATCACCAGTACCGCCAGGGGGTCGGCGCCAGCGCCGCCGTACTCTTCGGGAACCTCCAGGCCCAGCAGCCCGGCGTCACCGGCCTTGCGCCAGAAATCCCGGTCCAGTCCCTTGCCATCGAACTCCTTGTAACGGGGTACCAGTTCTTTTTCAAGGAAACCGCGCACAGAGCGGCGGAACATTTCGAGCTCTTCGCCATAGGGTGATTCTTCAACCATCATTACCGTATCTCCCGAGTAAAATTTTGTGTCAAGGGGCGCAACTATAACTCTTGCCGAGCGGCAAGCCAATTACCACAAACGCCAGCGCGAGGGTGAAGAGCAGCCTCGGCGGCGGCGGGAAAGCAGGCCGAAAATCCCTGATGAGACAGGCACCACGCCCGCCATTCGCGGGGCAATGCAGCGCGCCGAGTGGCCGAAAAAGTGCGCAGGCGCCACGTCGAAAGCGGACAAAACGTCAAAAATCCGTACATTTTCTCTTCAAAAGCCCGGAAATGGTCACTTTCATGCGCCATCATGTTGCAGAAAAACAGGCAATCGTGGTGCAATCCCACCCCCCCGAGAAATGCTGAGGGCGTGTCCTCAATCCATCCGTGCGCCTTGCCTGGCCGCAAATCCGGCAGCAACGCGCACGGATGGATTGAGGACACGCCCTTATCCGCAGGCCCGGTACTGTCCCCATTTAATGTGACCATGGAGTCCCGCCATGCCTTTCAGTCTTGACGAAAAACTTGAGCCCATCTTTCACGATGTGCTGCGCCGCAATCCCGGTGAAACCGAATTTCACCAGGCCGTCCACGAAGTGCTGGAAACCCTCGGCCCGGTACTGGTGAAGTACCCCGAATTCGCCGACAAGAAAATCATCCAGCGCATCTGTGAGCCCGAGCGCCAGATCATTTTTCGCATTCCCTGGCAGGATGACAAAGGCGAGATTCACATCAACCGCGGTTTCCGTGTCCAGTTCAACAGCACCCTCGGCCCCTATAAAGGGGGCATGCGCTTCCATCCCTCTGTTTACCTGGGCATCATCAAGTTCCTGGGCTTCGAGCAGATCTTCAAGAACGCCCTCACCGGCATGCCCATCGGCGGCGGCAAGGGCGGCAGCGACTTCGACCCCAAGGGCAAGTCCGATGACGAGATCATGCGTTTCTGCCAAAGCCTGATGACCGAGCTGTACCGTCACCTGGGCGAGTACACCGACGTGCCCGCCGGCGACATTGGCGTGGGCGGCCGCGAGGTCGGCTACCTGTTCGGCCAGTACAAGCGCATAACCAATCGCTACGAGTCTGGCGTGTTCACTGGCAAGGGTCTCAGCTGGGGCGGCAGCCTGGTGCGCACCGAAGCCACCGGCTACGGCACCGTATTCTTC
>CAYXXZ010000161.1:0-4915 GCA_964469165.1 uncultured Porticoccaceae bacterium
TTGAGAATTCATTTTTCTGTGTGAGCGCGCCAATGTCAGACAAGCCCAAAAAAGTGAAACTCAACAAGAAAGATAGCCAGTTGCTGATTCGTATCAGCAGTTCAGAGCGCGAGCTGTTTTTGCAGTTGTGCGAACAACTGGATACAACGGCGGCGCGCGAAATCAGGCATTTCATTCGCGGGTTCATCAAGAAACACAAACCCAGGGAATAGCCTCATCAGAAGGAGACAGTCCATGTCCAAGAAAACCAAAGCAGCCGACAAAAAAGTCAAATCCCTCAAACAGGAGATCAAGGCTCGCAAAGCCAAGGTCGAGAAGCACGAGAAGAAAATCAAGTCCTTGAAGAAGGCTGTGAAAAAAGCTGCATAGCAAGCAGGAGGCCGCCGAAATGGCGGCCTCTCTTTTCATATTCCACGAAGTTTCACGCGACCATAGGACAGAGCCTGAGCCAACTGATCGATACAAGCTTGCTTCAGAGTGTTTGCTACGGCAGTCCTTGTCAATGACCCTCCAGAAACGACAAAGCCGAAGCTAGGCTTCGGCTTTGTCGTGTCGGAGGTCGGTATTTCAGCACCTCATTGGCTGCTTTTTACCATGTAGTCCACCGTGCTCTTGATCTCGTCATCGGTGCAATCCATGCACAGACCGCGCGGCGGCATGCCGCGGAGACCCTCGAGGGAGTGGGTATAGAGAACATCCATTCCCTGCGCAATACGGGGCTCCCAGTCGGCAGCCACGCCAATCTTGGGTGCGCCGGCCACACCCACGGCGTGACAGGTGACACAGGCTTTGTTGTAGATCTCTTCGGGATCGCGGGGTTCACCACCGGTGGCGTCGATGGCCGGCGCAGTGGCGACCACATCGGACTCCAGGGTCACTTCACCTTCCGGCTTGAGACGCTCGGCAACGGCCTCCTGCTGGGCGGGAGTGAGTGTCACCTCCTCCTGCTCACCACTGCACGCGCCGAGTGTCAGCAACAAGGCGACGGCGGTCGCAGACAGGCCGGTTTTGATGACTTTCCCCATGAGATGCCTCCACAATGGATAAGGGTTATTGAAATTGGCGGGAATTATAGCGGCAATGCCCCCCAACTGGAAATGGAAAAGACCTTTCAGCGATGGGCTGCTATGCTTGCCGACAGTTTTTGCCAAGCGGGTCGGGAGCCGAAAAGAGCTTTGAAGAGCATTTTCCAATCACGCCTATGCTCGACATTTCTCCAAATATCAAAATTCACAATTCAGTAGAGAGACTCATGTCTTCAGAGAAGCTTTTCGTGTCGGCCGACAGCCTGCTCGACGATGCCTTTCGTCTCGGCCAGCGCATCGCCGCCAGTGGTTATCGCCCGGACATTCTCATTGCCCTGTGGCGCGGCGGGACACCGGTCGGCATCGCCGTGCAGGAGCTGTTGACCTACCTGGGCATCGAAACCCGGCATTTTGCCGTCAAGACCAGCCATTACAGCGGCATCGATGCCCGCAAGGACGATATTCTGGTCGAAGGTCTGGAGGCGCCTCTGGCCGCCATGGCGCCGGATTCGAAAGTCCTCATCGTCGACGATGTTTTCGATACCGGCCTGACCCTGGAGCGGCTGGCCGGCATGCTGGAACAGACGATCCGCAGCGGCGAAATTCGCACGGCGACCCCCTACTTCAAACCCGCCTGCAACAAGACAACACGCCGGCCCGACTACTATCTGCACGAAACCGACCGCTGGATAGTGTTTCCCCACGAGTTGACTGGTCTGAGTGCAGAAGAGATTCTCGCGGGGAAAAAAGAGCTTGGCGTATTGCGGGAAATATTGAGGACAACGCCCTCAACATCGCTCGACTAGGGCCTGCTCACAAGGGTGGCCGTTTCTACCGGGCCTGAGCTCGGAGCGCACGAAGAATGTCTGCATGATTCGCGGCAATCACACTGACGCGGCGATAGCCCATCGCACAGAGGGTTTCCGCCGCCATCGCCGCTCTGCCCCCCGCGGCACAGCACAACAGCACCGGGGTATCGCGATCCGGCAGTGCCTCGGCGATCTCCCGGTCGAGCAGCCCCTTGGGAATGTTGATTGCACCGGGAACCGCGCTTGCGGCAATCTCGTCGGGCTCACGCACATCGACGATGCGGGTCTCCGGTGCATCCGTCAGCCGCTGGCTCGCCGTCTGCGCACTGATGCGTTCGAAAGCTTCTCCGTTTCCCATAACACACCTCCACAGTTTCTTGAGCATGATCAGGGCGCGTCTCAGGCTCTGGCGATGTCAGCGATCAGTTTCTCGAGCTTGATCTCATCCGCGTGGAAAAGGCGGATGCCCTCCGCCAGTTTTTCACTGGCCATCGCATCTTCATTGTTGCGCCAGCGGAAGGCTTCTTCATTCAACATGACACGCTCATCGTCGCAGTCGACCTGGCGAGCATCCAGCGCGGCGGCCAGATCGCCCTCATCCGCCTCCAGTTCCGCCAGCAGTTGCGGGCTGATGGTGAGCCGATCGCAACCCGCCAGGGCTTCGATCTGGCTGGTGTTGCGAAAGCTGGCGCCCATGACGACGGTGGCGAAGCCGTGGTGCTTGTAATAGCTGAAGATACGCCGCACCGATTGCACGCCGGGGTCGGCTTCGCCCCGGTAATCCTCACCGCTGGCCTTCTTGTACCAGTCATAGATACGCCCCACGAAGGGGGAAATGAGAAAGACACCGGCATCGGCGCAGGCCATCGCCTGAGCAAAGCTGAACAGCAGCGTGAGATTGCACTGAATGCCCTCGCGCTCGAGGGTTTCGGCGGCGCGGATTCCCTCCCAGGTGGAAGCCGTTTTGATCAACACACGATCGCGCGCGACACCCAGTTCCTCATACATCGCCACCAGCTTGCGGGCGCGGGCGATGGTCGCGGCGGTATCAAAGGACAGCCGCGCGCTGACTTCGGTGGATACCCTGCCCGGCACGATACGGGTGATCTCGGCGCCAACCGTCACGGCGAGGCGGTCGATGCAGTTGGCAAGACGCTCTGTGCCACTGCCACCACGCTGTTCACTCCAGCCGATGGCGTCATGGAGACGGCTGCGCTGCGCGCCATCCGCCGCCACCTTCAGCAGCAATGAGGGGTTGGTGGTCGCATCCACGGGGCGATAGCGGCGGATGGCCTCGATATCGCCGCTATCGGCAACCACGGTAGTGAATTTCTTGAGCTGCTCCAGCTTGTTCACGGCATCCGCCCATCAGGCAAAAGGGTGCCTGAGAATGATTGTTTCCACCCTGTCGGGACCGGTTGAAATGATGTCGATAGGACATCCGGTGAGCGCTTCGATGCGCTGAATGTAAGCCTTTGCATTGTCCGGCAGATCTGCCAGCGCCTTGACGCCCACTGTGGAGTCGCTCCAGCCCGGCAGGGTCTCATAGACCGGCACCACCGCCTGCCAACCGTCGGTATCGTAGGGCATGGCCAGCTCATTGCCCTGCGCGTCGGTGTAGCCGATGCAGATCTTGATGGTTTCCAGGCCATCGAGCACATCGAGCTTGGTCAGACACAAACCGGAAATACTGTTGATGCGCACGGCGTGGCGCACCGCCACCGCGTCGAACCAACCGCAGCGGCGCTGACGCCCGGTGGTGGTGCCGAACTCGTGACCCTTTTCGCCGAGGTGGCGGCCGATCTCGCAGTCGAGCTCGGTGGGGAACGGCCCCGACCCCACACGCGTGGTGTAGGCCTTGGTGATGCCCAGCACATAATCGAGAAACAGCGGGCCAAAACCGCTGCCGGTGGCAGTACCGCCCGCAGTGGTATTGGAGGACGTCACAAAGGGGTAGGTACCGTGATCGATATCCAGCAAGGTGCCCTGGGCGCCTTCGAAGAGAATGTTGCCGCCGCGCTCACGCTCACTGTGCAGCAGTTCCACCACGTCCGCAATCAGGGGTTTCAGCTCTTCGGCCCAGGCAAGCGCAAGGCGCAAGGTCTCGTCGTAATCGACCGCCGGGGCCTTGTAATAGTGGGTCAACACAAAGTTGTGGTATTCCATTACCTCGGCAAGCGTGGCGGCAAAGCTCTCCTTGTTGAGCATATCGCCCACGCGCAAGCCGCGGCGCGCCACCTTGTCTTCATATGCGGGGCCGATGCCGCGCCCCGTGGTACCGATCTTGGCATCGCCACGCGCGGTCTCGCGCGCCTGGTCGAGCGCCACATGATAGGGCAGAATCAACGGACAGGACGGCGAAATGCGCAGGCGCTCACGCACCGGCACACCGCGCGCTTCGAGCTGTTCCATTTCACGGATGAGCGCGTCGGGCGCCAACACCACGCCGTTGCCGATCACACAGGTGACGCCGTCGCGGAGAATACCCGATGGAATCAGGTGCAGTGCGGTCTTCACTCCCTCGATCACCAGGGTATGGCCGGCATTGTGGCCGCCCTGAAAGCGGGCCACGGTGGATACTTGGTCGGTGAGCAGATCCACTACCTTGCCCTTGCCCTCATCTCCCCACTGGGAACCGAGAACCACTACATTTTTTCCCATCTCGTTAACTCTGAGTCTCAATTAAGAATGGATTTCACGGAGAAGCCTTCGCCATCCGTCACCAGTATGCGATCACAGCCAAGTTCGCTGTAATCGGGAGTTTCACCGCTGAAGCCGCACACGACCCTCTCACCGCTCTGGCGCAGGCTCCGCACCTGTGCATCCTGTGCCGGATCGTCCGAGGGCGGTGCGTAAATGCCCAGAGCCGGCTTGGCACTGTCGCCAACCAGTTCGGCAATGGCCTTGAGGTCGACACTGCAGCCGGTGGCCGGGCGCGCGCGTCCGAAGCTCTCGCCGATATCGTCGTAACGCCCGCCGTTGCCGAGCGCCTGGCGCGCACCATCGGCGTAGATCGCGAATACGATACCCGTGTGGTAGTGATAGCTCTCGAGCTGACACAAGTCCAGAAAAAGACGCAGC
>CAYXXZ010000162.1:0-4867 GCA_964469165.1 uncultured Porticoccaceae bacterium
TCGAGAAATTCCTGCTGGCTGATCTCGAACACAAAATCATCCATGCCCTCGCCGTCGGGACTGCCCTCCTTGCCTCCACCGCCGCGCCCGCCGCTGGGCCTCGGAATGGTGTCACCCGGCACGAAGTCCCGATTGCCCGGCAAAATATGACGCAGAATACCTCCCGCGCCGTGACGAAATATGGGCTCGTTGGTATCTCTCGTCGGAATCGTGATTTTCTCACCGCCGTTGGTGTTGGTGATACTACGGCTGCGCAGGTTGCGCTGTACCGCATCGCGAATCTGCTCGCGGTGGCGTTCGATGAAGCGCTGGCGGTTGACCGCACTTTTTTTCTTGCCGTTGAGTCTTCTGTCGATGAGGTAGGCCATTGGATGCCCTTTCAGACTACGAGGTATTTACCCGCGGCCTGACGTCTGACGTCGGACGTCTGACGCAAAAGCAATGGCCGCTCCGGCCACCCCACGCGTCAGACTTCAGACGTCAGACGTCAGACCTAAAAAATCACTGCGATTTACGCACTCGCAGGTACCACTCGGACAACAGCCGCACCTGTTTTTCGGTGTAGCCGCGCTCGATCATGCGCTGTACGAAATCCTGATGTTTCTGGCGATCCTCCGTGGAGGCCTTGGGATTGAAGGAAATCACCGGCAACAGATCCTCGGTGCTTGCAAACATTTTCTTCTCGATCACCGTACGCAATTTTTCATAGCTGGTCCACTTGGGATTGCGGCCCTCGTTGTTGGCGCGCGCACGCAGCACGAAATTGACGATCTCGCTGCGGAAATCCTTGGGATTGCTGATACCCGAAGGTTTTTCCATTTTCTCCAGTTCGTCGTTCAGCGCGGCGCGGTCGAGAATTTCGCCCGTATCGGGATCGCGGTATTCCTGATCCTGTACCCACAGATCCGCGTAGGTGACGTAGCGGTCGAACAGGTTCTGGCCGTATTCCGAATAGGACTCCAGGTAGGCGGTCTGAATTTCCTTGCCGATGAAATCCACGTAGTTGGAGGCGAGAAATTCCTTGATATGTTTCAGATAACGTTCATGCACCTCCTGCGGAAACTGCTCCTGTTCGATTTCCTTCTCCAGCAGGTACAGCAGGTGTACCGGGTTGGCCGCCACTTCATTGGGGTCGAAGTTGAATACCTTCGAAATCACCTTGAACGCGAAGCGCGTGGACAACCCGGTCATGCCTTCGTTGACACCGGCGGCATCGCGGTATTCCTGGATCGACTTCGCCTTGGGGTCGCGATCCTTGAGGTTTTCGCCATCGTAAACCAGCAGCTTCGAATAAATGCTGGAGTTTTCCGGTTCCTTGAGACGCGACAGCACGCTGAACTGGGCGAGCATCTCAAGTGTATCCGGCGCACAGGGCGCATGGGCAAGCGAGCTGTTCTGCAGCAGCTTGTTGTAGATTTCCACCTCTTCCTTCACGCGCAGGCAGTACGGCACCTTGATGATGGATACCCGGTCGATGAACGCCTCATTGTTGCGGTTGTTTCTGAAATTCTGCCACTCCGCCTCGTTGGAGTGGGCGAGGATGATGCCGTCGAACGGTATCGCGCCTATACCCTCGGTGGCGTTGTAGCTGCCGTCCTGGGTCGCGGTCAGCAGCGGATGCAGCACCTTGATGGGCGCCTTGAACATCTCGACGAACTCCATCACCCCCTGATTGGCGCGGCACAGCCCCCCCGAAAAACTGTAAGCGTCGGGATCGTTCTGAGGAAATTCTTCCAGTTTGCGAATGTCCACCTTGCCCACCAGGGACGAGATGTCCTGGTTGTTCTCATCCCCCGGCTCGGTCTTGGAGATGGCGATCTGGTTCAATACCGACGGCCAAGCCTTCACCACCCGGAACCGGGAGATATCGCCACCGTACTCGTGAAGTCGTTTCACCGCCCAGGGCGACATGATGCCCTTGAGATAGCGCAGCGGGATTCCGTACTCCTCTTTCAGGATATGGCCATCCTCGCGCGGATTGAAAAGCCCCAGCGGCGATTCGAAAATCGGCGAACCCTCGAGGCAGAAGATGGGGTGTTTCTCCGCCAGGCTTTTGATCTTGTCGGCAAGAGACGATTTGCCGCCACCCACCGGCCCCAGCAGATAGAGGATTTGCTTGCGCTCTTCCAGCCCCTGCGCCGCGTGTTTGAAGAAACTCACGATCCGTTGAATGCACTCCTCCATGCCATAGAAGTCGCTGAACGCCTCGTAGCGCTTGATCACCTTGTTGGAGAAAATCCGGCTCAAGCGCGGATCCTTGGCGGTATCCACCAGTTCGGGCTCGCCAATGGCCATCAGTAACCGCTCCGCCGCCGAGGCGTAGGCGGACCGGTCTTCCCTGCAAAGATCCAAGTATTCCTGGAGGCTGTATTCCTCCTGTTGAGTGGCGTCGTAGCGGGACTGGTAGTGCGCAAATATAGACATCAAGTTACCTCCGGAGGCTATTGGGACACTCTGCCTTTTTTCTTAGTCTAGACACTATATTCAGATCGGTGTTCTCATTTTCTACTTTTACACAGGATCCGCGCTCACCGACCGGGGTGTCTTTCTCTGCTAAGATGGCGCCTTTCCGCCAACTTCGCCAGCCATGTCACCTACCCTGATACTGATCGCCATCACCGTCGCAATCTCCTGGGCCGCGTGGCAGCGGCCCGTCTATCTGGACAAGCTCATTTACCACGGTCCGTCCGTCGAGCGCGGCCAATACTGGCGTATGCTGAGCCACGGCTTCATCCACGGCGACGGCAATCACCTGCTGTTCAACATGATTACGTTATATTTTTTCGGGCGGGTGATGGAGCAGATTCTGATACCGCGGATCGGTGTCGGCGGATTTTTCGGTTTTTATCTGTTTGCCATTGTTTTTGCGATGATTCCCAGCCACCTGCGCAACCGTCACAATCCTGCATACCGCAGTCTCGGGGCGTCGGGCGCGGTTTCAGCGGTGCTGTTTTCCTACATCCTGATCCAGCCCTGGGCGATGTTGTTCGTCATGTTCATTCCCGTGCCCGCCATCATCTTTGCCGTGCTCTACGTCGCATATTCGCTGTGGGCGGAACGGCGCGGGCGCGACCGCATCAACCACAGCGCCCACCTGTGGGGGGCGCTGTGGGGTGTCGGCTTCATGATATTTCTTCAGCCCAGCCTGGCGACCCGCTTTTTTGCCCAGCTGCGGCACATACCCGGCATCAATTGACCACGAGCATATCGCCTTCCAGGTGCCTGAGGAGCCGCTCGGCGGTGTTGCCCAGGAAAAAGCCTTTCAGGCCCTTGTTGGCGATGGTGCCGATCACCAGCAAGCCATCCTCGGTCAGGGCTTCCTGGAGCACGTCCTCCACTCTTCCGGTCCTTACGCTGCGCTGTTGGGCATGAATGCCGTACAGAGACAGAATCTGGGCCTGGCGCTCGCGGGTGGTTTTTTCCGCCTGGCTGCGAAAGGCGACGATCGCCTTGCTGTCGGAAGCGGCAAAATCGGAGTAGATGTAGGCCGGGTCCGGCACCACGCTCAACACCTTGAGAGGCAGCTTCAGCGTTTCCGCCATGAGGCGCGCGTTGTCCAGGATGCGCGCGTTGAGTGAGGCGTGCGCCTCCGTCTCTTCCAGCGCATCCACAGCCACCACCACGCTGTGGTAGGCGCGCTCCTCACCACTCAGGATCAGCACCGGGCAACTGGCGTCGCGCAGCAGGTGCCAGTCATCCGGCTTGTGGAGAAAATCGCCGAGCGCGCTGTGCTGACTGGCCGCCATCACGATCATTTCGGCGGAGAGCTGTTCGGCCTTCTCCGCCACGGCGCGGTAGGGACGCGACTGCCACTCCACTTCCGCGCTCTGCGCGTCTTCATCGGACAGTTGTTCAAGCTGTGTGCGGTATTCTTCCAGCAGCGCCTCTTTTACGGCCTCGTAGTTGTCGAACCCGAAGTAGCGGTTCAATTCCTCGAATTCGCTGGAAACCGGGCAGTAGATATGCATCTGCCCTCTGGTGGCACGGGCAATCAGGCGCGCCTTGGCCAGCACGCGCTCGGCATAGGGCCAGTTATTGATGACAGCCAGAACTGTACTCATGATTATCTCAACCTCATTCTCTGCACTTGCACTAACTCTAGACCGTTGCGGTCGATCCATGTGTTGATTTGAATCATTTTCCCGCCACGTGTTCATCTCTAGAGTGAAATCCCGCGACAAATGCAGAGGGCAGCATCCATCACCGGGTGCGACATACCATAGTGAATCTGGCGACAAATTTCACCAGCAACGCATTTTCCCGGCTTCTCGACAACGCCGCCGGGCAAGAACCGTTCAACCTGGGCGGCAAGATCACGGCCATCAACGCCGCCGGCATCTACGTTTATACCCCCACGGCGCCTGTGGATGATTATGTCAGTCTGCTGTGCCAGGAAATGCTGATCAAGAAAAACTACCTGTCGCGGCGCCAGCCCGTGCAGTATCTGCGCATACACGGCTTGCCGCTGCGCCAGTTCAGCAGTGATGAACTCACCGAACTCCTGTTCTGGCTGTGCTCCCATTTCAACGTCCTGGACGGCACCGTGGTCGAGCGCAGCATTCAACTGACACCGGAACATTGCTCGGCAAACAATCTAGCCCTGCTCAAAGGGCTGGGCTTCAACAACATACGCCTCAGTGTGGACGCCTCCATTGCCGGCCCTGACAGGAGCCTCGACGCCATCCGCCAGGCCATCACCCGTATCAGCGACTATCGCAATACCCGGCTCTCGTGCGAAATCAGTTTCAGTTCCGACACCAGCGCGGTTTACCTGGGCGCCTTGAGCAAGGTATTGATCGACGCCCAATTCTCCGAGCTGGAATTCGTCTGGCAGGCGCAATTCCCGCAGCCCATGCGCGAACTGGAG
>CAYXXZ010000163.1:0-4850 GCA_964469165.1 uncultured Porticoccaceae bacterium
CGCCGCGCACCCGTGTGCTGCGCCGCGACAACAAGGCACAGCTCGACGAACTGGAAAGCGCCTTCGGCTACCCCATCGTCATCAAGATTCCCGACGGCGCCTTCTCCCGCGGTGTCGTCAAGGTCGCCAACCGCCAGGAACTCGAAGAAAAAACCCGCGAGCTGTTCCAGAAGACTTCACTACTGCTGGCACAGGAATTTCTCTATACGGATTTCGACTGGCGCATCGGCATCTTCAACAACAAGCCTCTTTACGCCTGCCGCTACTACATGGTGAAAAACCACTGGCAGATCTATCGCCACGGCGCGGGAAAAACCGACAGCGGCGGCTTCGACACCCTGCCCACCTTCGAGGTGCCCAAGGGTGTGCTGGAGGCGGCCATGGCCGCGACCAAGCCCATTGGCAACGGCCTTTACGGTGTCGACGTAAAAGAAAAAAATGGCAAGGGTTTCGTTATCGAAGTCAACGACAACCCCAACATCGACCGCGGCGTCGAAGACCGATACCTTGGCGACGAATTGTATCGCCAGATCATGGGGGAATTTTTGCGTCGTATGAGAGCCCAGGCTACGGCCTGAGTTTTCAGTGAGTGTGACTCCCCCCTGTGAACTGTCAACTGAAAACTGAAAACTCAGGCCGTAACCTAAATCTCCGACGACCGGGTAATGAACCTGTACTTCGACGCCACGCTGCTCGTCACCCCATCAGGTCGGCGAGCAGCGCATGCAAACCTACAACTCGTATGTGAATGTCACGCCATAGGTTCTCGGTGCCCCCGGAGCTACCGGAAATCCGCCAGGGCTGTCGTTTTCAGCCGTGTTCAGAATATATTTCTCTTCGGTAAGGTTCTTGCCCCAAAATGCGAATCGGAAGTTGGGATTGCCGGCCGGTGAGAATACCGCACGGGCGTCGAGCAGTCCGTATGCGTCATTTTCGATGATCCCCGATGGATCAAAAATGAAGCCACTGTTGTAGTTGTAATTGAGGCTCAGATCGACCGTCCCGGCAGCTCCATTGATCGTATAGGTCGGCCCGAATGTGAATGTGAATTCCGGCGCGCGCGGCAAGTCCTGGCCCGAGGCATCGAAGGTCTGGCCGGCACTCTGGATGTTGCCGTAAGGCGGATTCTGGACCACGGTCGGTGCATTCTTGAACGACTTGTACTCCGCATCCATCCACACTGCCGAAAAATTCGCCCGCAAATTGCTGCTGATGACTGCCTCGCCTTCGATCTCGATACCCTTCGACTCCGCCTCCTCCGCGTTGATCAGAATCAGCGAGGTACCATCGAACGTCTGCACCTGAGGGTCGTCTATCTGATAAAGGAACGCCGACACATTCAGGCGCAGCCTGTTGTCGAACAGCTCCATCTTGGCACCCACCTCATAGGCGTCGATGACCTCCGGCTCCGCTGGCGCGCCCGTCACAGGAATGAGGTTGTAAACACCGGCCTTGAAACCCCTGTTGTATGAAACGTACCCCATCACGCTGTCACTGAATTGATGATCGAGTGCCAGACGCCAGGTCACCTTCGAGAACGTCTCCTCACCGGCGCCCACGTCGAGAACCTGGGGATTGGTAAAGAAAGGAATCAGGCTCGTCAGGTTGGAAGCTTGCAATCGCGTCACACCTTCGGCCTCGACTTTATCTTTCGTATAGCGCAAACCGGTGGTCAGGTTGGTGCGATCCGAAAGATTGAAGGTGGTCTGAACATAGGCTGCGTAGGAGTCTATATCCTGATTCGAATTGATCGTCGTCAAGGCGTCGGCCAGAGGCACCGGCACGAAGAAAGGAGGCCCTGCCAAGGCGTATTCACTGACCAGTCCATGAAAGCGCGCGGAAAAATCCGTTTCGTAGTTCATGTAGAACAGCCCCAGTTGCCACTGGAAAGGGCTGCTCTCGTTTGAAACCAATTGAAATTCCTGGGTGGTCTGCGTCATCTCCGATGGTGCATCGTACTGGAAAAAAGGCTGGGGACTGAAATCGGCATCCTGAATGAAGTGGTCATCGAATCTGCGATAGCCGGTCACACTCACAAGGGTACCAATATTCAGTTCGTGCTCCAGCTTGAGCGTGGCGCCAACGCTCCAGTCTTTATGGCGCGTATCATCGTTGAGGCGCGCATCCCAGAAATTTTCCGGCGGAGTGTAACTGACATCGAGAGGCGGGAAGAAGTTGCCGTGGGGGCGGCCTTCGAACTGCCGGGCCGGCAGCCCGATGGTGGTTTCAGATTTACTGTAATCCACGCCGAGCGTGGCGGTTGTCGCATCGCTGGGCGTATAAACGAACTTGGCGCGCGCCGCCAGCGAATCTTCCCAGCCGAACTCTTCATCACGAAGAAGATCCCTGCCCCATCCCTCCTGTTGACCAACAACGCGAACCGCGACGTCGGCCGCCAGGTTTTCCGTCAATCCACCACCGACATACAGGCTGCCCGTGTAGGTATCGAAGTTGCCATAACCAACCTCTGCCTTGATGGCGGTCTCCTGTCCGGGAGTCCGGGTCACGATATGGATCAACCCGCCGCTGGCATTGCGACCGAACAACGTACCCTGTGGGCCCTTCAGTACTTCGACCCGTTCGACGTTGTTCAACTGAAACAGCGCCGGCGGCAGTCGAGCGTAATACATGCCATCGACGTAAACCGCTATGCTGGCCTCGTTGCCCGGCGTCTGGTTCGGATTGCCCACCCCCCGCAGGAAAAGGTTGAACACACCGGCGCCCTGGGTAGTTATCAGCCCCGAGACAAGGTTGGGCAGGTCTGCAAGCGCCGTGATGTTGGCGTGCTCGAGCCCTTGTGCAGTGACTGCGGAAATGGATATGGGCACTTCTTGCAGGTTTTCGGAACGTCGTTGAGCTGTAACGATGATTTCTTCAAGCCCCGCGCTGACAGCGGGCATACTCATGGCGCCCAGTGCGCCCAACAGAACTATCCGGGAAGAACGCTTCATCCTTTCCATAACATACCCCTTTTCAACAAGTTATAGCTATTCTGGATGCAATCAGGACGCATCGCTTCAAACACTGTAGTGCCATTTTCTGGCAACCAAAATATCAATTTCGGCCAATCATGCAGCTTATAATGCCATTTTCCGGAGAAATTAGACCTGTATTGATATGCTCATCGAGCTGACGCAACCTCGTGACTGCCAGCAGATGCCTATTGGTGATTTGGCCCGTAGGGCCTGACCAAGAGAAAAAAGGATAAGCAAGAAGTGACCGATGATATCTTCGCCAATATTCGCCCGACGAAGTTGAAATTTTATTTGCGGTGCATGGATTCGTTCGGCTATCCCCCGGAAGACATCCTGGCTGGAACAGGGCTGACGCATGCCTTTCTCGATACCCCCGACCTGCTGATCGAAACCTCGGATTACATCAGGGTGGTCTCGAACATGCTGACAATCACCGATTCTCCGGATTTACCTTTTCGCCTCGGCAAAGCATTGCGACCCGGTGACCTCGGCCTGCTGGGCCACGCCGTATCAGCCTGCGGCAACCTCGCCGAGGCCAAAGACCTGTGGCTGAAATACAACTGGCTGTTTTTTGGCGATCTGTTCTCGGTCATCGAGACTCACCAGGGCGATCTTTTCTGGTACGAATATCGGCCTCGGGTAAATCTTCTTCCCAACCTTCTACAATTTTTTGTGGAGGAAATGATCAATGTCGATACCTGTCTCTTCAACAGATTCAACAGGTGTCCAGTCCCAGGCAAGCATTTCTATGTCACCTACCCGCCTCCGCGGCACCGGAAGCTTTACGAAGACCTCCTCGGCGTTCCCGTAAGTTTCAATTCAAACAAAATCTGCTTTTCTATCGATTTCAAGGATCCATTCTTCAACGACCCGCTACCCGGCTCCGACAGAGAGACCCTTTCTGTATGCACCTCATATCTCGAAAACATTATCCGGCGCGCGAGTTCCCGCACCTCTCTATCCGCCAAGGTTCGCCACCTGATCCAGGAAAACCTGCCAGAAGTACCCAGCGCGGAAGACGCTGCGGAAAATTTCGGATACAGCCTCCGAACATTTACACGCCATCTCAGGGATGAAGACACCAACTACTTGCAGTTGGTCACTACTGTTCGTGAAAGGCTGGCAAAAAGCTACCTTCTTACAACGTCGCTGAGCGTCGATGAAATCGCCGGACAACTGGGATTCAGTGATACCAGCAACTTCAGAAGGGCATTCAAGACATGGTGCAACATCACCATCTCAGAGTTCCGGTCAGGCGGCTACCGCAACAGCGGGATCAAAACTCGACGTGACAACCAAGATACTTCGAACTCACCTGCCGTATATCGCACATCCAAAGAAGCCGGAGAAATCCTACCTTCAGCCCCCAGGTCCTGACCTCAGCTCGTGGGCCATCCGCAGCGGCGTGGTCAGTCTTGGTGATATCGTCCGCAACGACAATGCGGAGCTGGGCGGTCAAACCGCGAAGGGAATCATGCAGTAGGGAAAAAAGCGGAGCGCTCCTCACACGGGAGCGCTCCGCTCGAGGTTACACGGCGTTGAAGCGCTGCAGCAGGCTGGCGATGCGCAATTCGATGACGCGCATGCCGGCAAAGGAGTTGGCGCCCTTGACGAATTCGCGGGTCCAACCCTCTTCGTAGTTGCGCGCAGAGGTGGCCACCAGGGTGGCGCCCTTGATGAACTGCAGCAGCATGGCAAGCTGCACGCGGCGCTCCGGCACCTGGGGGCCGCCCTCGGCGTGGTAGATATCGAGAAATTCCTGCCACGGCATGACGTCCTCGGCATAGAAACGGGCCACGCCCAGATCTTCCGCGGGATCACCCAAGTGGAGAAATTCCCAGTCCAGGATGGCGCTGAGGCGATCGTTTTCGACCA
>CAYXXZ010000164.1:0-4842 GCA_964469165.1 uncultured Porticoccaceae bacterium
AAAAAGGACCTGATATGAAGCAGACCCTCGGTGTGATCACAACCGCTGTATGCGGTGCGACATTGGCATTGGCGGCCTCGGCGCAGGCGCAGACGCCCGCAAGACAGGCACAGGCCATCGAAGAAATCATCGTGACCGCAAACCGGCGTGAGCAGAGCATGCAGGAGGTGCCCATCACGCTCAATGCCATCAGTGGTGACGATGCCTTCAAGGTGGGTATCACCGGCACATCTTCATTGCAGCAGAACGTGCCTTCCCTGCAGGTGGCACGCCAGGCCAACCAGGCGCGACCCTTCATCCGCGGTATCGGTTCGCAGATTGGTGACGCCAACTCGGAAAACTCCGTGGCAATCTATGTCGACGGCGTTTATCAGCCCGCGGCCTTTGCGAGTTTCTTCGAGTTCAGCAATATCGAACGAATCGAGGTGCTCAAAGGCCCGCAGGGTACCCTGTTCGGGCGCAACGCCACCGGTGGTGTGATTCAGGTCGTGACGAAAGACCCTGGCGACGATGTGCGCGGCGATATTTCCCTGGGCTACGGCAATTACGATACCGTCGATGTGCGCGGCTTTATTTCTGCGCCCTTGACGGATAATGTCGCTTTCAGCCTGGCGGGCATATCGAAGAAAAGGGACGAAGGCTACGGTGACAATCTTTTTACGGGAAAGGACACTCCCGGCGCCCATGATTATGGCGTGCACGCCAAACTGGTGATCGCGCCGTCGGACAAGACCAGTGTGAAGTTGTCGGGCAATTATTACCGTTCCGAGAACGGCGCCATCACCAGCCAGCCAGTGCCGGGTGCGGTTGCCTTTGGTGGCCAGGGATACCCGGGCGAATACAACGTATGGCACGATTTCGAGGAGCGCTCCAACATCAAGACCTTTGGCGGTTCGCTGCGCGTCGATCACAATTTTGGCGGCGTGCAACTGGTCAGTATCTCCGCCTATACCAAGAACGAGGGCTACTGGCGGCTGGATCAGGATCTGTCATCCACGCCGCTCATCAAGGCGGTGATCAACCAGCTGGGGCGTATGTATTCCCAGGAGTTTCACATGATGTCACCCGCCGATTCAAAATTGCAGTGGCTGATCGGCGCCTATTATTTTGATTACGAGGCCGGTCACGTGCCGTTGGAATTGCGTGGCTTCGCGTTTGATCCCGGTTTTCCCAACTGCTTCTTCGGCCCCGCCGGATGCGATCTCGATGCGGGACTGGACTGGGACAACAAGGCCGAAACCACTTCCAAGGCGATATTCGCGCAGGCGACTTATCCCCTGGGCGAGCGCACCAACCTGACGCTTGGCGTGCGCAATACCTGGGATGAAACCGATGCACTGAGCACCACCTACGTGGGGGGAACGCCCATTGTGCTGCCGGTGCCGCCAGTGCTCGCCAACCCGAATCCACAGAGCATCAAGTACGATGAGCCCACCTGGCGGATCTCTCTGGACCACAAGGTGACGGACAACATGCTGGCCTATGTGTCGTACAACCGGGGATCGAAATCGGGTAACGTCACGGTTGGCAGTGTCGCCTGGGACAACATTCCCTATGAGCCGGAAACCCTGGATGCCTACGAAATCGGCCTGAAAACGGAGACCAGTGACCGCCGGGTGCGTTTCAATGTTTCCGGCTTCTATTACGACTTCACCGATATTCAGTTCCAGAAAATCGAGGCCGGCGCCAGCAATATCTTCAACGGCGGCTCCGCCGATTCCTACGGCGTGGAATTCGATCTGGAAGCGCGCCCCATCGACAACCTGACCCTGATCGCCACCGCGGGCTGGCTGCATACTGAAATCGGCCCCTTTGCCGGGGCGCCCAACACCTGTCGCAGCGCTGTCACTGGCAGCAACGACGCCGGAGGGTTTTTCTGCAACGGGCTGGATGGCCTGCCGGACCCTGGCAATCTCATACCCTACGATGCCAAGGGCAATCACCTGCCGGGGGCGCCGGAATTCACCGGCAGCATCGGTTTTGTGTATGACATCGTCACGCCAAACAGCGGCGTCTTTACCCTGAGCAGCAACCTGTACTACAACGATGGTTTTTACTTCGAACTCGACAACCGTCTGCATGTGGACAGTTTCACGTACCTGAATGCGGCCCTCACCTGGACGGATCCGTCGAGCGCCTATCAGGTAACGCTGTGGGGCAAGAACCTCACGGATGAGTTCACGTATTCGATGCTGACGGGACAGTCGGGCGGCACCGATCTGGGTGGCCCGGGCGAGCCGAGAACCTTTGGTATCCGTGTGGGTTACAAATTTGGCCAGTGACGAGGGAAGCGCATCGGCCGCCTGCTAGCCCTGGCGCGGGCGGCCATCGCCAGCCGCCCGCTGGTAGCCTGACATCCATTGGCGCAGGTCTTCGTCGTACAGCGGCGGCGTGAAGAAATGCCCCTGCACGAAATCACAACCCAGCTGGCGCAGGAACATCAGGGTTTCCTCGTCTTCCAGGCCTTCCGCAGTGGTGCGCAAGCCCAGATTCTGACCAAGTTCGACGATAGTGCGCACCACCGTGCGCGATTCCTGGGATTCCATCGCCGACATCACGAATGAGCGGTCTACCTTGATCTCTGAAAACGGCAGCCGTACCAGCTGCGCCATCGACGAATAGCCTGTGCCAAAGTCATCCAAAGACAGGTGAAACCCCTTCACGCGCAGGCGCGTGAACAGGTCGAGGGACAGGGTCGGATCGGCCATGGTGCTGGTTTCGGTCAGCTCCAGCATCAGGCAGGCGGGAGGCACCGCGAAGGTGTTGCACAGCTGAAATACCTTGTCGGCAAAGTGGATGTCCTGAAGATTTTTTGCGGAAATATTCACCGACAACACCGGAGGGGAGGGCTCGCCGCCCCTGTCACGCAAAATATGCTGGTGGAACCAGGCGAGCGCCTGTGCCATGAGCTGGCCGGTGAGCGGATCCATCAGGCCGGCGTGCTCGGCGATGGAGATGAAACGGTCGGGCATAATCACGCCAAGGTCCGGGTGATGCCAGCGCGCCAGTGCTTCGAAGCCCGCGATCTTGCCACTCATGCAATGAATCTTCGGCTGGTAGGCCACCACGAACTGGTGCTGCTCGAGCCCTTCCAGCAGATCGCGCTCGGACAACGCAAACGTGCAGTCGTTGCGCTCGGCCAGGAGAGCGCAGGGCGAGCGCAACGCATCACCGGAGCGCTCCAGCAGAACGCGCAATTCGCGGGCCGAAAAAGGCTTGGCAATGCTGCCGATCACATTGAGGCCGTGTTCGCTCGCCGAGCGTTCGCTGGCATTCAGCACCCGATTCGCCATACCGCTGATGACAACGATTTTGGCCCGACAGTCGAGCTGCGCAAGCTGACGCATCACTTCGACGCCATCCATGTCTGGCATCACCAGATCGAGGGCGATGTAGTCCGCGTTCTGGTTTTCGAGCGCCTGAAAAAACGCGGCGGCGTTGTGGGTCACTGTCGCTTCGAGACCAATGCTTTCAGCCATCAGGCCGATGGTTTGTGCCACGGATAATTCATCATCGAGGATGACGATTCGTCCTGCAAGCATGGGCGATGCTCCTTGGGGTTTCCCCGAAAAGCGTGCTGCAATTGAGCAAAGGCTGCGACGTTTGTCGAGGAGCAGGCGTAACCTGAAAGAGAGAGCACGGCACGTAGAACAATCCGGGCGGGATTCAGCGCGTGGAGGCCCCTCGATCCTGGGATACTCGTATCCGTTAGACAGGTAGCTTTGCGTCTCCGCCTTTCAGCGGGTTTGCCTTTTTCAGCACCGGCAGTCTGTGACTGCCATGATGAACGGTAAATGGAGCTTTAAGCTGTAAGCTCTAAAGTTGTACTCTGGCAGAGCGCGGTTCTTCCTGCGCTCTGGTCGGCAATTCGTATAAACCGACAGCGTCGGTTCGGGCAATTGCCACATCGGGTTACTTGCCGGTCGTCAAGGGATAAGATTTTACGAATCCGCGGCAGCAGTGCAATTTGTTTCGGTCCCTGCGCGGAAATCTTGTGACGGATGGTCGTTTTTTGTGATCGAACGGTTGTTTACATGCTTGCCGCTCACATCAGAACTGCTTGCTGATGCTGCCCAACGGGGTGTTGGTTTCGGTGATTTCCTCTACTTCCAGTGACAGGCCGGCGTCGGCCAGGTTGCTGCCCTGACGGGAATGGAACTTGATGTGCTGCATGACACGGGTTTTCGAGTTGGCGTTATCCGCGGCGGCAACGTCGTCGATGATGCCTTTGTCGAAGAGGTCGCACAGGCATTGGTCGAATGTTTGCATGCCGTAGTTCTTGCCCTGTTCGACGGCCTCCTTGAGGCTTTCGTAGTCACGTTTGGCGATGAGTTCGCTGACGCGGGTGGTGTTGACGAGAATTTCGAATACCGCGGTTTTGCCGCCACCGATCTTGGGCACCAGGCGTTGGCAGATGATGGCCTTGAGGTTCTGCGACAGGCGTTTGGCTTCCTGTTCCTGGGTTTCGCTGTCGAAAAAGCTCAGCATGCGCTCCAGCGACGACACCGCGTTGTTGGCATGGATCGTCGACAGGCACAGGTGGCCGGTGTTGGCGAATCTCATGGCGTATTCCATGGTCACCAGGTCGCGAATTTCACCTACCAGAATCACGTTGGGCGCCTCGCGCATGGCCGCGCGCATGCCGCTTTCGAAGCTCTGGGTATCTGTGCCGACCTCGCGCTGGGCTACCAGCGACTTTTTGTGGGAGTGGAGAAATTCGATGGGATCTTCGAGGGTAATGATGTTGCCAGGCATGTTGCTGTTGCGATGATCGATCATCGCCGCGAGCGTGGTGGATTTGCCCGAGCCGGTCGCGCCCGACACCACGATCATGCCCTGCTT
>CAYXXZ010000165.1:0-4838 GCA_964469165.1 uncultured Porticoccaceae bacterium
GGTCGAAAAAATGGCCTCCAGCGACGACTATTCAAGTAGTGTTAACAGGCCCTAGCAGCAGTCCGCAGTTGTGAAGAGCCCGGTTGCGGTGGCGCGCTACCCGGGCGTTGACTGACCCCGAACGCCTTGCAGCCCCTCGATGTAGCGCACGAGCATCAGCGAGATCGCCGCTACAAAACCCTCATCGGAAATTTCAGGGTGAGGCGAGAACAGGTAGTCGCGCATCGCGCCCCTGACCACCAGGGCCATGACGTAGCGCAAACGGTCCAGGTCGACGTCACCCATTTCGTCGAGGTGCTGTTCAAGATACAGGCGGCTGGAGCGGTCTATGAGGTGATGCTCGGTGATATGGCCGATGCTCTTTCTGAGTTCGTCATTCGCTTCCGGCAGAACGAACAACACGTAGCTGTGGCGTTTGTAGAAACTGAGCAGAATGCCCAGATTGCGGGAGATCATGACGTCAAGGGCGTCGTTGATGTTCTTCAGGGCGATTTCCCTGAGGCGTGTCGCCACAGCTGAAATGGTCTCCTCGTACAAGGCGATGGCGATGGCCTGCTTGTTGGGAAAATACTGATAAATCCCGCCGATACTCACTCCCGATTTTTCAGCGAGTAAATTGGTGGTTACGCCGTCGTAGCCATATTGTTCACAGAGGCTCTCGAAGGCCTGAAGAATCGCCTCAACGGTCTTCTTTGCCCGGTTGCTCGAAGGTTTCTTGCCACGTAAAACCGGCACTTCTGGCATCGTCCCGTGGGCCTCCTTTTGTTATGTGTGATTACCGAGCCGAAACCGAGTATAGGTCGAGCGATATCGAGTTTCAACCGACGTTACGGAATGCCATGCTCCCTTCGGAATTGCGAAGTCTGTTGCTGTGGTGGCGATATCGCCGGGCGAAAAGCCTTCCGGCCAGAGTGTAAATAGTAAGGAAAGGAAGGGTTATGGACTCGGCGTTGATAGTGAAGGGTTTTGAGATCGCTGGGGCCATTATTTATATGATGGCGCTGGTTGTCAGCCTCAAAACGCGCAACCCCTTTTACCTGGGACTCTTTGTTTCCTGCAACCTGATGGTGTTTTGGGACTGGATTTTCAATCTCAAATGGTTTTTCAACGTCACCTTCCACGAAGAGGCAACCGTGCTGTGGAAGATGGCGGGCGAAAGGGAGACGCTGACGGCAGCGCTTGCATTCGTCTCGTTCTACTACTGGGTTTTCCATCTCCTGGTCAGGTACCGAGACACACTGGACGATGTGATGGGGCGCTGGCAGTACCCGCTGATTTATGTTGCGAGTGCTCTCTATGTGCTGGCGTTCGAGATTCTCTTTGTGAATCTCGGTGTTTGGGAATACCACCAGAAAGAACGTTTCGAGCTGTACGGCGTGGCCTACTCGAATGCCTGGCTGAACGCGCACATGATTCTTGGGGGATACCTGTTGTTGCGCTACAGCATGCGCTGGGCGCGGATTCCGGATGCGGCCATCGGCTTCGATCCGCGCACCGAAACATTCTGGAAGTCGTCAGTGCTCGCACTGAGTGCCCCCATCACGGGGATCTTTCTGGCCTTTGCACTGCAGATGATCTGGTACATCAACACGCAGCCCTGGGTTGAAAGCCCGCGCTTGTTTTGAGTCGGTTTTTTTTAAGTGCTTGTCCGAAAAACAAGAAGAAAGATAACGGCAGCGACAAAGGCACGCAACGACCATTGGCGTGGCCAATAGCGGAGATAGCGATGAATAAAAAAATGATAGCAGGCGGTTTTGCCACTCTGATGCTTGCGCCTGCCGTGGCGGCGCAGGAACCATCTATCCGTTCTGCCGGCGGCGCGAAATCCTCCGGCATCGAGGAAATCATCGTCACGGCGCAGCGCCGTTCCCAGAACCTGCTGGATACGCCAATGAGCATTGCCGCAGCCACAGGCGAGGCGCTGGAGTCCGCGGGTGTGGTTGATACCCTGAGTCTGTCGATGGTAACGCCCGGCCTTGTGGTCGGCTCTTCCGCTGTTTACGCGCAGACCTACCTGCGCGGCATCGGCAATGACAGCACCACACCGGGAACGGAATCGAGCGTGGCGGTATATGTCGACGGTGTTTATCGGGCTCAGCTTATCAGCGGTTTGCAGACCTTTGTGAATCTCGAGCGCGTGGAAGTGCTCAAGGGGCCGCAGGGCACCCTCTATGGGCGCAATGCGCTGGGCGGTGCCATCAACATCGTGACGCGGGATATCGAGCGCAATGAAATGCATCTGGATACGGCGTTCACCGTTGGCAACAAGGGGCGCCGGGAAGCCAGATTCTATGCGTCAAGCCCGCTTGGCGAGCGTGCGGGGGCCAGTCTGGGCGCCATGACATCCAGAAGCGATGGCTTCGTGACAAATCTGTTCGACGGCAGCCGCCTGGAAGAGGACGACTATTACGCGTTGCAGGCGCGCTTCACTTTCGATGTGTCGGAGCGAACCAACTTGTTGATTTCGGCCGATCGCTTCGAGCGCGACGATACCCGAGGCACGGCCTATGGCCAGGGCTCCGCCGTGCCACTG
The DNA here is from genome assembly GCA_964469165.1 of uncultured Porticoccaceae bacterium. GTDB lineage: Bacteria > Pseudomonadota > Gammaproteobacteria > Pseudomonadales > Porticoccaceae > CAYXXZ01. Next base: position 2,534 of record CAYXXZ010000165.1, read on the forward strand.
GCGGCGGTATTGCCGCAGGCGTCAATGCTGGCTCAGGCATTTCCAGAGGGCTCCCTGGCGCGTGCACAACTGGAAGGGGTCGCCGATCGGGCTGCCCGGTTCACCAATGAGCCCTGGCAGGTCCACAACGACGCGCCCGCCATGAACAAAACGGTGGATCAGGGTATTTCCGTCAAACTGACCCATGATTTCGATGTTCTGCAATTCACCTCGATCAGTTCCTATCGCGATCTCAACTTCGAAGGGCTGTTCGATGCGGACGCCTCGAGTCGCCCCATTTTTACCTTTGGCGCGCGGGACCAGGTCGGGCGACAGTTCATGCAGGATTTCCAGCTGGTTTCCACGCTGGGTGACTCGCCTTACAGTTGGATTGCCGGTGCCATGTACATCGAGGATCACAGCGGCTATCAGAACATCCGGCAGATATTTCCTGTTCTGGGTGTGTTGATGGCGGGCGTGCCGGAAGTTCAGGTCGACGGCCAGATCGATACCGAGGCCGTGGCCGTTTACGCACAGGGCAGCTACGATTTCAATGAATCGTTGCGTGCAACCTTGGGCGTGCGCTACAGCGATGAGAAAAAAACCATGCTGAGGGCGGACACTATTTTGCCGCTCTTTGGCATGACTTTCCCCACGCCGGGCGTTCCCGATGCGCGCCGCTGGGATGCCTTTACGCCACACTTTTCGCTCGAGTATCGCCTGGCGAACGATATCTTGCTGTATGGCCTGATTGATCGGGGTTTCAAGAGCGGTACCTACAATATTACCGACACCACCGGAGCCAACGCGGTGAACCCGGAAAAAATCACGGCCTACCAGGCCGGTTTGAAAGGGCGTTTTTTCGAGCATCGCGTTGCCGCGGAGTTCGCGGCATTTTATTACGACTACAGCGATCTTCAGGCCCAGGTGCCCGACCCGAATTCGGGTGTGACCAAGCTGCAGAACGCCGCGTCCGCCACGCTTTATGGGCTCGACGCCTCGCTGCAGGCCGCCTTGTCCGACAGGTTCGGTTTGCAGGTGTCGGCGGCGCTGTTGCATGCCCGCTATGACGATTACATCGGATTATCCCAGGAGCCGGATTTGCTCAATGGCGGCAATGAGGCGGTGTCGCGGGATTTTTCCGATAACGATATGGTGCGGGCGCCACGTTACACGCTCAGTGCAAGCCTGGACTACCGCTTGCCGCTCTCGACGGGCGCTACGATCAAGTTCAACCTCAACGGCTTTTACAGCAGCAGTTATTACTTTGACCCCGCCAATCGCGTTGAGCAAGGTGGATATACGCTGCTCAATGCACGGCTGTCCTATCTGTTCGCAAAGGGCTTCAGTGTTGCAGGATGGGGGCGCAACCTGACCGACAAGGCCGTCTTGTCATCACACAACCCCTTCGCGATGGGGGACGCGTGGCAGTGGAACGAGCCGCGCACCTACGGTGTGACCTTGCAGTACAGCTTTTGATGCCGGGATAGTTACTCGACCGTGGGCGGAACCCGGTTCTTGCAGTGCTTCTGCTTATGGCCTATGGCTCACTCTGCCTCAGGTACGGCAGCAGCCTGAATTTCCGGCTGCTGCGTAATGTGGCCGTGCCGAGCCGGCCCATCAATTCATGGTGATGTCCACCGGCACGCCGCGCTGCTGGGCGGCCACCTCGCGGGCCTTTTCCCAGTCGATATCGACGATGGTCGCGGGCTGCTGCGCCAGTGCTTCACCGATGGCGCGTTCCAGATTGATCGGCACGTCGCGTCTTTCTTCAAGCTGTGGATGTACCTGCAGATACAGCCTGTCGCCGCGCCAGCCGGCCGTGGCAGGCTCGTTGATGATTCTCACCGGCGTGCCGGGCTTGACGCTCAGCGCCAGTTCCTCGATATCCGGATCATAGAGGCGGATACAACCGGCACTGACGCGCATGCCGATACCGATATCCTTGTTGGTGCCATGCACGAGGTAGCTGGGCAGCGTCAGGCGGATGGCGTACTTGCCGAGAGGGTTGTCCGGCCCGGGGCGCACGACATTGGGCAGGGTGATGCCGCGCGACGCGTAATCGCGGCGAATGGACTGCGGCGGCGTCCAGGTGGGGTTGGGGGTCATGGTGGTAACCCGGATCTCGCGCTCCTCGGTGGTGGGCGTTTCCCAGCCCTCACGGCCGATGCCGATGGCATAGGTGCGCACCTGGTTCTGGCTCGGCAGGAAATGATAGAGGCGGAACTCCGGCAGATTGATGACGATGGCCTCCCGTTCTTCGTAGGGCAATACGAAGGCGGTGGGCAGGGTCAGCTCGGTGCCTTCGCCGGGCACCCAGGGCAGA
>CAYXXZ010000166.1:0-4836 GCA_964469165.1 uncultured Porticoccaceae bacterium
CTTGCCCAAAGCAGCTATGCACTCGAAGAGATCGTCGTGGTCGCGCAGCGGCGCGAGCAGAGCCTTCAGGATGTTCCCATCTCCATCCAGGCATTTTCCGAGACTTCACTGCTCGACGCCGGCGTGAACAACGTCGGCCAGCTCGGCATGGTCACACCCAGCCTCAACATGACGCAGCAGCTCCTGTCGTTCACGCCCTCGATTCGCGGCGTGGGCTCTCCCGACGCTTCTGTGGGGCAGGAATCCACCGTCGCGATGTACGTGGACGGCGTCTACATCGCCAACTCCAACGCATCCATTTTCGCCTTCAACAGCGTCGATCGCGTCGAGGTGCTGAAAGGCCCGCAGGGCACCCTGTTCGGGCGCAACGCCACCGGCGGCCTGGTGCACGTCATCACCAAGGACCCCAGCCATGACGCCCACTTGAAGGGCGCGGTATCCTACGGCAACTACGACACCGCAGGCGTGAAACTGTACGGCACGACCGGTCTTTCCGATGCGGTCGCGGCGGATCTTGCGGTGTTCTACAGGGACCAGGGCGAAGGCTGGGGTGACAACCTCACCACCGGCACGGACGTCAACAAGACAGAAGAATTCGGCATCCGAAGCAAATGGCTGATCGAGGCCGGCGAAAACACCCAGATACGCCTGACCGCCGATTACGCCGAGCTGGAAAGCAGCGTCGGTATTCAAAAAGCCCTGGTGCCGGGCTCCGTAGGCGCCGACGGCCAGCTTTACTTCGCGGGCTGCGTCGCGCAACTGGGCGGCAACCCGGCGGCGCCGACACCGCAACAGTTCGGCACCTGCCAACCCATCGCCGCCGCCAGCGCCACCCGTGCGCCGGATGATTACCACGACTCCTACGGCGCGATCCCGGAAGAAAACACGTCCGAGACCTGGGGCCTTTCGGCGCGAATCGACCACAGTTTCGGCGATCTCGATTTCGTCAGTATCTCCGCCTACCGGGACTCCGAAGTCACCATGTACTGGGAACAGGGCGGCTTCCCCATTCCCATGGTGGTGATCGATATCGACAAGCAGGGCTACGAAACCTTTTCCCAGGAATTCCAGCTCATGTCCCAGGGCGACAAACTGGACTGGATTCTGGGCGCCTATATCTACAACGATGAATCCGGCTTCGTGCGCCCCTACGGCATCGGCATATCCGGGCTGGCTGTCGGCGCCACGCAGAACATTCTTGCTCTGATCGACACCGAGTCCTACGCGCTGTTCGGCGAACTGACCTACGCCCTGACCGAGCGCACGAAGCTCACCGCCGGCTTGCGCTGGACCAAGGACAAGCGCAGCATCGACCAGGAGGTCTTCCTCAACGGCAACCAGATCGCGGCCATCGAGCAATCCGAGGAGTGGGATGAGCCCACCTGGCGTCTGGTGCTCGATCATCAGATCAACGACGACGTCATGGTCTACGGCAGCTACAGTCGCGGCTTCAAAAGCGGCAACTACAACGTGAGCGGTGTCGGCACCCCCGCCGTCGAGCCGGAGTTCATCGATGCCTACGAACTGGGCATCAAATCGAGCCTCGCCGATGGCCGCGTACAGTTGAGCGCCGCCACCTATTTCTACGACTACAAGGATCTGCAGCTGGCGCGTATCGAAGGTGGCTCGCTGGTAACCGTCAACGCCGCCTCCGCCGAGATCATGGGTTTTGAGATGGACCTGCTGGCCAATGTCACCAGCAGGTTGCAGGTGCGCGGCGGCATCTCCTGGATGGACACGGAATACACCCGTTTTCCGGATGCCCCGGTCTATGTACCCAACGCCCTCGGCCTCGGCCTCGGCGGCAATGATCTGGTCGCCCTCGACCTGTCCGGCAAATCGTTGGCGCGAGCGCCCGATGTCACGTTCAATGTCGGCGGAACCTACACGGTTCCTGTAGCGGTAGGTGACATCACGGTGGGCGCGAACTATTACTACAACGACGGCTACGGCTGGGAACCCTCCGGGCGCATCGAGCAGGACTCCTACGCGCTGATCAACGGCTTCGTTTCCTGGCGCCACCCCGCGGATACCTGGGGTATACGCGTGTTCGCCGACAACATCAGCGACGAGGAGTATCAGGCGTTCGTCACCGAGCAGGCTCTCGGCGATCACTATGCCTCCGCGCCACCGAGAACCTACGGCATCGAGCTGTCATTTAGTTTCTGAGACAAGATTGAGTTACACGTTTCAAGTTTCACGTTTCACGTAGGTGCCTGTGGCGATGGCATCATACTGACCACGCGTCGTGGTACAGGAAGTTTCAACGACCCGCGGGCTACTCCGTGCTTGCGTGAAACGTGAAACCCAGAGACAGCAAGAGATCGTGACCAAGCTCCAAGCCGTAAGCAGGAGCACTGGCAGCGCTGAGGTCTACCAGCGTTCAACTTACAGCTTATAGCTCTATGACAAGCCCACCGGAATTTCCGACTTGTGCACAATACGGCGACGTCACATCCCGAGGACGCGTCACTGGAGGAACACGCAAATGAACCAAACCAATCAATTGCTGTGCGCCCACAGCGCCTTGATATTTGCCGTCGTCATGGGTATTGGCTGGTTCTTCGTCCCCGGCTGGTTTCCACCGATCGATCCGGGCATGAGCGCTGGCGAGGTACAGTCGATGTACGACGCAAATCGCAACTGGATACGTTTCGGCATGACGCTGGCGGCCTTCTCGTCGGTTTTCTGGTGGACCTTGTCGGCAGCCATCGCCATGCAGATGCGGCGCATCGAAGGCCAGTTCCCGGTACTCGCCTGGGTGCAGATGGGCGCGGCGACGGGCACGGTGCTGGTCGTCATGTTCGCGGCCTATTTCAACCTGGCGGTCGCCTACCGCCCCACTACCCCCGACACCAGCATGCAGCTACTCCACGACCTTGCCTGGCTGATGATGATCGGCGCCTGGCCGCCAGGTTTCATCCAGAACGTCTCCATCGGGCTGTGCATTCTTTCGGACAAGGGCGAGAAAAAAATCTACCCGCGCTGGCTGGGCTACGCCAATTTCTGGATTGCCATCCTCTATCTGCCCGGCGCCATGCTGCCGTTCTTCCACGGTGGTCCTTTTTCCTGGCAAGGTATTTTCGGCTTCTGGCTGGTGGCCAATTTCTTCTTCCTTTGGATCATGCTGATGTGGTGGTATACGGTCAAGGCCATCAAGGCTCAGCCGACGCACGCGGCTCCGACCATGGCCTGACGACAAGAAACGAACTACGCCCGGAAGACAGATAGCAACCCAGGGAACACTTTCATCATGAATGTATCGGCAACACAACCTCTTGCACAAATGCAGCACCATGAGGGCACGCGTATTCCCGGCGAGGGCGGCGTGTGGCTTTTCATATTTGGCGACCTGCTGGTTTTTTCGCTGTTCTTTGCAACCTTTCTTTTTTATCGCGCCGAGAACGCCGCCCTTTTCGACCAGTCGCAAGCCGCTCTCAATGAAACCTACGGTGTTTTCAATACCGCCTTGATGCTGTCGAGCTCCTGGTTCGTCGCCATGGGTATCAGCGCCGTACGCAGAAACAGCGTCAGGATTCCCGTCGCGCTCTTCTCGCTCGCCTTTCTCTGCGGCGCGGGATTCGGCGTGGTCAAGTTTCTCGAATATGGCGAAAAAATCAGCCAGGGCATCAACCTGACCAGCAACGATTTTTACATGTTTTATTTTTTGTTTACCGGCATACATTTCATCCATGTGCTGATAGGCATGGGTGTTCTGGTGTTCATGATCCATTATTGCCGCGCGCGCCCGCAGGGCTATTCCGCAAATGACGTGCGCAACATGGAAAGCGGCGGCTGTTTCTGGCACGTGGTGGATCTGCTTTGGATCGTACTTTTTGCTTTGCTTTATCTGGTGAAATGATATGAAAGACCTGGTGATTTCCCGCACCACGCTGATCTGGCTGCTGTTACTTGGCGCAACCCTGCTGTCCTGGGAAATGGGGCACGGCATCGGGCTCGACGAAGTCAAACACGCCAGCATCGCGATCATCATCGTTTCGTTTGTAAAAGTGCGGTTCGTGATGTACGAATTCATGGAACTGCGCGAGGCGCCGCTTTTCATGCGCCTGCTCACGGACGGCTGGATTATTGCCACCACCGGCGTACTGATCATGCTCTACGTGCGATCGCTGTGATGTAGAAGCGGCCTCGGCCGAGAACGCGAGCTGTTAATTGAGCTATAAGCGTGTAGGGGCAATTCATGAATTGCCCCTACGGTATGCAGCGGGACTCAACAGGCACAGGTGCAACCCAAATTTCCAAATTATGAATATTGCTGCTTCGCCCTGGCCACCCGCTGCCTGCGCACCTCCTTCGGATCGGCGAGCAGCGGGCGGTAGATTTCTATGCGATCCCCCGACTCCACAACATACTCCCGCGGCGAAGGCATCCCGCGACTGCCCAGCACGCGGCTGAAAACACCCATCTGCGCTGTCTCGATATCCACGTCGGCAAAGGCATCGGCGATTTTTGAAGACCTCACAGCCTCGAGTGCCGTGGTGCCTCTGGGGACGCGCAAGACGATGATTCTCTGCTTATCCGCCAGCGCGCAGGCGACCTCGATATCGACAAGATCGGAAGTGGCGCTCACTGCGGCGCTCCATACAGCACCGCTGCACGCTGCGAAATGGCATTGACCAGGTTGTTGGCGACACTGCTGAACAAGCTGTTGACGGCCACCGCCAACAGCTGGCTGCTGATCTCGAATTCCAGATGAAGGCTTACCTTGCACGCCTTGTCCGTGAGCGGCTTGAACGTCCAGGCGCCGCTGAGATGCTTGAAAGGCCCATCCTGCAACGCCAGACGAATTTCCTCGCCCGGCGTCAGCGTATTGCG
>CAYXXZ010000167.1:0-4833 GCA_964469165.1 uncultured Porticoccaceae bacterium
TCGCGCAACAGCACACGCACCTGGGTGTAGGGGTGAGACGTCGCCAGGGCGAGAATCGCGCTGCACAGCTCTTCGCGACCATATACCTCCGGCGCCAACCGATCACTGAGAATGCGAAGTTGGCGGCGGCTGTGGCTCACCAGGGACAAGGCCGCCGCCGCGAATTCGCCGCTGCCACCGAAATTTTTGCGCTCGCGCATTTCCGCGCCGAATTCTGATGGGATGTCGGCAGTCACCACGGTGCGATCGAGATCGATGGCCATGGGTAAATGCGCGATGCCCGCGTCCATGAATTCCTCGCCCGTCACCCGAAACCCCTGGCGTTCGTAAAAGGCGACGGCGTAGCTCTGGGCGTCTAGCACCAGGTGGGTCATGCCGCTCTCGACGGCGTGCTTGATGATGGCTCGCAACAACGCCGAGCCCACACCATTGCCTCGATAGGGTTTGAGCACTGCCATGCGACCGATCTTGTTGCCCGCCAGACGGGCAGTGGCCATCGCCACGCGATCACTTCCCCAGGCAAGCCAGTGGCTGGCGTCGTAATCCTTGTGATCCCACTCATCTTCCTCGGGCACCCCCTGCTCGTCGATGAACACTTCACGGCGGATGCTGCTCAACGTATCGCTGGCGATCTGCCAGTGAGTCTGTTCGACGCGGATGGGAAAGAATGCGATAGGTTCGGTCACGGCGTTGCCCGGGCTCGGAATCATGCGTGTTTCGTTATACCATGAAGCGCTTTTTCTGCACAGGACAAACGGCAATGTATTTTCTGAAAAAACAGGTTTATGTATTTATAACAACACTGTTTTTGTTCGCAAATATTCAGGCTGAAACGGTTGCGATTCTCGAGCACGAGGATCGTTTCCACCCCGTGGTCGGCTACGGCGGCATGGTCGTCAGCCAGGAACAAGTGGCCAGCAGAGTCGGTGCAGAAATCCTCAGAAAGGGCGGCAATGCCATCGATGCGGCAGTGGCAACCGGGTTCGCGCTTGCCGTGACCATGCCGGAGGCGGGCAATCTGGGCGGCGGCGGATTCATGTTGATCCACCTTGCGGAAGAAAACCGCACGCTTGCCATCGACTACCGGGAAACGGCGCCGGCCGCGGCGCACCGGGACTTTTTCATCAACAGCGCGGGCGAGGCGGACACCAGGCTCTCGCGCTTCAGCAGCCTGGCTTCCGCCGTGCCGGGCACCGTGGCCGGCCTGGTTCACGCCCAGAAGCGATACGGCAGGCTGTCGCTGCCCGAGGTCATGGCGCCCGCCATCGAGCTGGCGGCAAATGGCATCTCCGTCACCCATATCCTGGCGCTGTCGCTGCAGCGCGCCGAGCAGCGCCTGAAAAACCATCCCGCGTCGGCTGCTTATTTCTTCAACAAGGATGGAACGCTCTTCCAACCTGGCACCCGGTGGAAGCAGCCAGACCTGGCGGCCACCTTGAAGCGTATCGCAAAAACTGGCGGTGACGATTTCTACGAAGGCAAGACCGCGGCGATGATCGTGGCGGAAATGGAAAGGAGCGGCGGCGCCGTCACTCTGCAAGACCTGCGCAACTACCGGGCCGTGGAGCGGGAAGCGGTGCGTGGCCGTTATCGCGATTTCGAAGTGGCATCCATGCCGCCGCCGTCCTCCGGCGGGGTGCATCTGATACAGATGCTGAACATTCTCGAGGGCTGGGATCTCGCCGCGCTCGGCCACAACAGCGCGGCCTATTTGCATCGCCTCGCCGAGACCATGCGCGTTGCCTACGCGGATCGCAGTGAATATCTGGGCGACCCGGACTTCATCGAGGTGCCCACTGCGGAACTCATGGACAAGAACTACGCCCAAACCCGCAGAAGCGCGATTGTCCTGGAGCGCGCCACGCCCTCGGCCCAGGTTGCGCCGGGGCTCGAGTTGGTTCCGGAAAGCCCGCAAACCACCCACTACTCGACCTGGGACGAGGAGGGCAACGTCGTCAGCAATACCTACACCCTGAACTTCTCATACGGCAATGGTATTTCGGTGAGCGGCGCGGGCTTTCTGCTCAACAATGAAATGGACGACTTTTCCGCAAAGGTGGGCGCCGCCAACGCCTACGGTCTGATCGGCAACGATGCCAATGCCATTGCCGCCAACAAGCGCCCGCTGTCGTCGATGACGCCGTTGATCCTGTTCCGCGATGGCGTGCCGGTGATGGTCACCGGCAGTCCGGGTGGCAGCAGAATCATCACCGCCGTGTTGCAGATGGTGCTCAATGTGGTGGACTTCGACATGAACATTGCCGAGGCGACGGCCGCGCCCCGCGTCCACCACCAATGGCTGCCGGACGTGCTGCAAGTGGAAAGGGGAATCAGCCGCGACACCCTGGATATCCTGACGGCCATGGGTCACAAGGTCGAATTCACGCCCTGGAGCGTGGGCAAAACCCAGACTATTTCGCGGCGCGGGCCCCTGTTCTACGGCAGCACGGACTATCGTTGGCCGGGGGGTGGCGCGGTGCCGGTAAAACCCTGATTCAGGCTTTCTTGACGAAGGCGGATTTGAGCTTCATCGCACCGATACCGTCGATCTTGCAGTCGATATCGTGATCACTGTCTACCAGACGGATATTTTTCACCCGCGTGCCGACCTTCACCACCTGCGAAGAGCCCTTGATCTTGAGATCCTTGATCACGGTAACGGTATCGCCGTCCTGAAGAAGGTTGCCGTTGGCATCGCGGTACACTTTTTCGTCCTCGGCACCATTCTGACTGTCGCCGCTCCATTCGTGAGCACATTCGGGACACACCAGAAGCGGGCCATCCTGATAAGTGAAGGAAGAGGAACATTTGGGGCAGGGAGGCAGCTCGGTCATGGGAAAACCCTCTAAAAAGCGCGCGAGCATGCCAGAGTGGGGCGCTTCTGTCCATGATCCGGCCCCGGTTCCGGGTTGCAATGGATTGCTGTTTCCATAGAATGGCAGGCTATCCGTTTTTTTCGGCGCCCGCCGGCAGGGTCGATCTGCACGCTGCTCCGCCCGAAACAAGCAATCCGATATCCAGGCCAGCGTGCTCACCCAGGCGGTGAAAGCGGCCTTTCATCACGGTATCTACACATGTTGGATGATCACAGTCAGGCGCGCTCCGCTCTGGACGACGACGTTGAAATCACTTTCGAGTACGAGCGCCTGTTGCCCCTCGAGGGCGGCAACAACTTCCGCGACATGGGCGGCTACTCCGCCCGCGGCGGTAAAAAGGTGAAGCGCGGCCAGATTTTCCGCTCCGGCGTAATGACTGGCCTCACGGCCGCTGACCAGGACGTGCTGTCACGGCTGAACATCGCCACCGTAGTGGATTTCCGCTCCCGTGAAGAGCTGGACCTGTTCCCGAACCACTGGGCACGGGAGCGCGGATTGAATTTCATCAATCACGACTACAGCCTGACGGAAATCTCATCCCGCATGTTCGACGAGAGTGGCAAGAAAGTCGGCGTGCATATTCTTTACCAGAACTTCCCGATTCTGCTGAAGCCGCAATTGAGCCTGCTCTTTCATCACCTGATGAAAGGCAACGCACCACTGGTGTTCAACTGTTCTGCAGGACAGGACCGCACTGGCATCGCCGCGGCGCTCATTCTGCGTACGCTGGGTGTTGCCAGGGAAACCATTCTCGAGGATTACCACCTTTCCACGCGCTTCCGTCGCCCCGAAATCGAAACCGCGGGTGTGGATTTCAGTACCCATGCCGGCAGCAACGCCTTTGCCGACATGATGCTGCGCTATGGCGAAGGCAGCAAGACCCCCAAGCCCCTGTACACCAGTGACAAGGTTCCCTACCTGCATTTCGCCTTTGCGCAGATGGAAAAGAATTACGGATCTATCGACGCCTATCTCGCCACAGAGATCGGCGTCGACAAGGACGCTGTGGAACTGCTGCGCGCCACCTACCTCAGCTGAGGTCAGAGGGGGCAAGCGAAGAGCCCGTGCGCTCGATCACGGTTACCAGGCAGGTTGCTCCTTCCGTCCGCCAGCGGATGTTCAGGTCGTACAGCGTCATTCCATAGGTTCTCGACAGCGTGTCGCCGCGCCGGTAGCCCGGCTGCGGCTGTTGGCCGATGACCTGCTCGATCAGGGTTTCAAGGTTTGGATGATCGCGTTCCAACCTGAGCAGGCTCTCGCAAGCCTCCTCGCTGAAGTTTACCGTCACGGCTTCGTGTGGAAGCGCGCTGGTGAACCCTGCGCTGGCTTCGGCGATGGCGTCGGCGTAGGGTACATAGGGTTTTATGTCGAGGATGGGTGTTCCGTTCACCAGGTCCACGCCGCTCAAATGCAGCAGCCAGCGACCCTGGCGATTTTCGACACCGTCCAGCTTCACGGCCGAGAGGCCGATGGGATTGGGGCGGAAGGGGCTGCGGGTGGCAAATACGCCCAGGCGCTGGTTTCCGCCCAGACGGGGCGGACGCACGGTGGGAGACCAGTCGCCCGCCGCCACCTGATGGAACACGAAGATCAGCCAGACGTGCGAGAAGCCGGACAGGCCGCGCAGAATTTCTTCGCGGTTGCAGTAATCGGCAAGATGCAATTCGGCGCGCGCCGCGTCCACGAGACGAGGCTGGCGAGGGGCTGCGAACTTCTCCGTGAATGGTGAGTCGAGGATGCCGATCGGGCGGAAGGTGAAGCTCTCGCTCATGGTCTTGCATCAGTGGTCGTCAGCCTGCCATTGTAGAGAGAACAATGTCGAAGACCAGTTCATCTGTTATTTTTGATGAATTTACGATCTGTCAATAGACTGCATATATTATTTTTTGGAATATATAGCAGCAAAAGTGTTATTTAAGTAATAAGTTTCCCCGCTGTATCCTACACAGCTGATAAT
>CAYXXZ010000168.1:0-4826 GCA_964469165.1 uncultured Porticoccaceae bacterium
GCATTTTCATAGCTGAGAACGGTGCCGCGCGGTTCGCGCTTGGCATGGCGTTCGCGCACGGCCTCGTATTCGGTGCGCACTTCATCCACCAGCTGGGCGCGGTGCTCGCAATTGATGAGGCGACTCGCGATGCCCACGGCGCGGGAGGCATCGGGTACGTAAATGGTCTGGCCGCCGCGATAGCGCGGCTCGATCTTCACCGCGGTGTGAGCCTTGGAGGTAGTGGCGCCGCCGATCAGCAGCGGTAGATCGAAACCGAGACGCTCCATCTCCGAGGAGACGTGAACCATCTCGTCGAGCGAGGGGGTGATCAGGCCCGACAGCCCCACGATATCCACTTTTTCGGCGATGGCGGTGCTGAGAATCTTGTCGGCGGGCACCATCACGCCGAGATCGATCACCTCGTAGTTGTTGCACTGCAGCACGACGCCGACGATGTTCTTGCCGATGTCGTGCACATCGCCCTTGACGGTGGCCATCAGGATGCGACCGTTACTGCGCACGCCCTCGGTTTTCTCCGCTTCGATGAAGGGTTGCAGGTAGGCCACCGCCTGTTTCATGACGCGCGCGGATTTGACCACCTGGGGCAGGAACATCTTGCCGGCGCCGAACAGGTCGCCGACCACGTTCATGCCGTCCATCAGCGGCCCTTCGATCACGTCGAGCGGGCGCGGCAGTTGCTGGCGCGCTTCCTCGGCATCTTCCTCAATGAATGTGTTGATGCCCTTGACCAGTGCGTGTTCGATGCGCTTGACCACCGGCAACGAGCGCCATTCGAGATCCTGTTTGGTTTCCTTCTGGTTGTCGTCGCGGTATTTCTCGGCGATGGCCAGCAGTTTTTCGGTCGCATCGGGGTGGCGGTTGAGAATCACGTCCTCCACGGCGTCGCGCAGTTCCGACGGCAGCTCGTCGTATACCGCGAGCTGCCCGGCGTTGACGATACCCATGCTCAGGCCTTCGCGGATGGCGTGGAACAGAAACACCGAGTGAATCGCCTCGCGCACCGTGTTGTTGCCGCGAAACGAGAACGACACGTTGCTGATGCCGCCCGATATCTGCGCGCCCGGCAGTTCGCGGCGGATCCAGCCTGCGGCATTGATGAAATCCTGGGCGTAGTTGTTGTGTTCCTCGATGCCGGTGGCAACGGCGAAGACGTTGGGGTCGAAGATGATGTCGTTGGGGTTGAAGCCCACCTCGTTGACCAGAATGTCATAGCTGCGGCGGCAGATTTCCTTGCGCCGTTCGAGGTTGTCGGCCTGGCCCTGTTCATCGAAGGCCATCACCACCACGGCGGCGCCGTAGCGGCGGCACAGCCTGGCCTGTTCGATGAAGGGCGCTTCGCCTTCCTTGAGGCTGATGGAGTTGACCACGGCCTTGCCCTGGACCCATTTGAGGCCGGCTTCGATGACGTGCCATTTGGAGGAGTCCACCATCAGCGGTATGCGCGAGATGTCGGGCTCCGAGGCGATCAGCTTGAGAAAGGTGGTCATGGCCTCGACGGCGTCGAGCATGCCCTCGTCCATGTTGACGTCGATGATCTGGGCGCCGTTCTCCACCTGTTCACGCGCCACGTCGAGCGCCGCGCTGTAGTTGCCCTCCAGAACCAGGCGTTTGAACTTGGCGGAACCGGTTACGTTGCAGCGTTCGCCGATATTGACGAACAGCGCATCGGCGCCGACGGTAAATGGCTCGAGCCCGGAAAGACGCAGCGCCGGCTCGGGGACAGCGGGGGCGCGCGGCGCCATGCCCGCGACAGCGTCGGCAATGGCGCGGATATGCTCCGGGCGCGTGCCGCAGCAGCCGCCCACGATATTGACGAAACCGGCTTCGGCAAATTCCTTGATGATGGCGCTGGTTTCGGCGGCGCTTTCATCGTAGCCGCCAAAGGCATTCGGCAGGCCGGCGTTGGGGTGGACACTCACCAGGGTGTCGGCAACCCGCGCCAGCTCGGCGATGTGAGGGCGCAACTGTTTGCCGCCGAGGGCGCAGTTGAGCCCGATGGAGAACAGATTGCCGTGGGACAGCGAGTTCCAGAAGGCTTCCGGTGTCTGCCCCGACAGGGTGCGGCCACTGGCATCGGTGATGGTGCCGGATACCATCAGCGGCAGCTTTTCACCGCGCCGCGCGAACACGTTCTCCACTGCGAAAATCGCCGCCTTGGCGTTCAGGGTATCGAATACGGTTTCGATGAGGATGAGGTCCGCACCGCCGTCCATGAGCGCTTCGGTAGCCAGCTCGTAGCCTTCGCGCAGCGTATCGAAATCGATGTTGCGGGCGCTGGGGTCGTTCACGTCCGGCGAGATGGAGCAGGTGCGGCTGGTGGGACCGAGCACGCCGGCCACCCAGCGCGGACGGCCGGTTTGCGCGGCGATCTCGTCCGCGACTTCGCGCGCGATGGCCGCGCCGCGCAGGTTGAGCTCCGTCACCAAGTCCTCCATGCCGTAATCGGCCTGGGAAGCGGGCGTCGAGTTGAAGGTGTTGGTTTCGATGATATCGGCACCGGCCTCCAGGTAGGCGCGGTGGATGTCCTGAATGATATCCGGGCGCGTCAGTACCAGCAGATCGTTGTTGCCCGCCAGGTCCCTGGGCCAATCGGCGAAGCGCTCGCCGCGAAAATCGGCCTCGGTCAGTTTGTGGCCCTGAATCATGGTCCCCATGGCGCCATCCATCACCAGGATGCGTTCTTTAACCTGTTGGTGAAGTGCGTTCAGTCGTGTTGCTCGTGTTGTCGATGCCATGAGAAGTGCCATTCTGTGCGGAAAATCGCAGCCAGTTTAGCATGAAGGAGATATATATCAAAAAATTTTGATATATTGTTTTGGCGATTGCCAGTTGTTCGTTTGCGAGGCCGCTGGTAGAATACATGAGTAAATTAGTCGGGTATATCCTATGTCTGCCAATCCTATCGTCGACAGTATTGAAATCACGGAAAGCGCCGAGGTTTATCTCGCCGAACTGCTTGCCAAGCAGAACTGTGAAGGTATCGGCATTCGCATGTTTGTCAGTGATCCCGGAACGCCCAAAGCGGAGACGTGCATCGCCTATTGCCGGCCGGGGGATGAGAAAGAGGAAGACGAAATCAAGGAACTGGGCAAGTTCCGGGTTTTTCTCGAAAAACGCAGTCTGAACTTTCTGGAAGATGCGAAAGTGGACTACTCGCCGGACCGCATGGGCGGGCAGCTCACCATTCGCGCTCCCAACTCCCGGATGCCGCGGGTGGATGACGACAGTCCCATCGAAGACCGCATCAACTATGTGCTCCACAATGACATCAACCCGGGCCTCGCCAGCCACGGCGGCGTGGTCACCCTCGAGGATTTCGTGGACGACGTCGCCATCCTGCGCTTCGGCGGCGGTTGTCAGGGCTGCGGCATGGCTGACATCACCCTGAAGGAAGGGGTCGAGAAGACGTTGCTGGAAAAAATTCCCGAGCTCAAGGGCGTCAGGGACGTGACGGATCACACGGACACTACCAACGCGTATATGTGATTCAGGGTGGGGAGTGCTCGCAGGCTGGAAATCCGGGCTGCGGCCTACGGTGAGCTATAAGCTGTAAGCTTTAAGTTGAACGCGGGTAGAACACCGTTATTCCCGTGCTTCTGCTTGAAGTTTGTGGCTTACAGCCTGATCAATCTGTCTCTCTATAGGGTGGCAGGCTGAGTCTCTGATTTTCGAGTAGAACGGAAACCCCGCTGTTGCGGGGTTTCTTAGTTACGGCTGAAACAAAGAAAATTTACCTCGTGCTTCGATATGGGTATGCTTCGTGCGATCCGACCGGACACCGCAATGTCAGTCGCCACGATAGCAACAGCAACGACCATTTCGCCGCCATGGATGTGAAACCCGGGCCACGCAGGCTCGCTCGACAACGACAAGAATCAAGGTGCAAGCCGCTGCGCGTCCGTGGCCTTTGTGTGGCGCTCGTTTTGTCCAGCCTGGCTGTCGATGGGCGCAGTGAAATCTATAAATATAAGGATCACAAGGGTGTCACGGTATTCACCGATACTCCCCGAGGTACCAGTTTCGTCAAGGTGGATCTCAAGCCGAAGGGCTGGATAGACCCTACCCTGTCCGCGAGCCCGCTGGTATTGCGGCAAAGAATGGTGCAGTACAAACCGTTCATCGAAAAGGCGGCGCTCGATTACAGCTTGCCGGAGTCCTTGCTGGAAGCGGTCATCACCGTGGAGTCCGCGTCCAACCCGCTGGCGGTGTCGTCCGCCGGAGCCATGGGCTTGATGCAACTGATGCCGGGAACCGCCGAGCGCTTTGGTGTGCGCGACAGCTTCAGTCCCCACGAAAATATCACCGGGGGCTCAAAATACCTCAGCCACTTGATGACCTTGTTCGACGGCGACCTGAACCTGGTGCTGGCGGCATACAACGCGGGTGAAGGGGCGGTGAAGAAGTACGGCAATACCGTTCCGCCCTATACGGAAACGCAGAACTACGTGCGCAAGGTCAGGCATTACCACCGTATTTTCAGTCAGTGACAGTGACAGCCTGAAATTCTGGTTGCTGTATACCGTAGGGGCAATTCATGAAACCGGCTTTATCGGTTCGCGCAATTGCCCCTACGGTATACAGCGAGAATCAACAGGCTCAGCTGCAGCCAAAACCGCAACCCAAGCTCGTTACTGCGGTGGCGCAGCCGCCTGCCGGACGATGACGTCCGGCAGGCGGTATCAAGGCTTACTTGGGTACGAAAACGACGTGGCGCTGGGTGAATTCTTCCAGACCTTCCACGCCCAATTCTCTGCCCATACCGGACTGCTTGGCGCCACCCACGGACACCCAGGGGTGTACGGCCATGTGGGAGTTGACCCAGA
>CAYXXZ010000169.1:0-4791 GCA_964469165.1 uncultured Porticoccaceae bacterium
TTGCAGGTTCTGGTTGGTGGTCAGGCGGATATCGCCGCCGTACTGCTGGAAGAAGGCGCCGAGTTGCGATTGCAGGGCGCCATCGACGCGACCGCTCTCGATGTAGAGGGTGGTGTGCCACAGGCCGTTGTCGCCGCGCAGCCAGCCGAATTCATCACCGTTCTGGGTGAACACCGCCTCCCGCGCGGGCGCCAGGGGCTCGCCGCGGCGCGCCGCCAGCTCCGCGAGGAACCAGTCGTTACCGAGGCGGTCGAGGGTGTACTTGAAACGCGCGCGGTGGCGGTCCTTGCGGTCACCGTAATCCCGCTGGATGCCCATGATGATTTCCGCCAGCGCCGGGGCCTCGTCGGCGCCCACGAAGCCGACTTCTTCGGCAAGGCGTGGATAGCTGTCGTCGCGGGTGTCCAACTGGCCCATGCCGCCGCCGACGCAAACGTTGAAGCCGACGAGCTCGCCATTTTCCACCACGGCGGTGTAGCCCAGATCCTGGCCGTAGACATCGATGTCATTCACCGGCGGGATGGCGTACCCCACCTTGAACTTGCGCGGCAGGTAGAGATCGCCGTAGACGGGTTCTTCCGCCGCGGAGGGTGGGGCGTCTTCCTGGTACCAGATTTCCCGGTAGGCGCCGGTCTTGGGAATGAGCAGGTCGCTGGTGGCGCGCGCCAGTTCCGCGACGCGGCGGTGGACCTGCGACAGATGGGGGTTGGCGCCACACACCACGCCGCGGCTGTCGTCGCCGCAGGCGGCGACGGTATCGAGCCCCAATTCGCGGATACCGCACATGAGCGGGCGCAACTGGTGCTTGCGCACCCCGTGGAGCTGAATGGTTTGCCGGGTGGTGATGCGAATGCCCCGCTCCGCGTAGCGCTGCGCCAGGGCGTCGATGCCGTGCCACTGGCGGGTCGACAGGCGCCCGCCAGGGATACGCATGCGCACCATGAACTGATGCAGTGGCTCCAGGTGGCGGCGGCGGCGATCACTGCGCAGGTCGCGATCATCCTGCTGGTAGATGCCGTGGAACTTCATCAACAGGGGATCATCCCCCGGTACGGCGCCGGTCAGGCGGTCTTCGAGGCCTTCGGCGATGGTGCCGCGCAAGTGGCGGCTGCGCGCCTTGAGTTGCTCGTTGCTGTGGAGGCTGTCAACGGGCTGGCTGATGTCCATGCTGCGATCGATCATGACGACCCTCCTAGTACAAATTGCGGTGGATGCGCTTGTCGCCGGACAGACGCTTCCAGCGTCCATCGCCGAGGCGCTCGTCCACATGGTGTTTCAAGCTGGCTTCACAGGCGTCGAGGCTTTCCTTGTCGCCGCACAGATAGACATGGGCGCCCTGGTCCAGCCACGACAGGAGGCGTTCGCTGTGGGCGAGCAAGGGCTGCGCCAGCGTGGCTTCCGGCTGATCGTGGTAGAAAACGCTGTCCACGTGGGTGAGCACGCCGTCTGTCACCGCCTGCTGGATGTCGACCTGATAGAGGAAGTCGTCCTCGAAGGTCTCTTCCGCAAATACCAGCCAGCAGGGCGGAGCCTCCGCCCGCTGCGCCAGTGTCTGTAAAAAGGCCCGATACGGCGCAATGCCAGTGCCTTCCGCCACCAGAATCACGGGGGCAGCCGCCGCATCGGGCAAATGGAAACGCGGGTTTTTGTGAGGGTACAGGGGTACACTGGTGTCGGTGTCGAGCTCCAGCAGGTACTGGGTGGCAACGCCGCTCTCGATCCGCCCCGCGAAGGGATACTCGTAGGCCTTGACCGTCAGGTGGAGTTCATCGGGCAGGGTTTCGAGACAATTCGCCACGTCGTAGAGGCGCGGCTGCAAGGGGCGCAGGGCATCCACCAGCGCCTGGGCGTCGGGATGGGCCGGCGCGCTGTGGATGATGTCGCGAACCTGATGATTGCGCAGGAATTCTCGCTGTACCCTGAGTTCGGCCTTGACCAGACCGTGCAATTTGGTATCGCCGCTCAGCGCCGCCCAGAGTTCGAGAAAGCCCTTGCCGGGGATGGTCAGGTCGCAGTGCATGCGCAGCGCCTGTACCAGCGGCATGGCCTGCCCGGCGAGTGTCACCGGCTGTTCGCCGGACAGGTTGGTGGCGTCCAGCACCATCGACACCAACTGCGGCGGATTCTCGGCGAGAATGCCCACGGCATCGCCGGGAACGAGACCCAACTCGGCAGTGTCCACTGCCAGCTCCAGATGATGCACGGGCAGGCGCCGCCCGGGGTGGCTGAGATTCTGGTTGACCAGTACCTGGGCGAGAACCGGATTGTCCTTGCTGTAGGGGCTGGCGGTGTCCTGGGGAACGCTGACGGGAGCCGGTATGGCCGCCTGCTGTGAACTGCTGGGCAGCGCGGCGACCAGTTCTTCCATCCAGGCGGCGGCGGGCTTCTCGAAATCGACGTCGCAATCCTGGCGCGCAATCAGACGCTCGCCACCCAAGGCTTCCAGGCGTGCGTCGATGGCCTGGCCAGTCACGCAAAATTGCTCGTAACTGCTGTCGCCGAGGGAGAGAACGGCGAATTTGATGCCTTTCAAAGCCGGCGCGCCATCGCCCAGCAACTCTTCGTAGAAGGGGGTGGCGGGCTCTGGCGGTTCGCCGTCGCCGTGGGTCGCCGTGATGACGATGATATGGCTCATCTTGCCCAGGCGGCGAACCCGCAGCTGCGCCAGATCGATGACTTCGCTGGCGATGCCGGCCTGGCCGCAACGCTTGGCCAGGTCTTCCGCGAGGCGGCGGCAGTTGCCGGTTTCGGTGCCAAAGGCAATGGATATCTTGTCCTTGGCAGCAGCGCTGCTGCCGACTGGCGCTGGCGCGGACTGGCCGAGGCTGCGCGCGGCAAGGTAGCCGCTGAGCCAGAGGGCTTGGTGCGGTTCCAGTCCATCGATGAGCGCGTGGAGCTGGCTCCACTGCTGCGATGAGAAAAGGTCCGTAGGTGTCTGGGATGACATGGGGGGCTTTTGCGTGATTCGGGCAGCCCAGTATGCCAAGGGGGTTGTGGAGGGGATAATGAAATATAATCGCAAATAAGTTCAAAGATTTTGATATATGCAGTATCAACGGGCTTTTATGTAATGGATATCGATCTGGCGCGCTCCTTTCTCGAGATTGTCCGCACCGGCAGTTTCATCGCCGCGGCCGAACGTCTGCACGTCACGCAAACCACGGTGACGGCGCGTATCCGCAACCTCGAGGCGCAACTGGGCTGCCGGTTGTTCGTGCGCAACAGGTCCGGCGCGCGACTCACGCCCGATGGCGAACGCTTTGTTTCCCACGCCAGCCAGCTGGTGCGCACCTGGGAAGCGGCGCGGCGCGAGCTGCCGCTGCCCGGCGGAACCCGCAGCCTGTTGACACTGGGTGGCGAGATGAGCCTGTGGAACCCGCTGTTGCTGAGCTGGCTCGCCGAAATAAAACGGCAGCAGCCGTTGATCGCGGTGCGCGTCGAAGTTGGCGAGCGCCATTCCCTGCACGAAAAATTGCAGCAAGGCGTCCTCGATGTGGCGCTGGTGCACCAGCCGGACTACTGGGTGGGCATGAATGTCGAGCAACTGCTTGAAGAAAAGCTGATCATGGTGCGCTCGAGCAAGGCGCAAGAGCCCTATGTATACGTGGATTGGGGCGAGCACTTCTGTCGCCAGCACGATGCCGCCTATCCCGAACTGGCGCGCGCCGCGCTCAGCGTCGATCTCGGGCCGCTGGCCCTGCAATATCTGCTTCAGCACGGCGGACGCGGTTATTTCCGCACGCGTGTGGTACAACCGTATCTGGACGAGGGGCTGGTAGAGCTGGTGCAGTCGGCGCCTGAATTCAGCTACCCGATCTACGTCGTCAGCTCGAAAGACAACAGAACGGACAACCTGGAGCGGGCCCTCACCACGCTCAAGGCGATTCTTGCCACACCGGGTTTCTGGCACGAAACCGGAAAAGGGGTGCCTTTGAATATCTACTGATGCCTTAACTTGGTTTTCCTGTGCGCGTAAACGCGGTTTTCCCATGCGCGTAGGGGCAATTCGTTTTTCCTGTGTGTGTAGGGGCAATTCATGAATTGCCCCTACGGTGTGCATATGACAATTGGATGAGTAATGACTGTCGAAATAAAACGCAAAGATGTGATCGTGGTACTCAACTGTGGCTCGTCGAGTATCAAATTCGCGGTGTTCGATGCCGGTGAGACTCCCCCCGCGCGCAAGCCGTTGTGGCATGGCAAGGTGCAGGGCATTGGCGGGCCGGCGCCCGATTTCGGCGAAACCGGCGTGGCGCCCTTTGCCATTGCGCTCGGCACCGCGCACCCGTACCGCGATGCGGTGGCGGTGATCCGTGAGCGCATCGCCGCACGCCTTGACGGGCGCCGCATCGCCGCCGTGGTGCATCGTGTGGTGCACGGCGGCAGTTGCTACTTCGAGCCGGTGCGCATCGATGACAATGTGCTGACCTATCTCGACAGTTGCATTCCCCTGGCGCCGCTGCACCAGCCCTATGCGCTGGATGCCATCGACATGCTGTTGCGCGAGTACCCGGAATTGCCACAGGTAGCCTGTTTCGACACCGGCTTTCACAGCACCATGCCCGAGGTCGAGCAGATTCTGCCGCTGCCCTATGACGCCTGGGAGAGAGGGCTGCGGCGCTACGGCTTCCATGGCCTGTCATACGAATACATGACCACTGCGCTGGCCGAGCGCTACGGCGACGGCGCGCGCGGGCGTACCATCGTGGCACACCTTGGCAGCGGTGCCAGCCTGTGCGCGATGCAGGACCTCAAGAGCGTATCGACCACCATGGGATTCTCCGCGCTCGA
>CAYXXZ010000170.1:0-4709 GCA_964469165.1 uncultured Porticoccaceae bacterium
CACAAACCCCGAGGTACAAAATCCCCTCGGGGTTTTTTTATGAAAAAAATAAAAATATGCAGCGCAGTCGGAATTTCAGGCTACTGTCAGGCCCGAGGCGGAACGTAAGCCATGAGCTTTGAGCAGAAGCACTGTAGGAACGCTGTTTTGTCAGGGTTCCATTTACAGCTTATGCCTCAACGACAGCCCGCAGCCAAATTTCTGCTTTATGTGTAAAAAAATTACGGCTGCAGCGCACCTTTGGATGTCAGAGACGCGCAGGAGTTGGCGCTGTCCAGCGTTTTGGACTAGCCTGCGGGAATGACATTTTATCGAGTTGCTGCTGATGTCATCCTGGTTTTGCACACTGCGGTGGTGGTGTTCGTCGTCGGCGGCTTTGTTCTGATCGTGCTTGGCAATTTGCGCCATTGGTCATGGGTCAACGACCTGTGGTTTCGATGCGTGCATTTGGGTGCCATTCTCTTTGTGCTCATTTCGACGCTGTTTGGCTACGCATGTCCCCTGACGACGTTCGAATCCTGGCTGCGCAGGCAGGCAGGGGGCGCGGGTTACGAGTCGGGATTCATTGAATACTGGCTGCAGCAACTTATTTTTTATGATGCGCCGGCCTGGATTTTCGCACTCGCCTACACCACGTTCGGCTTGGCGGTCCTTGCGGCATGGTGGTTGTTCCCGCCGCGCAAACGAAATTGATTCAAATTTTCAAGGGTGCGCTGTTGTGTTTTTTGCGCAGCCAGTTGAGTCCCTTCAAAATGATGGGTATGCGCACGATGCGCCGTTCCAGCGGATATTTCCCGGGGTAATCCATGAGAATCAGACCCATGGCCATGGTGAGAATTCCCTGTCCCGGCAGGAACAGCATGAGTATTCCGCCGGCGAGCAGGATCCAGCCGAGAAGGTTTTTCAGAATCAGCGCAGAAATCCGAAATGCCGGGCGGGCCGTTTTCCAGGGAGCAGGATTGCGCTGCTGGTGGCAAAAATAATCAGCGGGAATTTTCGCCACCAGCCAGGGCAGGGAAAGCAAGCTGATAATGAATGTGGCAAAAGACAGAAGTCCGAGCCAGAGCAAGACTTCCCCGTCAGGCACCATTCGCTCCGGGAGATGTGCCGTCCATGAATTTGTCGTCGTAAGGCAAAGGCTGGAGCTGGAGTGCCGCGTCGATGTCGCCAAATATGAGGCTGCTGGCCTGCGCGGCTTCAGCGGTCAGCACGGCAAGAGCGCTCTGGCTGGACGGGCCACTGCGTTCAGACAGCACGACGGTTCCCACATCCGACTTCCCGTCGCGATGTATCGCAGTGCCGGGCGCGATCGCGGCAGCACTGTCGATATCGAGACGGTACATGCGCCGCTTCAACTTGCCGAGGTATTGCATGCGCGCCACGATTTCCTGCCCGGTATAACACCCCTTGCGAAAGTTTACCGCGCCGGTGTGCTGGAGGTTCAGCATCTGCGGAATGAATTCTCCCTGCGTCTCGGGGCGCACCTCGCCGATGCCATTGCGAATCGCCAGGTACTGCCAGAGCCCCGTTCCAGCGGCGGTGTATTTGTTGGCGAGGGCGCCCCATGCCGTCAAGGCATCGGAGGCCGTGACCAGCCCCAGGCCGAGCTGCCCGGTGAGGCCTCCATAAAGAAAAAGCTCGCCGGGGTCACTGATGTTGTTGAGGCCAAAAACGCGATAGTCACTGCTGAGGTCTTCAAGAGTGGTCTTGTAGAACACCGCGTATTTTTTGAGCGTCTCCAGGGTCGAGGAAACGATGTCCTTGTGCATGACAAGCAGCACCCGCTGTTCATCGGGGCGCAGCGCGAGAAAGGTACTTATTACCCGTCCCTTGTTGTCACACAGTGCGCCGGGCAGCGATCCGCCAACACCAAGCTGGCTGAGATCACAGGTCAATTGTCCCTGAAGCAACTTGTCGGTGTCCGCGCCGCTGACTGAAAGCACACCGCGGTCGAGCAAGGGTGAGAAAGTGGCCTGTTCGGCGAGAGACTCGTAATCTGACGCCTGTTCACCAAATGAAATTTGGTCGCCGTCGTGGAATTGGCCGCTGTGACTGCCGAGAAAAGATAACCAAGTATTCATGAGTTCCTGAAATCCTGTGCTGACAGCTATGGTAGTGAGTAATGCCAGAACGTTCCACTATAATAGCCAGGACTGTACTTCGAGTTTTCAAGAATGGATAGAAACCGTCTTTTCTGGGCCAGCAGGCGCGGCATGCTGGAGTTGGACCTGATTTTGCTTCCCTTTCTGGAAAAAATTTATCCGGGCTTGGACGAGGAAGACAAAACGCGCTTTCAGAAACTGCTCGATTGCGAGGATCAGGAGATGTTTGCCTGGTTTTTGCGCCGGGAGGATCCGGCAGACCCGGATTTACTTAGAATCGTTCAGGTGATTCGTGATACGAGAACGCAGATCCTCTGATATAAGCCTGACTATCGGTGCCGGCTTCACAAAACCGCTGCTGGCTATCTACGCACTTTGTGCGCTTGCCGCAATGTCATTTCACTACGATGCGCCCTGGTATGGCTTTGCCCTTGCGGCCACATTGGCTTGCCTCTGTGTTGCCCACGTCATGATGTTGAGAGCGGCGTCGGGGAGAGCGCAGCTGATTTGGCGTTCCGGGCAATGGTTGTGGGTGCAAAATCACCAGGAGATGCCGGTTTCCTGTCATTTCAGCTATGTAACACCCTGGCTGGTTGCTGCAAAAGTCCATTGCGATGCCTGGACCTTCGCAAAATACAGGGCATTTGTGCCCTCTGCCGCCACCACAGATGGATGGCGGCGCCTGCAGTTGCTGATCAGGGATGATGAACGATCACGTTCTGCGCGGCAAAATTGATGGGAACCAGGATGGTATCCCGGGCGACAGGCGCCGTGTCCGGGTAATCCAGCGTGTAGTGCAGGCCGCGACTTTCCTGGCGCTGCATGGCTGAGCGGATGATGAGCTCGGCGACGAGCGCGAGATTGCGCAGTTCGAGTAGATCGCGACTGATTTTGTAGTTGCTATAGTATTCGTGAATCTCCTTCTTGAGCATCTTGATGCGATGTTCCGCCCGTTCCAGGCGCTTGCGCGTGCGGACGATGCCCACATAATCCCACATGAAGCGGCGCAGCTCGTCCCAGTTGTGGGAAATCACCACGTCCTCATCTGAATGGGTCACCCGGGATTCGTCCCACAGCAGCGCCTGCGCGGGTTCGGGAACGGTGCCGATCACCTGGCGAATATGCTCCGCCGCCGACCAGGCAAAAACCAGACACTCAAGCAGCGAGTTGCTGGCCATGCGATTTGCACCATGCAGGCCCGTGAATGCCGTTTCGCCAACGGCATAGAGGTTCTTGAGATCGGTACGCCCCTTGAGATCGACGAGTACGCCGCCGCAGGTGTAGTGGGCGGCGGGCACGACCGGTATCCGGTCCTTGGTGATGTCGATACCGTATTTCAGGCATTCCTGCTTGATGGTGGGAAAGTGCTCATTGATGAAGTCGGCGGATTTGTGGGTGATATCCAGGTAGAGACAATCCACGCCGAGCCGTTTCATCTCATGGTCTATCGCTCTGGCGACGATGTCGCGCGGCGCCAGTTCCGCCAGTTCGTGAAAGCGCTTCATGAAACGCTCGCCGTTGGGCAGGCGCAGATAGCCGCCTTCGCCCCGCAAGGCCTCCGTCAGCAGAAAGGAACGTGCCGCGGGGTGAAACAAGCAAGTGGGATGGAACTGGTTGAATTCCATGTTCGCCACCCGGCAACCCTTGCGCCAGGCCGCGGCAATGCCGTCGCCGCTCGCCCCTTCCGGGTTACTGGAATAGAGATAGACCTTGCTCGCGCCCCCGGTGGCCAGTACCACGGCCCTGGCGAGGAATACGTCCACTTCATCGTTGTTCTTGTCGAGCACGTAGGCGCCGCTGCAGCGCAGCTTCTTGCTGTTGCGGTCGGATTGCGTGATGAGGTCGACAAGAAAGTGATCTTCGAACACCTCGATATTGGGGTGTGCCAGCATGCGCTCGGTGAGCGTGGTGGACACCGCCTTGCCGGTGGCGTCCGCCGTGTGCAGGATGCGGCGATGGCTGTGGCCGCCCTCGCGGGTCAGGTGAAATTCGCCGGTTTGTCCGTCGCGGGTGAAATCCATACCCTGCGCCACCAGCCAATTGATGACGTCGGGGCCGTTTTCGACGGTGAAGCGCACACTGTCCTCGTGACACAGACCCGCGCCTGCCACCAGGGTGTCCTGAATATGCGACTCCATGCTGTCTTCGGTGTCCAGCACCGCGGCCACGCCGCCCTGGGCGTGCCAGGTGGAGCCGGATTGCACCGAACTCTTGCTCAGCACAGCGATGCGGTAGTCGTCCGCGAGTCTCAAGGCGAGGCTGGCGCCGGCCGCGCCGCTGCCAATAACCAGAATGTCGTGATGGTGGCGTTTTGTCATCAGTGGTGAATGAATGCGTGCTGCAAAACGGGCATGATAGTATAGCCTTTGAAAAAAGCCCATGAGTCAGAGGCATGGGTGTGTCAGCTCCTGAGAACTAATGCAGAAAACTGGTGTCTAGCCTCGGGAATAAGAAGAGCGTTTGTGTTGAAGCGGGAGACATTGATGGACGCCGACAAGGCGCCTGATTCGGATAAACAACTGGTCGCAAGGGTACAGAAAGGTGATAAGCGCGCGTTCGATATGTTGGTGCTGAAGTATCAATACAAGGTTCATGCGATCGTCAGCC
>CAYXXZ010000171.1:0-4669 GCA_964469165.1 uncultured Porticoccaceae bacterium
CGATATCGGCGACAAACTTGTCGAGCGCATATTTGTGGGCATTTTCCACGTCGCGTTCGGCGCGCCGGCGCAGGTTCTGCATCTCGGCGTGGGCGCGCAGCAGGTCTTCGCGCAGGCGCGTCACCTCGTCCTGCAATTGCTCACCGCCGGCAGGAGAGCCTGACTCGATCTCCTGCGCCGCTGGCTCCGCGCCCGGGGTGTTTTCGGATGACGCGTCCGCCACGTCGTCGGGGTTGCCGTTCTGGTTCTGCTCTGTGGACACGATAGCCTCCTTTAAACACGTTGTTCGGGCTTATATAGGGGCTGGGGGACATTATTCAAGGGGGCAGCGTGTGTTGCGGTAGCTGTAAGCTTTAAGCTCGCGCCTTGAGAGAGGAGGCTCTCGAAGGGAGCGCATTGTGGTCCCGACAGGCTGTCGCCAAATCTGCACAGCGACGAATCCACTTTCGTTCCGAGCTCCGGCTTATAGCTTACGGCCATACCCATCAAAGCGCGCCCTCTCTTGGGTTATACCCGCCGCTTGGGTTATAAATGCACATCACAACGACAACCGCAGGCGATCCCTTGCTGCTCTCCCTGACCGTCAACAACTTCACCCTGGTGGAACACCTGCATACGGAGTTTCAACCCGGCATGACCGCCATCACCGGCGAGACCGGTGCCGGCAAGTCCCTGATACTGGACGCACTGGGCATGGCCCTGGGTGATCGCGGCGACACTTCGCGCATCCGGCGCGGCAAGGACAAGCTGGATGTCACCGCGCTGTTCTCCATCGCAGCCAACCCCAGAGCGCGGGCCTGGCTGGCACACAATGAACTGCTCGATGGCGACGACTGCATGTTGCGCCGCACCCTCAGCGCCGAGGGCCGTTCACGCGGCTTCATCAACGGTCAACCGGCGACCATGCAGCAACTGCAACAGCTCGGCGAGATGATGATCGACATCCACAGCCAGCACGAGCATCAGTCGCTGCTGGTGCGCGAAACCCACCGCCACCTGCTGGACGCCTTTTGCGGCTGCCAGCCGCTTGCGGGTAAGGTGGCCGAGCTCTTTCGCCACTGGCAGGACACGCGCTCGCGCCTCGCGGCGCTACGCGGCAGTGCCGATGAGCTGGAAGCGCGGCGCGCCCTGCTGCGCTTCCAGCTGGAGGAGCTGGACCAGCTCGCCCTCGAGCCGGATGAACTCGAACAACTCGAGCGCGAACAGCGCGTTCTCGCCAACGGCGAGCAGATCCTGCGCGACAGCCATCAGATTCTCGCCCTGTGCAAGGAAGGTGACGATGGCGACATCCTGTCCCTGCTGTCCCGTGCCCAGCAGTTGCTGCACGCCATGGCCGACAAATCCAGCCATCTGCTGGAAGCCGAAACCTTGCTGGACTCCGCGTTCATCCAGGTGGACGAAGCCAGCCGCGAAATCCAGCACCACATCGACGGCTTCGACATCAGCCCCGAAAGACTCCAGGAAGTGGAGGCCCGCCTCAGTCTGGTATACCAACTGGCGCGCAAGCACAAAATCCACCCCAGCGAACTGTCAGCGTTTCACCGCGGACTCGCCGAAGAGCTCGACGCCCTCGGCGGCGCCGGCAACAACCTGGATACGCTCGCCGCTCTCGAGACGGAGCAGGAGAAGGCGTTGAGCCAGGCGGAGCGCGAACTATCCAAGAAGCGCGCCAGGGCTGCCAGTCAGTTCGGCGCCCTCGTCAACGAGCAACTGCAAAGCCTGGCGATGGCGGCCGCCTCTCTCGACGTGCGGCTATCGCCCGAGGACACGCATACCAGCCACGGTCGCGAGCTGGTCGAGTTTCTCGTCCGAACCAACCCCGGTCAGCCCCACATGCCGCTCAACCGGGTGGCGTCCGGCGGCGAGCTGTCCCGCATCAGCCTCGCCATTCAGGTGATTGCCGCGCGCCATACGGCCATTCCCACCCTGGTCTTCGACGAAGTGGACGTCGGCGTCGGCGGCGCGGTGGCCGAAGTGGTGGGCAGGCTGCTGCGCGAACTTGGCGAGAAGGGTCAGGTCATCTGCGTGACACACTTGCCGCAGGTGGCTTCGTGCGCGCATAACCACCTCATCGCCAGCAAGACCACGGGAGAGGAAAGCGCGGAAAGCGAACTCAACAGCATCGCCGGCAAGCAGCGCGTCAGCGAAATCGCGCGCATGCTGGGTGGCAGTAAAATCACCCGCCAGACACTGGCGCACGCAGCAGAGATGCTGAGCCTCTCGGCGCAGGCGGAGTGAGGGTCGCCCTGATGGCGAGAGGAGCTATCCGCGAGTTTATTGCGCTTGCGTCAGCGTGGAATCCGTTGCACCGGCATAGAATACCACCAGCTTGACGGGCACATCGCCGACATTGCGGCCGTTGTGCGGCGTGTTCACCACCTCTGACAGTGCCTCTCCCGGCGACAGTTTCTTGATGTCGCCACTTTTCAGGCGAACTTCGAGGTTTCCTTCCAGCACATAGGCAAACGACGGCACAGAGTGCAGATGCCAACCCGTTTCGGCCCCGGGAGCGAGCTCGATGATCATACCCGTCACTTGCGCCTGCCCTTCGGGATAGACGAGTTTTGTGCCCTCCCAACTGCTGTCGCTCTTGAGAAGAACCGTCGCCGTCACGCCTTCGCCGGCATCGAGCGCAAAACCCGGAATATGTGCCGCCATGCCGAGCGCAAGAACGATACCCGCAGAAAAACCTGCCCATGATTTGCTTTTCATTATTGTTTCTCCGTTGATTGGAAATTCAGGCGACAGTCCTAATTGTTGGCCCCCATTGCATTTCGTAGGGGCAATTCATGAATTGCCCCTACACGCGCTACAAGTCCGCAGCCCAAATTTTCGACTTATGCCTATCTCGGCAACGACTGCAAAACCGGCGCTGTTATTACTTTCCTTTCGCTTTCTCATCGATGGGCTTCACGTACAGCACCAGGCTGTGGCCCACCACACGATAGCCGTGGCTCGCGGCTACTTCATCCTGCAATTTTTCGATTTGTTCACTGTGAAACTCGATCACGTCACCGGTCTCGGCACACACCATGTGATCGTGGTGCTCGCCGCTGTCGATTTCGTAGACCGCCGGTCCGCTATCGAAATTGTGGCGCACCACCAGGCCGGCGGACTCGAACTGAGTGAGTACCCGGTAGACGGTGGCTATGCCCACGTCTTCGCCGGCATCCATGAGCGCACGGTATACGTCTTCCGCCGTCATGTGGCGGATTTTGGCATTTTCGAGGATCTGGAGGATCTTCACCCGTGGCAGGGTCACCTTAAGGCCCGCCTTGCGGAGCTCCTGATTTTCACCCGACATTCGGTATGCCCCCCTTCTATCGCACCATGTGAAGGGGTATTATCCATGTTCGCATGAAGGACTGGAACCCCCAACGATGCCCCACAAATGCCTGCCTGTACTTTTCGCAGCGGTACTGGCTCTAGCCGGCTGCTCTTATTTTCAGTTTCCCGGCGTACACAGGGTTGAAGTGCAGCAAGGCAACATCATCACCGACGAGATGGTCGCCCAGTTGCGCCCGGGCATGACCAAGTCGCAAGTGCGCTACATCATGGGTACTCCGCTGATCGCCGACACTTTCAACCAGGATCGCTGGGACTATCATTACAGCCGCCAGAAAGGCAGCAAGGAAGAGGAACACAAGAGTGTCACCATCTTCTTCATCAATGGCAAGCTGAGCCGGGTCGACGACGACCGCGGCCCCGCTCAGGAGAGCTGAGAAGGCCGCTTGTAAACCAGCGACGGGATCAGGAAATTCTTCAACATAAACTCCTGCTCGGCCTCGCCCCCCTTCACACGCAGCACCATCATATATTGCACCGTGGAGTACCACTCGCTGATCTGTGCGTTGGTCAGCACTGAGTTGATAATCCCCTGCTCGCGGGCACGGTCGAGAATATCTCCCCAGAAGCGCAGCTGCACGTCGATGACCGCACGAAACAGCGGCGATTCGTTGTCGAGCATCTGTTTCTGAAACCACAGGGCGCCACTCGCGTACATCATCTCCATCATTACCGGGTCTTCGCGGATACGGCGAATCGACAGTTTGGTGGCCTCCAGCAACGCTTCCTCGAAACCCAGGCCCGCCACGCGACTTTGCAATTCCCTGAACTTGTCCGCCAGGGAACGCGATTTGAAGAGCGCGGCGTAAAGCTCCTCCTTGCTGGCAAAGGTGCGATACAGCGTTCGCCGTGACACGCCGGCACGTTCGGCGACATCGCTCATGGATGTCTTGTCCAACCCTATCTTCAAAATGCAGGAGGCCGCCGCATCGAGCACCGCCTGGGTATGCTTCTTCTCGCTCGGAACTACTTTTTCCATATCACTGACTCGTTACAGCACAACCGCACCGCAATGGTACTCGTATCGACGCCTAAAAAAATCCCTTGCCTTCCCGCTGCGTCAGCTCTATATTCAGCGATATGGCACACTTTTGTTTTATGTGCCAAAAAAAGTAATAACGGTCGGATAAGCCCCATTGCGCCGATGCTCAGCGCGGAGACTCCCGACAAAACCTAAAAAAGGGATAACACATGAAACTTGCCCACAAAAAACTCATTGCACTGGGTGTGGCGACAGCGTCGCTGGCTGCCGCAGCCCCCAGCCAGACGCTTGCCCAAAGCAGCTATGCACTCGAAGAGATCGTCGTGGTCGCGCAGCGGCGCG
>CAYXXZ010000172.1:0-4626 GCA_964469165.1 uncultured Porticoccaceae bacterium
ACGGTATTCGGCGGGAATCAACAGGCACAGGTGCAACCCAAATTTCCAAATTATGAACGACGCCTCCGGTGATCGCCGCAGAAAGCTCAGCGCATCACAAAACTGCAACCACCCTCTCAGACCAGTTTCTTGAGTGGATAAACGTCAAACCGCACCGATTTGCCCTCGAAACACAGCCCCGGTTCCTGACCGTCGAGCCAGGGGGCGTGCGATGGGCGCTTCACCACGACCCGGTTGCGCGCCGTGGCGAGCGCCAGTGGCAGCAGCTCATCGGCGTCCGTATCCTCTCCCACCACCTGGTGAAAAACCTGCATGTTCTTGTTGGCTTTGGCGGAGTTGCGTCGTTCTGGAAACATGGGATCGAGGTAGATGACATCCGGACGCGTGACGTCGTCGCAGGATGCCAACCACTCTGCCGCCGCCATCGTCACCAGCGACAGGTTGGCGAACAGCCGCACCAGGTCATCCGCCTGCTGCGCCGCGGCGGCGAGCCTGTCGAGGCCGTCCTCGAGCAACAGCGCCACCACGGGATTGCGCTCCACCATCACCACCCGGCAGCCAAGCGCAGCCAGTGTGCTGGCGTCCGCGCCAAGACCGGCGGTGAGATCGGCGATAAAAGGACGGATCCTGTCCTTTATGCCGACGGCCTTGGCAATCGTTTGGGATTTACCGCCGCCGTAGAGGCGCCGGTGGCGCGCCGTGCCGCCGACGAAGTCGCAACGCACCGGCCCCATTGCGTTGCGCCCGGTCTGGCGCAGACTGAGACCTGTATCATCCAGCCACAAAACCAAGGGCTCGCCGAGTTTCCTGATATCCGCCGCTTCGCCGGCAAAATTCAGCTGCCCGCACTGCGCGAGAAGCGTCGCGCGTTCCGCGAAGCCCTCGGCGCAGTACAGCATCCAGCCATCGCGTTGCGCGCTCACTGACCGGTCGGCACCAGCTCGAGCTCGACGCGGCGGTTGGCCTGGCGGCCCTGCTCGGTATCGTTGCTGGCGATGGGATAGCGCTTGCCGTAGCCATCGCTCCACACACGGCCCGAGACCACGCCCTGGGCAACAAGATAACGGCCCACGCTGGCTGCGCGCCGCTCCGAGAGCGACTGATTGTGGCTGTCGCTACCGGTGGAATCGGTATGGCCGGTGACGCGGATGTTGGTCTTGTCGTACTCCTTGAGTACCGTCACCACGGAATTGAGGGTGTTGTAGAACTCGGAACGCACCTGGTCCTGGTCGACACCGAAGGTGACATTACCCGGCATGATCAGGCGCAGATTGTCGCCCTCGCGGGCGACCCGCACGCCGGTGCCCTCGAGGCGCTCGCGCAGGGCTTTTTCCTGGCGGTCCATGTAGACCCCGACACCGGCGCCAATGGCGCCACCGGCAACAGCGCCGGTAAGCACGCCCTTCTTGCGGTCCTTGCTGCTGGACGTGGCGGCCCCGACGACCGCACCACCGAGCGCGCCGATGGCCGCCCCCTTGGCGGTATTACTGGTTTTCTGCTCACCACTGTAAGGGTCGGTGGTGGTACAGCCTGCGATCGCCAGGGCAAAGCCCATCATCAGTACCAGCGCATGTGTCTTGATATTCATCTTTGCTTGCTCCATTACTACGGTTAAACTTTTTCGCACTTTCGCGTTGCCCCACGAACAGCGCGCATTGTATAGCCAGCCGCCCGCTGCGCAACGGCCTGCAGCCTGCTGACGTCCGAAAGCAAACCCTCGGCAATGCGCGGCACGGGAGGATTAACGACAGCCCCTGGTGTACACTTCAACCACAGCGCACCCATAAGGATCAACAATGAAATTCCAAGGAATCCTGGCCATTCTGGGCGTTACCCTCCTGCTCGGCGCCTGCGACCGCTACCTGGTCACCGTCAACGACCAGCCGGTTTCCGAACCTCCGCCCCTGCTCAAGGGCTTCGAGATTTCTGACATCGCCCTGGATACTTGTATCCATCAGGCCATCACCGATCGCGCCATCCGCCGGGTCGCCGACATGGACACCCTGATCTGCAGCCACGGCGGCATCAAATCCCTGGACGGCATCGAATTCTTCTCTCGCCTCCACACCATCAACCTGGCAAACAACGATCTCACCTCCATCGAACCCCTGCTGTTCATGGGCAGCCTCCACTCCGTCAACCTGGAAGACAATCCCAACCTGAACTGTGCCGAGGTTCAGAAACTGGCCGCCCAGTTGCCCAGCACCGGCACCCTGATATACCCGGGGCACTGCGTCTCACAACAGTAATGCGCGAACCCGTCAGGGGTTTACGCCCAATGTGAATAGTTTCGCGAGCCGTTCCACTGCGCTCTCGTTTCGTCAAGTAACAAATACTTGATTTTCAGGTTCCGCGTTTCATTTTTCCCCAAAAAAGTTACCCACAAAATCTGTGGATAACTTTGTGAATAGCTCTCGAATAACCGCTGCCAAGGAGCGTGTTCATTGGCCCCTCCACAAATTGATCAATTTTTAGGCAAAAAATATTTCTTTTTAAAATCATTTAGTTAAAACATCAAAACTCAAGAATCAATGACTTATGAGCGACTTCGCCAAACTTCGTAAGCATAAAACCCTAACTCAGGCGACCATCCTGCGACGGTGGATAAATATTTGCCTACAGGTCATCCAACTTTTTCTTCAAGGCATTCGTATATGGCAAAATCGTTCGCCATCCAGTCGCGGCCTGGCAAGACGGTATACGCCGCAGATCGCGCCGCGCCGGGAGTTTCCACGCCCCAAAGCGGAGCAACGTACAGCACGGCGCCCGCGCGACGGCGGCAACGAAATCCAGTTACCCACACAATCTGTGGATAACTCTGTGGATTTATCTGGGAAAAGCCGCGCAACGGCACGCAGCAGCGCTAAGCAGGTGAATTGCTCACGGATCAAACAGATTTTTTATTTCTTTAAATTTCAGATAGTTAAGTTAATAATCAATGAGTTGCAAGCAACTCGTTGAAGAATATTCAGGTTAAAAACCTAAGCTGATCGGACGAGCGCCCGGTGGTGGATAATTTTTTGGGCAATTGTTGCTCAGGTCGGACGGGAGATGCTCGATCCGTCTGGAACCTGGGATAACTGGCGTGGAGGCAGGGCGCCGGCGCACCCCGCCCTCTGCAGCGGTGATCATTCAGGAAATGCGATACCCAGGCGGCGCCCGACCTGTTCATAGGATTCGATCACGTTGCCGAGATCCTGGCGGAAACGGTCCTTGTCGAGCTTTTCGCGGGTGTCCTTGTCCCAGATCCGGCAGCCATCCGGGCTTATCTCGTCGCCCAGCACTACTTGCCCCTGGAACAGGCCGAACTCCAGCTTGTAATCCACCAGAATCATGCCCGCGTCGTCGAAAAGCTTTTTCAGCACGTCATTGACCTTGAACGTGAGTGCCTTCATGGTCTCGAGCTGGCTTTCCTCGGCCCAGCCGAACGAGCGCACGTGGTATTCATTGACCATGGGGTCGTGAAGCTCGTCACTCTTGAGAAACAGTTCGAAGGTCGGCGGGTCGAGATCGATGCCTTCCTGCACCCCGTAGCGGCGCGTGATGCTGCCCGCCGCCACGTTGCGCACCACGCACTCCAACGGAATCATTTTGAGCGACTTGACCAGCGACTCGGTATCACTGAGCAACTCGACGAAGTGGGTGGGCACACCGGCCGCTTCGAGGCGCTCCATGATGAACGCGTTGAACCTGTTGTTGACCATGCCCTTGCGATCCAGCTTGGCGAGCTTCTGGCCGTCGAAGGCGGAAGTGTCGTTGCGGTATTCCATTACCATGAAATCCGGGTGATCGGTGCTGTATACGGACTTGGCCTTGCCGGCGTAGACCTGGCTGCGCTTTTCCATCGATTGTTGTACCTGTAAACGAACTAGTAGATCTGCTGCCAGGAAAAACCCTCGTCCTGGCAGGCGTAAATTACCTTCTCCATTCCTTCCACCCAGGGGGCGACGGCGTCCGCCACGCGCTGCGGCGTATTGTTCTGCTGGCTGATGTGGCCCAGCACCAGGGCCTGGATTTTGCGCCTTTCGATGCGCGACAGCAAGTCGGCGGCCTGGCCGTTGTTGAGGTGGCCCCAGTTGCCGCCAACCCGCTGTTTGAGGGACGGCGGGTAGCGCCCCGTGTAGAGCATCTGAACATCGTGGTTGGCTTCGAGCAACAGTCCATCACAGCCGTCGAAGTGTTGCACCACAGTGTCGGTGATGGACCCGAGATCGGTCAGCACACCCAGTTTGCGACCGCCAAACGCCACCGTGAATTGCACGGGCTCGCCGGCATCGTGCGGCACCGCCACGGGCATAACCTGGAGATCGCCGACCTTGAAGGCCTGCTGGGGACGAATCGAAATGAGCCCCTCGCCGGCGCCGAGACGCGCTCCGCGCGCCGTGCCGGGCGTCATCATCACCGGCAGCCGGTGCTTGCGCGCCAGCGGCAATGCACCGCGCAGATGATCACCATGCTCGTGGGTTACCAGAATCGCGCTGATGTCACCGGGGTGGCGACCGAGGCGCGCCAGGCGGCGCTCCGTTTCGCGCACGGAAAAGCCGCAATCGATGAGCACACAGGTGCCGCCACCTTCGACAAGAGTACCGTTACCCTTGCTGCCACTTCCCAGGGAAGCGAAGCGCA
>CAYXXZ010000173.1:0-2187 GCA_964469165.1 uncultured Porticoccaceae bacterium
TGTGAACTGTGAACTGTGAACTGTGAACTGTGAACTGTGAACTGTGAACTGTGACAACTAATTGGAGAACAGGGCCCGGGAGGAGTAGAATGGTTGCCTTTTTCGGCTAACACGTTGCCAACGAACTGAGAAAACGGAAACAAATACCATGTCCGATGATTCATTCAAAGAGAGCTCACTCCGCTACCACACTGAACCCACCCCCGGCAAACTGGCGATTCGCCCCACCAAACCACTGGCCAACAAGCGCGATCTGTCCCGTGCTTACTCGCCCGGTGTGGCCTATCCCTGCGAGCTGATTGCGCGCGATCCCAGCGAGGCGGCGAACGTCACCGCGCGCGGCAATCTGGTGGCGGTGGTGTCCAACGGTACAGCGGTGCTCGGTCTTGGTGACATCGGCCCTCTCGCGTCCAAGCCGGTGATGGAAGGCAAGGCGGTGCTGTTCAAGAAATTCGCCAATATCGATGTATTCGACATCGAGGTGGACGAGAGAGATGTCGACAAGCTGGTGGACATCGTCGCCGCGCTGGAGCCGACGTTCGGCGGCATCAACCTCGAAGACATCAAGGCGCCGGAGTGTTTCGAAGTCGAGCGCAAATTGCGCGAGCGCATGAAGATTCCGGTGTTTCACGACGATCAGCACGGTACCGCCATCGTTGCCGCCGCCGCCGTCTACAACGGCCTGCGCCTGGTCAACAAGAAGATCGAGGACATCAAGCTGGTGGTGTCGGGTGCTGGCGCGGCGAGCATTGCCTGCACCAATTTGTTGGTCAGCATGGGGCTGCGCCGCGACAACGTGCGCATGATCGACCGCAACGGCGTGATTTACAAAGGCCGCAGCGAGGGCATGAACCCCTGGAAGGAAGCCTACGCGGTCGATACCACGGACCGTACCATCGAAGACGCCATAACCGATGCCGATCTGTTCATGGGGCTGTCCGGCCCGGGCGTGCTCAACGGCGACATGGTCAAGAAAATGGCGCGTGATCCGCTGATTCTGGCGATGTCCAACCCCATCCCTGAAATCATGCCGGAAGAGGCGCGCGCCGCGCGTCCGGATGCCATTCTCGCCACCGGGCGTTCCGACTACCCCAACCAGGTCAACAACGTACTCTGTTTCCCGTTCATTTTCCGCGGTGCCCTGGACTGCGGCGCCACTACCATCAACGAAGCCATGAAGCTGGCGGCGGTGAAGGCCATTGCCGATCTCGCCCACCGCGAAGTGACGGAAGCGGTAGCCCACGCCTATGCGGGCGAAGAGCTCAAGTTCGGCCCCGAATACCTGATTCCCAAGCCGTTCGATCCACGTCTCATCGAGGATGTGCCCCTTGCGGTCGTCAAGGCGGCGATGGAAAGTGGCGTCGCGGCGCGTCCCATCGAGGATCTGCAGGCCTACCGCACCCGCCTGCATTCCTACGTCAGCGGTAGCCGCCTGTTCATGCAGCCGACCATCGAGCAGGCGCGCAAGGCGCCCGCCACGATCGCCTATGTCGAGGGAGAGAACGAAGACGTACTGCTGGCCATGCAGGCGGTTGTCGATGAGCAGATCGCCAAGCCGCTGTTGATCGGTCGTCCTTCCGTGATCAAGGACAAGATCGACAGAATGGGTTTGCGCTTGCGCATCGGTGAAGATCTGGAAATCTTCAACGTCGAGGAAGGCGATCTCAATGAAAAATACTGGCAGCATTATCACCGCCGGGTCGCGCGCTCGGGAGTATCGGTGGAGGCAGCCAAGACGGCGCTGCACACCAACAACACCGTGTTGGCGAGCATTCTCGTGGACCTCGGCGAAGCGGACGGCATGATCTGCGGCAAGGTTGGCCGCTTCGACGAGCACCTCAACCTTTTGACGGATATCTTCAGGCCGCGCCGCGCCAGTGGTTTGCTGTCTTCCGTCTGTGTGTTGTTGCTCGAGGATGGCCCGCTGTTTCTCGCCGATCCCTTCGTCAACGTCGACCCGACCGAGGAGGAGATTGTCGATATCGCCCGCGATGCCATGTCTTTCGTGGAGACGGCTTTCAACATCGAGCCGAAAGTGGCGCTGTTGTCCCACTCCAATTTTGGCACCTATGAGGATGCTTCCGCGCTCAAGATGAAAGGCGCTGCGCGCCGCCTGCGCGAAATGCTGCCGGATATGCAGATCGACGGCGAGATGCACGCGCTGTCGGCGTTCAACCCGGTGCTGCG
>CAYXXZ010000173.1:2287-4620 GCA_964469165.1 uncultured Porticoccaceae bacterium
ATATGCAGATCGACGGCGAGATGCACGCGCTGTCGGCGTTCAACCCGGTGCTGCGCGCCACCATTTGTCAGGACAACAGGATTCAGGGGCGTGCGAATCTGGTCATCATGCCCAACATGGATGCGGCGAGTATCGCCCTGGGGCTGATTCGCTCCATCACCGATGCGCGCCTTGTCGGCCCGTTCCTCGTCGGCCTGGAGAAACCCGCCCACATCCTGATTCCCTCCGTATCAGGGCGCGGCATCCTCAACATGACGGCGCTGACGGTGGTTGATATTCACAACCGCAAGAAAGGGGTCTGAGGTGAAAGACTCGTGGTCGGGGATGGCCGGGGGCTGTGATTGAGCTTTAGGCTTTACGCAGTGGTCAGGAATTTAGACTAACCTCGGCCTGTCGATTCCCGCTGCATACCGTAGGGGCAATTCATGAATTGCCCCTACACGCGCATTACTGAGAAGTTAAGGTGCTCTGTATTCCAACTTCTGTGTGGGGGGATGAGACGTATATTTTTTCATCTCCCACCTTTTCCCTAATCCCATTCCTCTTCCTCATCGCGCGGCCGAGCTGCGAGGTCGCACCAGGCTCTGACCCTGTCCACCCGCTTGTCGGAGGTGGAGAGGGTTTCGAAGTGGTAGATACCTGATCTGAAACACACATTGCCTTCGGGAATTTCCTCGAGGGTTTCAAGGGCCAGGCCATTCAAGGTTTTGGGGCCGTCGGTGGGCAATTTCCAGCCGGTGAACTTGTTGATCTCGCGAATGGTGGCGCTGCCATCGATGTTGAAGGCGCCGTTGCCGTCGTAGCGAATGTGCTCGTCGCGCTCCAGGCGCGAGGTGGTGAACTTCCCGACAATTTCTTCAAGAATGTCTTCGAGCGTTACCAGTCCCAGAACGTCGCCATATTCATCCACCACGAGCGCGGTGCGGCGGCGGTTTTTCTGAAAGTTGGCGAGCTGTACCTGGAGCGGGGTGTTTTCCGGTACGAAGTAGGGCTCCTTCGAGAAGCGCTTGAGCGCTTCCTTGGTGAGGGCATCGCCACCGTGGCGCAGCAGGCGGTTGACCTTGCGCATGTGGAGGAAACCCTCGACCCGGTCGATATCGCCACAGAATACCGGCACCCGGGTATAGCGCATGGCGACGACCTGATCTACCAGCACATCGAGTTCATTTTCCAGGTCGAGACCGACGATCTCGGGGCGAGGCACCATGATGTCGTTCACGGTGACGTTGTCCAGATCGAGGAGATCGATGAGCATCCCTTGATGGCTGGCGGCATCCTTGTCGTCGCCGCTCGGCGCGCTGTTGCGCACCTCCTCTCGCTCGGGGATTTCCGTGCCACGGCTTGCG
Organism: uncultured Porticoccaceae bacterium; assembly: GCA_964469165.1. Taxonomy (GTDB): domain Bacteria; phylum Pseudomonadota; class Gammaproteobacteria; order Pseudomonadales; family Porticoccaceae; genus CAYXXZ01. Next base: position 3,634 of record CAYXXZ010000173.1, read on the forward strand.
GGGGTGACGCCGCAGACTCTCAACAGCAGCCGCGACATGCCGTTGCCCAGCCGCACCAGCGGGTGGAACAGGCGCACGAGGGGTTTGAGCACCCAGCTGGCGGCGAGGCTGACGCGTTCCGGGTTGGCGTTGGCGAGGGTGCGGGGTGCCAACTCGACGACCACGAGCAGGATAAAGGTAATGACGAGCCCCGCGCCGAAGACACTGCCGGCGCCGATGCCGAACAGGCGCAGCGCGATGTACAGCGCGACAATGACCGCAAAGTTTCTGGCGAGGCTGTTGCCGATCAGCATGGCGCCGCGCAGACGCTCGGGGCGTTTGAGCAGCTTGGTGAGCCGGCGTGCGCTACGTTGCTTTTTCGCCAGATGCTTGAGGCGGTAGCGGTTGACAGCCTTGAGCCCGGCCTCGCTGGCGGAAAAGAACGCGGAGATGGCCAGCAAAAAGGCAAGCAGGCTGAATAATAGCCACAGGGGCGTATCGTCCAATGAAACAGAGCCTCGTGCCGAAAGGGACGCCTATGGTGTACAACTTTGCCGGTGCTGACAAGCGGCGGGTGGGGTCGTTAATCCGAAGACGAGAGTGGGAGTGCTCCCGCATCCGTCGGCTCTCAATCGAGCCGCAGTTCGAATAGCTCGGGCCAGCGCTTGCCGGTGACGAACAGCCGGTGTGTGGCGGGATCGTAGGCGATGCCATTGAGATCCGCGGCACTGCGCCAGCGCCAGCCACGACCACGCAGGCTGGCGAGGTCGAGCCAGCCGTCCACCGCACCGCTGGTGAGATCGATGCGGGCGATCTTGTCGCTGCCGAGAATGTTGGCAAACAGCTGGCCGTCCACCAGCTCGAGTTCGTTGATGTGCTGGAGAGGGCGTCCTTCGACGCTGATGTCGAGCGTGCGCACTTCGATGAAGGTTGCGGGGTCGAGAAAGCGCAGTGTCGCGGAGCCGTCGCTGAGGATGAGGTGGCGACCATCGAACTCCAGGCCCCAGC
>CAYXXZ010000174.1:0-4605 GCA_964469165.1 uncultured Porticoccaceae bacterium
CTTTGGAAGGGCGTCGCCCTGTTACTTGGGGTTTGCAGCGCAAAGCTGTGTAGTGACGGGATTAGGTGCTCCGTATCCTGGCCTCCGTACGGGGATGGGTTTCCAGGACACGCCGTGAACCCATCCCTGGGGGCTCGACAGCGCTATCCCTGGCGCTGACGGTCCTGGAAATCCATCCCCGCCCGGAGGCCTCACAGCGGTGCCGATGAAATGGTCGGGAATTCAGCTGCAGCCCTGCGTCATACAAAGTCAGCTATAAGCCGTAAGCTTTAAGCAGGAGCGTTGCGAGAGCTGTTCTGCCGGAGGTACGCAACAAGGGTCGCCTGCAGGCAGGCTCCCACACAGTTTCACGTTGCACGTTTCAGCCAGGAAGGGGGCAGCCCGCGGGTTGTTTTCTCTGTGCCGTGGGGCGCGGTCAGCGCGATATCGTCGCAGCAGGCACCCACGTGAAACGTGCAACTTGAAACCTGAAACTCAGATAGGGCAATTCCGCAGGCTGCTCCCTTTCTTGCGAAAATCTATAACGTGTTATAGAGTGGCTTTCAGGTACCAGACAGACTCGTGCTCTTGGTAGTGACAGCCTGTCTTTTGAATGACAAGTTCAACCGCCAATTATCACAATCAACACGCGGAGCCGCCATGCACGAAAAATTTGTCGATGATGACCGTTTGATGGTGCCGGAGTATTTCGTGGAGGGTCCGCCCCACGATGAGTGGCGGTTGTTGCGGAAGACGTGCCCGGTCTATTGGACGGAGCCCGCGGGATTTCGGCCATACTGGTCCGTGACCAGACATGCGGATATTGCGGAAATCGAGCGCCAGCCCGATATCTTCATCAACGAGCCGCGCTTCGTCATCATGCCTGCGGATTTCGAAGATTATATGGCGCGAAATTACGGGCACATCAACGATCTGCTGAAAATCCTCGTGCAAATGGATGCGCCTGAGCACACCAGGCACCGCGAGATAATGCAGCCGTGGTTTTTGCCCAAGGCGCTGGCCAGGTGCGAGGAGACCATAGCGCAGATCTGCCAATCATTCTTCGATGATCTGCGGGCGCGGGGCAAGGAAGGAGAAATCGATTTCGCACAGGATCTGGCCTTCTGGTATCCGTTGCGGGTGGCGTGCGGTTTGCTCGGTACACCGGAAGGGGACGATGCCAGGCTCCTGCATATCGCAGAGGAGGTGTTGAGCTTCCGTGCGCCGGCGCCGGGAGAGAAAACCGGCTTCGAAAAATGCCTCGATTATTGCACGGATCTCGCAGAGGAAAAGCGCCGCAATCCCGCCGACGACTTTGCGAGCTATCTGGTGCAGGCACAAATCGATGGCCAGCCTCTTCACGCCAGGGAACTGCTGGCGCATTTTCTGACGGTTATCACCGCGGGTCACGATACGACGTCGTCAGTGCTTACCTGTGGCATCAGGGAACTCATTGGCCATCCCGATCAGTTACAAATGCTGCGTGACGAGCCAACGCTGCTGCGCGGCGCGGTGGAAGAGATGATCCGCTGGGTGTCGCCCACCGTGCAGTTCGCGCGCACCGCAACAAGAGATTACCAATTGCGTGACCAGCTCATTCGTGCGGGCGACACACTCTGTCTTTGTTACAGTTCCGCCAATCGCGATGAGGAGGTGTTCGAGAATCCGGACCGTTTCGATATCACCCGCTCTCCCAACAATCATCTCGCCTTCGGCACAGGCGTACACTCCTGTCTCGGATCACAGTTGGCGCGACTGGAAATTCGGCAATTCCTGACCATTTTTCTGCAGCGTATGGAGTTCATGGAGCTCATCGGGCCGACACCCTGGTTTCCGGCCAACATGGTGACCCGCATCAAGCACATGCCTGTGCGCTACCGGTTCCGAGATTAGTTCCTGCGCCTGACAATATGAGGGCTGCAGCTGAGCTATAAGCGCAAGATCGAGCTTTCGCAGAGCTCAATTTTTGCAGTGCTCCCGCTTACAGCTCTTTCTAATTCCCGATACCTTTGATAACCCTGCAAAGAGAACGTATGAACGCCCCGATCGAGCCATACCTGAAGATACTGCACAAGGAAATCAGGAATATCGCAAACGCTGTGTCCGACGACTCCTGCGCGGCATCGTTGGACCTTTGTCAGAAAATACTGGGATCTCTGCTGGGGGAGCAAGGCCTGGCGGAAGGTTTGCAGAACAATTTCCTGCGGGGAATGGCAATGCTGCTCGACGAGACCTGTGCGGCGCTCGCCGATGTTCAAGGCGGCCCCCTCATTTCTGCGCAGCTTGTTCAGCACATACGCACCAGGCCGGATTATGCGCGGGCCGAACGCGCCTTGCAGGAGTGCGTGCGAACACTGTTGACGAAAAAATACAGCACGGCGTTGACGGTGGTGACAAGGATCAACGACCTGCTGGCGCGGCTCCACGAAGACCTCTACGCATCTGTTCTCAGGCTGGATCTGCCGCCTGAGACTGCGGATCAGGGTCCTACAGGGAATAATTCCATGGAGCGGGAAAAGCTGGAGGTGTATCTGCGCAGAAAATTCGCGGAACCTACGGATTGTCGTATCCGTCACCTGGCGGAGGTGTATGGCGGCGGATCGAAGCGAACCATCATCGCCACATTGACCGGGGCCCTGCATCTGCCTGAAAAAATCGTGTTTCGGGTCGACAAGTCTGGATACGGCAGTGTCGTTGGTTCTACCGTATTGGATGAATACTTCATCATCGAAAAAATGTTTGCAGCCGGAGTCCCGGTGCCCAAGCCTCACCTGCTCGAAGCCAGCAGCGATGTGCTGGGCGCGCCTTTCATGGTGCTCGATTTTATCGACGGCCATACCATCGGTGACTGGATTTACGTAACCCGGCCGAGCCGGAGTTTTGCAACGCAGCTCGCGCAGGCGCTGGCGAGAATTCACAGCGTGGCGGTGGATGGAGACGTTGCTGCCAGGCTCTCGAGTGGCGGCGATTTAGTCGAACAGATGCGCACAAGTGTCCTCGATTTCGAAAAGGCGTGGAGGCTGACCGGCGAGCCAAACATTGCCCTGGAGCAGGCCTACCACTGGTTGAAGGAAAACGTGGCGTATTGTCAGGGTCGAACTGCCATCATTCATGGTGACGCGGGCTGTAATAATATCCTCGCCAGGAACGGTTACCTGATGGCAATTCTTGATTGGGAGACAGCGACGATCGGAAATCCGGCCCAGGACCTGGCCTATGTCAGGCCTGCGGTCACGCAGATGATGGAGTGGCAGGAATTTCTGTCGATTTACGAAGCCGCAGGAGGCGTGCTGCCGAGTCAGGATGAGCTGGATTTCTATGAGATATGGCGCTGTGTGTTTGCCATGCACTGGTCGCTTGTGGCGCGGTCATATGTGAACGCAGAAGTGTCCGATGGTCTCATTCACGCCTATGGCGCCCAGCGTATCTATCAGCACATCGCTCGCGACCTGTACGTGGCGCTGGAAAATATTCTGTATCAATAAAAATGCTGAAGGTGGTCAGAGAAGCGTTGACCACCTCGTTAGCCAGGCTTGCCTTTTACGCTGTTGTCGGCGCATGTTTGTTGTTGAACGCCAGCCATTCACTCTGATACTTCGCCATGAAACGGGGGTATTCCGCGGTAAGGCGCGCCTCGTCGATACGGCCGGTGCGCATCATGAAATCGAACACGAATTCGACGGCGTCCATGCTGTCGATACGGGGCACGACGCTTTCGTACCAGGCGATACTTTTTTCCGCGGCGCTCACCAGCTTCTGCTTTGTCGGCTCGCGGTTGCGGCGGAAGGCGGCCAGTGCCTGTGCAACATCCGCGTTGTCCCGCAGCGCCTCGAACAGGGCGATGGCGTCTTCCATGGCGATGCGGGTGCCCGAGCCGATACTGGGATGGGCGCTGTGCAGCGCGTCGCCGATCAGGACGCGGTTGCCGACGGACCAGTTTTTCACGCGTGTGACGGGCACGCTGTTCCACAGGGATTTATTGCAGATCAGCTTTTCGCCCTGCAGCTCCTCGGCAAAGATTTCCTCGCTGAAGCGACACGCCTCTGCTTCGTTCATTTCCGCAAGGCCTGATCTTTTCCAGGTTTCGCCGTCGCATTCCGCGACAAAGGTGCCTGTGGTTTCAGTGTAGGCGTAGGCCGCGGCCCAGAAGTAACCGAGATCGGTTTTCTTGAAGCTGAGAATGGGGTAGGGAAAATGCGCGTGGGTGCCGTACCAGGCGAGGCGCGCGGTGAGGTTGTAACTGGTGGTGCCAAATTGGCTGTCGTAGCTTTTGCGCACCGCGGAATTGACGCCGTCGGCGCCCACCAGAAGGTCGGCGTCCTCCGCCAGTTGTCCGATTTCCAGGCGCGAATTGTAATGAACCTCTATGCCGGCGCGGTCGCAGCATTCCTGAAGGATTTGCAGCAGGCGCAGGCGTGCGATGGCACCGCCGTAGCCGCCGCCTTCGATGAAGATGCCGCGACCCTGCAACGACATGATTCTGTTGCGCGACTGGAAGCTTGCCGCCACGATCAGGTCGTGGGATTCCTGGTCGGCGCGCTTCAGACGGTCGAGTCCCCGGTCGGCGAGCACGATGCCAAAACCAAAGGTGGCATCCCTGGGGTTTTGTTCGTAAACCGTCACTTT
>CAYXXZ010000175.1:0-4551 GCA_964469165.1 uncultured Porticoccaceae bacterium
ACTGGGTGATTCCCGGCGTGCTCGGCATGAACCTGATGTTCGGCGCGCTGTTCGGGGTTGGCTACGTGATCGTGCGCTACCGCCACAACGGCGTCCTCAAGCGCTTCCACGCCACCCCCATCACCGCGCTGCACTTTCTCAGCGCCCAGCTGGTGTCGCGGCTCATCATCGTGGTGGTGGTCAACGGCCTGATCTTCGTGGGCTGCCTGCTGTTTCTCGACCTGATCGTGCTCGGCAGCTACCTCAACCTGCTGCTCATCACCATTCTCGGCGCGCTGTCCATGATCACCCTGGGTCTGCTGATTGCCAGCCGCACCGCCAACGAAGAGCTCGCCGGGGGCATGCTCAACATCGCTACCTGGCCCATGTTGCTGATGTCGGACGTGTGGTTCACCCTCGATGAGGCGCCCCTGTGGATGCAGCAGGCGGCCAACTTCATGCCCCTCACCCACGTCGTCAAGGCCCTGCGCGCCGTGATGATCGAGGGCGCGAGCCTGACGGACGTCAGCCATCACCTGGTGTGGCTGGCGCTGATGACGGCGCTGTGCCTGGGCATCGCCTCACTGCTGTTTCGCTGGCACAAGCGCTGATGACCGCGCGCGAGCCTTACATCGTGCCGCGCTGCGCGCTGGATCCGACCGTGCTCTACAGCGATGACGACCTGCTCGTGGTGGACAAGCCCGCGGGGCTCTTGAGTGTGCCGGGACGCCACCCCCTCAACCGGGACTGCCTGCTGGCACGCCTCGCGTCGCAGTGGCCCGACGCGCTGATCGTGCACCGTCTCGATATGGACACCTCGGGGCTCATGGTGCTAGCGCGCAACAAGACGAGTCACGAAGCACTGAGCCGCCAGTTCCGCGAACGCCGGGTCAGCAAGGAGTACGAGGCCGTGGTGTGGGGCCTGGTCAGTGAGGATGAGGGCGAGATCGACCTGCCGCTGATCGCCGACTGGCCCAACCGCCCGTTGCAGAAGGTCTGTCACAGCGAAGGCAAAGCGGCGCTGACGCGCTACCGGGTGCTGCACCGCGACGCCGCTCGCAACCGCAGCCACCTGCTGCTCGAGCCCCACACGGGTCGCTCCCACCAGCTGCGTTTGCATCTGCAGGCGCTCGGGCACCCCATCCTCGGCGATCGCTTCTACGGCCATGCCGAGGCGGTGGCGGAAAGCACCCGGTTGTTGCTTCACGCCACCAGCCTCGCTCTGTACCACCCGCGGGATGGCCGGACCATGCAATGGCGATCCCTGGCGGACTTCGGCCCTGTTTGTGGCGGCCAAACAGCTGTAAGCCATAAGCTTTAAGCAAGAGCCCTGGGAAAACGTCGCTTTAGCAAAGCCTTGCTTAAAGCTTACGGCTTATAGCCTTTCCGCAGACGGTAGCCGATCTTGCCAACTTATGAGCAAGCTTCAACATTCAACCCACCTTTTGCTACACTTCGGCCCTTTCCTCTGCCGGACTTTCAGCCCTGCCCCGGCAGGTCCGTTCAATCACAAGGAATCACCCGCCCCATGAAAACCTACAAAATCGCCATCCTCCCCGGTGACGGCATCGGCCCCGAAATCATGCGTGAAGCCATCAAGGTCCTGAAGGTCGTCGAGGCGCGCAACGATGTCAAATTCGAACTCATGGAGGCGGCATTCGGCGGCCAGGCCTATTTCGACCACGGCGTCGCCTTCCCCGAGGCCACCAAGGCCATCTGTGACGAGGCGGACGCCATCATCAAGGGGCCGATCGGCCTGAGCCACGAGGAGTCGAAGAAGATTCCCGTCGACCAGCAGCCCGAGCGCGGCGCCCTGCTGCCCATGCGCGCCCGCTACAACACCTACGCCAACTACCGTCCCGTGTCCCTGCCCAAGTCGATCGCACATTTTTCGCCGCTTAAAGCCGAAATCGTCGGTGACGGCATCGACATGATCATGGTGCGCGAGCTGGTGGGCGGCCTCTATTTCGGCCACAAGGAAGTCGGTGTCAACGATCAGGGCCTGCGCTACGTGCGTGAAAGCCTGGAATACGATGAAGGCCAGATCAGCCGCATCCTCCACGAGGCCTTCAAACTGGCGAGCCGCCGCAAGAAGGTGCTGCACAACATCCACAAGAGCAACGTGCTGAAGTCCAGCGTGCTGTGGAACGAAATCCTCGACGAAGTGCACGTTCAGTACCCGGACGTGAAAGTGATTCACATGCTGGTGGACGCCGCCGCCACTCACCTCTGTCTCAACCCCGGTCAGTTCGACGTGATGGTGATGGAGAACATGTTCGGCGACATTCTCAGCGACCAGGCCGGCGGCATTCTCGGCTCACTGGGCCTGATGCCCTCCGCCTGCCAGGGCCCCGAGAAGTCCTACTACGAACCCTCCCACGGCTCCGCCCCGGACATCGCCGGCAAGGGTATCGCCAACCCCTACTCGATGATCGGCTCCGTGGCCATGATGCTGGAGATGAGCTTCGGCATGGCGGAGGAAGCGCAGAAAGTGTGGGACGCCATGCAGGGCGTGTTCGCGGACGGTTTCTCCACCGCCGACCTGTCCAAGCCCGGCAGCAACGTGAAGATGATCAGCACCAGTGAGTTCGGCGACAAGGTGGTGGAAAAGTTGCAAGCCGCGGGCTGAGACTATCCGAGTCCGTAGGTTGGGCTGAGGTACGAAGCCCAACGGGCTCAAGGTAGATGCGTCCCACAGATGTTGGGCTTCGTGCCTCAGCCCAACCTACGGACGCAACACCCCATCAGAGGCATTGATCTCCAGCAGCGCGGTGATGGCCAACGCCACATACATGCCCAGGCCGCCACCGCTGACACTCAGCAAATGACCGCTCGAATAGAGCACCAATGCGTAGGTTGGGCTGAGGAACGAAGCCCAACGGGCTCAGGGTGGATGCGTCTCACAGATGCTGGGCTTCGTACCTCAGCCCAACCTACGGGCGCAACACCCCATCAGAGGAGTTGATCTCCAGCAGCGCGGTGATGGCCAGCACCACATACTGTCCAGACCGCCGCCGCTGACACTCAGCAAATGACCGCTCGAATAGAGACACCAACGCGTAGGTTGGGCTGAGGTACGAAGCCCAACCTACGGACTACTACGTCACAGACATATCAACAACGCCACCAGCACCACGGTGAGACCGATACTGCAGTGAATCACCCCTTTGACGCTCGTCATGGGGCCCTGCTTGCCCGCCAGCGCGTTGATCTCCAGCAGTGCGATGATGGCCAGCGCCAGATACATGCCCAGGCCGCCGCCGCTGACACTCAGCAAATGACCACTCGAATATCCCAGGTGGGGAGATGCCAGCATGGCAAACGCCATCGGGGCCGAGAACAGTACGTTGGTGCGCGACGCCAGCAGCGCCTTTGCGCCAGCCGCTGCCGCGTCACCCCCGCTTTTGAGCCCCAACGCAACCTGCTGATTCGGCCAGATCACCAGCCACACGTTGAGAAACATGAGCGTGCCCAGTGTGATACCGACAATGATGTAATCGTTGAGCAGGTTGGGGCCGTGGGACATATTGCCCAGCAGAACGATACCCGTAATGAAGGTAAACATCGCTCCCCAGCGGAACCACCACAGGGCGCGCGGCGCCAGCTTTTTCTTGGCATCCGCCACCGCCTCTGGGGTGCCGTCCTTGAAGTAGGCGCCCTGCACGAAGTTGAAATAGTAGAGCATGCCGATCCAGGTGATACCGAAGAGCAGGTGCCCCCAGCGGAACAGAAAATTGAGGAAATTCATCGAAATCAGGTCGTTCATATCGCGCCACCTTATGTTGTTATCCTGCTTGTTGAGAAATCCCTGTGTTATCTGCCATGTCGTCCTGGACATGTCCGGCCATTTGAGCCGTAAGCTTTAAGCAGAAGCACTGGAAGAGCTTGTGTTTTAGCGGAGCTCAACTTAAAGCTTACGGCCTACAGCTTATGACTCACCCAGGACTGTAACCCAAATTTCCAGCTACTGTGTAAATTCCTTTCAGCACGTTGTGAAACCCGGTGATGGAAGGGTTTTCCGGGCATGGGCAAAACCGCGGGCGCCCGCCTTACCCTACCTTTTTGCTCAACCTTTGCTAGAATAGCACTTTCCAATCCCCTCAATGTTGGAAAGCTTATCGCCCTGCAGGCTTATGGATTTTCATCTTGAAATTTCCGCTGCAGGCCAAATTTCTCGCAGTCGTTTAAGGATGATTATCATGGCTTTTACACTTCCCGAACTCCCCTACGCTCTTGACGCTCTGGCTCCGCACATTTCCAAGGAAACCCTGGAGTACCACTACGGCAAGCACCACAATGCCTATGTGGTGAACCTCAACAACCTGGTGCCCGGCACCGAGTTCGAAGGCAAATCCCTGGAAGACATCATCAAGACTTCTTCTGGCGGCATCTACAACAACGCCGCTCAGGTATGGAACCATACCTTCTACTGGAACTGCCTGCGCCCCAACGGCGGCGGCGAGCCCACCGGTGCCCTGGCCGATGCCATCAACAAGGCGTTCGGTTCCTTCGCTGCGTTCAAGGAAAAATTCAGCGCGTCCTGCGCCGGCAACTTCGGCTCCGGCTGGACCT
>CAYXXZ010000176.1:0-4530 GCA_964469165.1 uncultured Porticoccaceae bacterium
TGCAAGGTAATTTCCATGAGGCAATTATATCAAAATTAGTGTGAACAGGCCCTAGAAGGTATACCTTTTGATACTTTCTGTCATTCTTGTGAAGTCCATAACTAATTGTTTCTAAAAAATTTTTCGGTGAAGCTGAGTTCTCTTCAGGAATTAGAAGGTGGTGCCTCTCGACATGTTCGGTGCCAGAAGGTATAAACCTCTCTCCACATTTCAAGGATGAGATGTCAGCCATGTCCAAGTCCCCCTTTCTCAAGTCTATCGCCGACTACATGCAGTTGCAGTGGTACAGTCGGCGTACGATCGATACCTACTTGTACTGGATCAAGCTTTTTATATTGTTCAACGGTAAGCAGCATCCGTCGGTGTTGGGAGATGAGCATATCGCCCGCTTTCTGACGTATCTGGCTACCGAAAGGCATGTTTCCGCTGCTACCCAGGCTCTGGCGCTCAACGCGATCGTCTTTCTCAAGACGAAGTTTCTGGGCCAGCAGGTGGGTGAACTGGCAGGCTTCAGGCGCGCGGAGCGCCGCCGTAAGTTGCCTGTGGTGCTCACTCAGGTCGAGGTGTCGGCTCTTCTGGCAGCGCTGAAGGGTATGCATTACCTGATGGTGGCGCTGATGTACGGTTCGGGGTTGCGTCGTATTGAGCTGGTGCGCTTGCGGGTCAAGGATATCGATTTTGATTATCGTCAAGTGCGAGTCATCAATGGAAAGGGTGGAAAGCATCGGCTGGTGACGCTGGCGGATGAGCTTCTTCCCGCACTGCGAACGCAGGTCCGCCAAGTTGGGATGTTTCTGGAGCAGGACCGAATGGCGGAGCAATATGGTGGTGTCTGGCTGCCGGATGCTCTGGCGCGAAAATATCCCTCGGCTCCTTATGAGCTTGGCTGGCACTACCTCTTCCCTGCGTCCCGTTTGAGTGTCGATCCGGGCAACGGTTGCCTGCGGCGACATCATTTCGATGAAAATAACCTTAATAAGCTGGTAAAGAAGGCGGCCTGTGATGGAAGAATCCGAAAGGCGGTTTCGTGCCACACGCTGCGCCACTCCTTTGCTACGCACTTGCTTCAGTCCGGTGCCGACATCCGCACAGTGCAGCAACAATTGGGCCATGCGGACGTGAAAACCACCGAGATCTATACCCATGGGCTCAGACAAGGCGCCCAGGGGGTGCGGAGTCCGTTGAGTGGCTTGAGCAAGTGACTTCATTGTCTGGCTCTGATTATTGGCGATTCAGTGACGGTCAAAAACGAGGTAGCAGGTGCGCCTATTTATAGCGGACCGGCCCTACGGCGTCACCCCTGCTAACATGGGATGACCATAAGGAAAGTGGCTATTTAAAACAAGCCATTGAGCCCGGCTTTGCGGGCCTTTCGTCGCCGTTATCGTGCCGTTCGTCGGATGGGGTCGCGCCGGGCTCCGGTGATGCCCTGAATGTCACTCATCCTGCGGCTGCTGTTCCCGAGCGACAGCCCGGTAGGCGATATCTCGCCGCATGTATTTGCCCTTCCAGCTGATTTCGCTGGCCTGGTGATAGGCCCGCTGTTGGGCGTCGCTGACGGTATCGCCAAGGCCGACGACGCAGAGTACGCGCCCGCCATTGGTGACCACCTGGCCGTCGCGGATGGTGGTGCCGGCATGAAAGACTTTGGTGTCTTCGCTGTCGGTATCGGGAAGGCCGTTGATGACGTCGCCTTTGGGGTAGTCGCCGGGATAGCCGTCGGCGGCGAGTACCACGCCCACGGCGGCGCGTGGGTCCCAGTTGGCGCTGGCATCGTCGAGCTTTTTATCCAGCGCGGTCAGGCACAGGGCGACGATGTCGGATTGCAGGCGCATCAGGATGGGTTGGGTTTCCGGGTCGCCGAAGCGGCAGTTGTATTCGATCACCTTGGGGCTGCCGTCGGCCATGATCATCAGTCCGGCGTACAGAAAGCCGGTGTAGGTGTTGCCCTCGGCGGCCATGCCGCGCACGGTGGGCAGGATGATGTCGTCCATCACGCGCGGGTAGACGGCATCGGTCACCACGGGTGCGGGGGAGTAGGCGCCCATGCCGCCGGTGTTGGGGCCGGTGTCGCCATCGCCCACGCGCTTGTGGTCCTGGCTGGTGGCCATGGGCAGTACGTGCTCGCCGTCTACCATCACGATGAAGCTGGCTTCTTCGCCGTCGAGGAATTCCTCGATCACCACGCGGCTGCCCGCGTCGCCAAAGGCGTTGCCGGCCAGCATGTCGCGCACGGCGGTTTCCGCTTCTTCCAGGGTCATGGCCACGATCACGCCCTTGCCCGCCGCCAGGCCGTCGGCCTTGATGACGATGGGCGCGCCCTTTTCACGCAGGTAGGCGAGGGCCGGCTCGATGTCGGTGAAATTCTGGTATTCGGCGGTGGGGATGTTGTGGCGGGCCAGAAAATCCTTGGTGAAGGCTTTCGAGCCTTCCAGTTGCGCGGCGCCCTTGCGGGGACCGAAGATGGCCAGGCCCTCGGCCTCGAAATAGTCCACCACGCCATCCACCAGCGGCTGCTCCGGGCCAACGATGGTCAGGCCAACGCCGTTGAGCTTGGCAAAGTCCGCCAGGCCCTTGAAGTCAGTAAGATCGACCACGAGGTTTTCGACGCCCGGCTCAAGCGCGGTGCCGCCATTGCCGGGAGCGACGAAAACGGTATCGACCAGTGGGCTTTGCGCCGCTTTCCACGCCAAGGCATGCTCGCGGCCGCCGCTTCCGAGAATGAGGATGTTCATGGTGCTACCTGTCGTTGAGTCTGTCGATGACGTGGCCGTTTCCAGCTGGCCGGATACGGGTTGGCAATAGTGCGAACCCGCTGGGCCGGGTTCATGATTTGCCGCAATCAGGGCCGGTATTGTAACAAAGACATCCCCTGAGGGCTGCCGTTCGCCCTAGTGCTTTCTTGTATCCGCAGCGGCCTTCCGCTATAACTGCGCCCCCCTGCCCATCGGGCGGGGGTCAATCAATGCATGGAGTACATTATGGATATGAGAAAGCTCACGCTTGCTTGCGTTTTTGCCACGGCCTCGCTGGGTGTTCTGGCTGACCAGCCATCGTACACGTACGTCGAAGGCGGTTACCTGCGGGTGGACCCGGACGATATTTCGCTCGACCCCACGGGTTACTACCTGGACGGCAGCCTTGCCATTGCCGACAACTGGTTTGTGCGCGGCGGTTACAGCGATGTGGATGACAGCACGGGTGGCGTGAAAGTCGAGATGGAGAGCGTCGATCTCGGCATCGGCTACAAGCAGGGGTTGGGCGCGAATTCCAGTTTCCACCTGGTGGCGAGCTATCTCGAAGGCGAAGTGAAAGCGAGAGGCTACGGCGGCCGGATCAAGGACGATGCCGATGGCTTTGCCTTGACGGCGGGCCTGCGCAGCTATGTTGTGGATAATCTCGAGCTGAACGCCGACGTTTCCTATGTGGATGTCGATGACGATGGCCTGGACTTCGGTGTGGGCGCGGTGTGGTATTTCGTGCCCAACGTTGGCCTGTCACTCACTGCGACTATCGATGATGACAGCAACCGCAGTTTCGGTGCGGGTGTGAGGCTGAGCTTCTGAACACATAAATCGGAAACTTGTGCTGCGGGTTGCAAGAGAGCTATAAGCAAAACCCGGCACTTCCAGTGCTCTTGCTTACGGCTTGAAGCTTACAGCCCGCAGCCTGAATTTCCGACGGCTCAAACGACAAAAGCCCGGCATGCCGGGCTTTTTGTCATTCTGTAACGACTTAGTGCCTGAAATGGCGCATGCCGGTGAAGACCATGGCGATGCCGTGCTCGTCGGCGGCGGCGATGACTTCATTGTCGCGCATGGAGCCGCCGGGCTGGATCACACAGCTGATGCCCACATTGGCGGCGTTGTCGATGCCGTCGCGGAAGGGGAAGAAGGCGTCGGAGGCCATCACCGCACCCTTCACGTCGAGACCGGCGTGTTCGGCCTTGATGGCGGCGATGCGCGCCGAGTTGACGCGGCTCATCTGGCCGGCGCCAACGCCGATGGTCTGGCGGTTCCTGGCGTAGACGATGGCGTTGGATTTCACGTACTTGGCCACTTTCCAGGCAAAGATCAGGTCGTGAATTTCCGCTTCAGTGGGGGCGCGCCTGGTCACCACTTTCAGGTCCGCTTCGGTGATCATGCCGAGGTCGGCATCCTGCACCAGCAAGCCGCCGTTCACTCTCTTGTAATCCAGGGGCTTGAAATCGAAAGCGGCGGGGCGGCTGGCATCCCATTCGCCACACTCCAGAACCCGGACGTTTTGCTTGGCGGCGGTAATCTCCAGTGCTTCCTGCGAGACTTTGGGAGCGATGATCACTTCCACGAACTGGCGCTCGACGATGGCTTTGGCGGTGTTGGCGTCGAGTTCGCGATTGAAGGCGATGATGCCGCCGAAGGCGGATTCGGGATCGGTCTGGTAGGCGAGGTCATAGGCGGCGCCGATACCGTCCAGGCTCACGGCCACGCCACAGGGGTTGGCGTGCTTGACGATCACGCAGGCGGGTTTGGTGAAGGATTTCACGCATTC
>CAYXXZ010000177.1:0-4496 GCA_964469165.1 uncultured Porticoccaceae bacterium
GGCAAGGTGACGCCGAAGGGCGAAACCCAGCTCACGCCCGAGGAAAAACTGCTGCGCGCAATCTTTGGCGAAAAGGCCTCCGATGTTAAGGACACCTCCCTGCGGGTGCCGAGCAGCACCAAGGGCACCGTCATTGGCGTTCAGGTCTTCACCCGCGACGGCCTCGAGAAAGATGCTCGCTCCAAGGCCATCGAGCGTGCGGCTCTGGAAGAGTACCGCAAGGACCTCAAGGACGAATTCCGCATCATGGAAAATGCCACCTTCGAGCGTCTGCGCGACGCCCTCGTCGGTCACAAGGTGGTGCGCGCCCCCGGTCTCAAGAAGGGTGAAACCCTGACCGCCAATGCCGTGGCCGGCTACGACCAGGAGCAGTGGTTCAAGGTGCGCATGGAAGACGATGCGCTCAACGAGCAGCTCACCAAGGCGGAAGAGTCGCTCAAGGAGCGCCGCAAGCAGCAGGACGAGCGCTTCGAGGACAAGAAGCGCAAGCTCGAAACCGGCGACGACCTGGCGCCGGGCGTACTCAAGACCGTCAAGGTCTACCTCGCCGTCAAACGCCGCATTCAGCCCGGTGACAAGATGGCGGGTCGCCACGGTAACAAGGGGGTCGTGTCCGTGATCATGCCCGTCGAGGACATGCCCTACGACGAAAACGGCAACCCTGTGGATATCGTCCTCAACCCGCTCGGTGTGCCGTCGCGGATGAACGTGGGCCAGATCCTCGAGACGCACCTGGGGCTCGCGGCCAAAGGTCTTGGTGAAAAGATCAACCAGATGGTCGAAGAGCAGCGCAAGATCGCCGAAGTACGCGAGTTCCTGCAGCAAATCTACAGCTCCGGCACCAGCGCCCAGCCGGCCGACATCGGCAGCCTGAGTGACGCCGAAGTGCTCGAACTTGCCGGCAACCTGAGCAACGGCGTGCCGATGGCCACCGAAGTGTTCAACGGCGCCAAGGAAGAGGAAATCAAGGAGCTGCTGAAGCTGGCGGACATGCCGACGAGCGGTCAGATGACCCTCTTCGATGGCCGTACCGGCGACCAGTTCGAGCGCCCGGTAACCGTGGGCTACATGTACATGCTGAAGCTCAACCACCTGGTGGACGACAAGATGCACGCCCGCTCCACAGGCTCCTACAGCCTGGTCACCCAGCAGCCGCTGGGCGGCAAGGCGCAGTTCGGCGGCCAGCGTTTCGGGGAGATGGAGGTGTGGGCGCTCGAAGCCTACGGCGCCTCCTATACCTTGCAGGAAATGCTCACCGTCAAGTCGGACGACGTGGATGGCCGCACCAAGATGTACAAGAACATCGTCGATGGCGATCACAGCATGGATCCGGGCATGCCGGAGTCCTTCAACGTGTTGGTCAAGGAAATCCGCTCGCTGGGTATCAACATCGAGCTGGAATACGAGTAAACCATCATCGTAGGGGCCCGGAGCCGTCTCCGGGCCATGCAGGAATTCTATTGGAGGAAGGGCCTTGAAAGATTTACTGAACATGTTGAAGTCCCAAGATCAGAACGGCGAGTTTGACGCGATCCGCATTGGGCTGGCGTCCCCCGACATGATCCGCTCCTGGTCTTTTGGCGAAGTGAAGAAGCCCGAGACCATCAACTACCGCACCTTCAAGCCGGAAAGAGATGGCCTGTTCTGCGCCAAGATCTTCGGCCCGGTGCGCGATTTCGAGTGCCTGTGCGGCAAGTACAAGCGCATGAAGCACCGCGGCATCGTGTGCGAAAAATGTGGCGTCGAAGTGACTCGCGCCAACGTGCGCCGCGAGCGCATGGGCCACATCGAGCTGGCCTGCCCGGTGGCGCACATCTGGTTTCTCAAGTCGCTGCCGTCGCGTATCGGTCTGCTGCTGGACATGACCCTGCGCGAGATCGAGCGGGTTCTCTATTTCGAATCCTACATCGTGACCGAACCCGGCATGACGACGCTGGAGCGCGGTCAACTGCTCACCGACGAGCAGTATTTCGAGGCGTTGGAGGAATTCGGTGACGAATTCAAGGCGTCGATGGGTGCCGAAGCCATCCAGACCCTGATGAAAGATATCGAGCTGGAACAGGAAATCGCCGAAATCCGCGAAGAGATTCCCAGCACTAACTCCGAAACCAAGATCAAGAAGCTCTCCAAGCGCCTCAAGCTGCTGGAAGCCTTTTACAACTCCGGCAACAAGCCCGAGTGGATGGTGCTCGAAGCGCTGCCCGTGCTGCCGCCGGATCTGCGCCCGCTGGTGCCTCTGGATGGCGGTCGTTTCGCCACGTCGGACCTCAACGATCTCTACCGTCGCGTGATCAACCGCAACAACCGCCTGAAGCGCCTGCTGGAGCTCAACGCCCCGGACATCATTGTGCGCAACGAAAAGCGCATGCTTCAGGAGTCGGTGGATGCGCTGCTCGACAACGGGCGCCGCGGTCGCGCCATTACCGGATCCAACAAGCGCCCCCTGAAATCCCTGGCCGACATGATCAAGGGCAAGCAGGGCCGTTTCCGTCAGAACCTGCTCGGCAAGCGCGTCGATTACTCGGGCCGCTCCGTGATCGTGGTGGGCCCCACCCTGCGTCTGCACCAGTGCGGTCTGCCCAAGCGCATGGCGCTTGAGCTGTTCAAGCCGTTCATCTTCGCCAAGCTGGAATCCCGGGGTTTGGCCACCACCATCAAGGCCGCCAAGAAAATGGTCGAGCGCGAAGAGTCGGTGGTGTGGGACATCCTCGACGAGGTGATCCGCGAACACCCGGTGATGCTCAACCGCGCCCCCACGCTTCACAGACTGGGTATTCAGGCGTTCGAGCCCGTGCTCATCGAAGGCAAGGCGATTCAGCTCCACCCGCTGGTGTGCGCGGCCTATAACGCGGACTTCGACGGCGACCAGATGGCGGTACACGTGCCCCTCACATTGGAAGCACAGCTCGAAGCCCGCGCCCTGATGATGTCGACAAACAACATCCTGTCTCCGGCCAGCGGTGAACCCATCATCGTACCGTCGCAGGACGTGGTGCTCGGCCTGTACTGGATGACCCGCGAGCGCGTCAACGCCAAGGGCGAAGGGCGCTCCTTTGCCGACGTCACAGAAGTATCGCGCGCCTATTACAGCGGCCAGGCCGATCTGCAGGCGCGCATCAAGGTGCGTATTTACCAGGTGACGTTCAGCGAAGATGGCGAGCGCCAGGAGAAAACCTCGCTGCAGGACACTACCGTGGGGCGCGCCCTGCTGTGGGAAATCGTTCCCGAGGGCCTGCCGTTCGAGCTCGTCAACCAGGCGATGAACAAGAAGGCGATCTCCCGCATCATCAACCAGTGCTACCGTATCGTCGGTCTGAAGGCCACTGTGATCTTCGCCGACCGTTTGATGTACACCGGTTTTGACTTCTCCACCAAGTCCGGTGCCTCCATTGGCGTCGACGACTTCCTCATTCCCGAGCAGAAGGCCGAGATCATCGCGCGCGCCGAGGACGAGGTAATGGAGATCGAATCCCAGTTTGCCTCCGGCCTGGTAACCCAGGGCGAGAAGTACAACAAGGTGATCGATATCTGGTCGCGGGCCAACGACCTGGTGGCCAAGTCCATGATGGAAGGCATCTCCAAGGAGAACGTGACCAACCGCGAAGGCGAGGAAGAGCAGCAATCCTCTTTCAACTCGGTGTTCATGATGGCGGATTCCGGCGCGCGGGGTTCGCCCGCCCAGATTCGTCAGCTGGCCGGCATGCGCGGCCTGATGGCCCGTCCCGATGGCTCCATCATCGAGACGCCCATCGTCGCCAACTTCCGCGAAGGCCTCAACGTACTGCAGTACTTTATCTCCACCCACGGTGCTCGTAAGGGTCTTGCCGATACCGCACTGAAGACGGCGAACTCCGGCTACCTGACGCGCCGCCTGGTGGATGTATCCCAGGACGTGGTTGTGGTCGAGCGCGACTGCGGCACCACCGGCGGCCTGCTGATGTCGCCGGTCATCGAGGGTGGCGACATCATCGAATCTCTCGGTGACCGCATTCTCGGTCGCGTCGTGGCTCAGGACGTGCTCAAGCCTGGCAGCGACGAAATCGCCGTGCCCGCCGGCACCATGATCGATGAGAAATGGGTCGAGCGCATCGAAGCCATGAACATCGACGAAGTTCTGGTGCGTTCGCCGATTACCTGTGAAACCCGTTACGGCATTTGTGCCGAGTGCTACGGTCGCGACCTGGCGCGCGGTCACAAGGTCAACCAGGGCGAAGCCGTGGGCGTCATCGCGGCCCAGTCGATCGGTGAGCCCGGCACCCAGTTGACGATGCGGACCTTCCACATCGGTGGTGCTGCGTCGCGAGCGTCCGCCGTCGACAACATCCAGGTTAAGTCATCTGGCAACGTGCGCCTGCTCAACATCAAGCTGGTGAAGCGCGAGAAGGATCAGGTTGCCGTGTCTCGCTCCGGCGAGCTGGCGGTGGCCGATGTCAACGGTCGCGAGAGAGAGCGCTACAAAATCCCTTACGGTGCATCGATCAGCGTAAGCGATGGCG
>CAYXXZ010000178.1:0-4448 GCA_964469165.1 uncultured Porticoccaceae bacterium
GCTCCCGAAGGACCATAGCTCAGTTGGTTAGAGCGCTACCTTGACATGGTAGAGGTCGGCGGTTCGAATCCGCCTGGTCCTACCACTTTCTCTGCATACGTTGAAACCATGTGGCCTTTGGTAGGGGTCACCACTGGAAAGGACGAACATCATGCCTGTTATCACTCTTCCCGACGGCAGCCAGCGCAGCTATCCGTCACCCGTTTCCGTTTCCCAGATTGCCGAAGACATCGGCCCCGGTCTTGCCAAAGCCACCATCGCTGGCGAAGTGGATGGCCGCCTGGTGGATGCCTGCGACGTCATCGGCAGCGATGCCTCCCTGAGAATCATCACCGCCAGGGACGAGGAGGGCGTCGAGATCATCCGCCACTCCTGCGCCCACCTGGTGGGGCATGCGGTCAAGCAGCTCTACCCGTCAGCCAAGATGGTGATCGGCCCGGTGATCGATGAAGGCTTCTACTACGACATCTGGTACGAGCGCCCCTTCACGCCCGAGGACATGGCCGCCATCGAGGCGCGCATGGCCGAATTGATCGACAGGGATTACGACGTCATCAAGAAGATGACGCCGCGCGACGATGTCATCGAAGTATTCAAAAACCGGGGCGAGGACTACAAGCTGCGCCTGGTCGACGACATGCCGGATGAAACGGCCATGGGCCTGTATTACCACGAAGAGTACGTGGATATGTGCCGCGGCCCGCATGTGCCCAATACCCGTTTTCTCAAGGCGTTCAAGCTCACCAAGGTTGCCGGTGCCTACTGGCGCGGCGACTCGAAGAACGAGATGCTGCAGCGCATCTACGGCACCGCATGGGCCAGCAAGAAAGAGCTGCAGACCTATCTCAAACGCATCGAGGAGGCGGAAAAGCGCGATCACCGCAAGATCGGCAAGAAGCTGGGCCTGTTCCACATGCAGGAAGAGGCGCCGGGCATGGTGTTCTGGCATCCGCGCGGCTGGACCATCTACAAGACCATCGAGCAGTACATGCGCGATCAGCAGAATCGCCAGGGCTACCAGGAAATTCGCACGCCCCAGGTCGTGGATCTGACCCTGTGGCAGAAATCCGGCCACGCCGACAAGTTTGCCGCCGGCATGTTCACCCTCGAAACCGAGGAGCGGGATTTCGCCATCAAGCCCATGAACTGCCCCTGTCACGTGCAGGTGTTCAACCAGGGTTTGAAGAGCTACCGCGATTTGCCGCTGCGACTGGCGGAGTTCGGTTCCTGTCACCGCGACGAGCCGTCGGGCTCGCTGCACGGCATCATGCGCGTGCGCGGCTTTACCCAGGACGATGCCCATATTTTCTGTACCGAGGCGCAGATTCAGCCCGAGGTGTCGGCGTTCATCGATTTTCTGCACGATGTCTATGCCGACTTTGGCTTCGACGACGTCATTTATCGACTCTCCACTCGCCCGGAAGAGCGGGTGGGCTCTGACGAAAGCTGGGACAAGGCGGAAAAAGCCCTGGCGCAGGCCCTCGACAGCAAGGGGCTGCCCTGGGAAGAACTTCCCGGCGAAGGCGCCTTTTACGGCCCCAAGATCGAGTTTTCTCTCAAGGACTGCATCGGCAGGGTCTGGCAGCTGGGTACCATTCAGGTTGACTTCTCCATGCCCGGTCGGCTCGACGCCCAGTATGTGGCAGAGGATGGCAGCCGCCAGGTGCCCGTCATGCTGCACCGTGCGATCCTGGGGTCGTTCGAACGCTTCATCGGCATCCTGATCGAGCACTACGAAGGGGCCTTCCCGGTGTGGCTTGCACCGGAGCAGGCGGTGATCGCAAACATCACCGACAAGCAGGCGGATTATGTGCGCGAAGTGACCCTTGCCTTACAAAACAGGGGCTTCCGAATCATAAACGACTTGAGAAACGAGAAGATCGGCTTTAAAATCCGCGAGCACACCATTCAGAAGGTTCCCTATATCGCCGTTGTCGGCGACAAGGAGACCGAAAATCAGACCGTGGCCGTTCGCACACGCTCCGGACAGGATCTGGGCGTCATGTCGGTTGATGAATTCGCCGATTTGTTGAAGAAGGACGAACAGCGCCGCGGTCGTTTGCTTGTTGAATAGCTGTCTTTATGAAAACAGTAACGGGGAGAACAGGTTATTAAAAAAGATTATGCCAAAGGGCGGACCAAGCGTTCGAGAGTCAATGAAGAGATCGACGTCAAGGAAGTCCGTTTGATAGGCGCAGATGGCCAGCAGGTGGGTGTCGTCACCATAGAAGAGGCACTTGCCGCCGCCGCCGCTGCAAATCTGGAGCTCGTAGAGATCTCACCGGATGCCGAGCCTCCGGTCTGCAAGGTGATGGACTACGGCAAGAAGCTTTTTGAGCAGAAGAAGCAGCTCGCTGCGCAGCGCAAGAAGCAGAAGCAGACGCAAGTGAAGGAAATGAAGTTTCGTCCGGGAACGGACGAGGGAGACTACAAGGTGAAACTGCGCAACCTTGTACGTTTTCTGGAAGATGGGGACAAGGCCAAGGTGACATTGCGTTTCCGCGGCCGCGAGATGGCGCACCAGGAACTGGGCATGGAGATGATGAAACGCATCGAAAATGACCTGGCGGAACTGGGACAGGTTGAGCAATTTCCGAAAATGGAAGGTCGGCAGCTCACCATGGTCATCGCCCCGAGAAGCAAGAAGAAGTAGCAGCAAGCGCACTGTGCTCAGCCCATGGCAGGCTGACCGGGCGTCTTCTTCTCAATACTGTTATATCCAATGTGGAGTCACCAATGCCAAAAGCAAAAGTACACAGTGGCGCGGCCAAGCGGTTCAAGAAAACTGCTGCCGGCTACAAGCACAAGCACGCGATGAGAAGTCACATCCTCACCAAGATGTCCCAGAAGCGCAAGCGTCACCTGCGCGGCACCAGCGTCATGAACGCCTCGGATGCGCCGTTGGTCGACCGCATGCTGCGGGTTTGAGAGAGGAGAATAGACGATGTCACGCGTAAAACGTGGAGTTCAGGCGCATCGCCGCCACAAGAAAATTCTCAAGCAAGCCAAGGGTTATTACGGTGCCCGCAGCCGGGTTTACCGGGTTGCCACGCAGGCCGTTACCAAGGCCGGTCAATACGCCTATCGTGACCGCAAGGTCAAGAAGCGCGTTTTCCGCTCTCTGTGGATTACCCGTATCAACGCTCAGGCTCGCGTCGAAGGCGTATCCTACAGCCAGCTCATCGCCGGTCTGAAGAAGGCGGGTATCGAACTCGATCGCCGCGTTCTCGCCGATCTGGCGGTACACGACAAGCCTGCTTTTGGTGCCATTGTTTCCCAGGCAAAAGCAGCCCTTGCATGAGCTGCGTCCGGCGTTTTCATGCGCCGGATGAGCAGACAACGCAGACGAACAGGGAAAGGGCTCCGGCTCTTTCCCTGTTTTATTTTCAGGCACCCATTACCAGCAATCATGAACACAAGCGTTATGGACGTACAAATCGATAACCTGGCAGCGCTCACCGATGAAGCGATCAGGGAAGTGCTGGCCGCCACCGACATGGCCGCGCTGGAACAGGTCAGAGTGGAATACCTGGGCAAGAAAGGCAAAATCACCGATTTGCTCAAAGGGCTCGGCCGGTTATCCGCGGAGCAGCGACCCGCTGCCGGCGCACTCATCAACAAGGCCAAGGAACAGGTTCAGGAACAACTCAATGTTCGCCGCCAGCACCTGGAAGACGCGCAGGTGGCACAGCAGCTGGCCGCGGAGCGCGTCGACGTCACTCTGCCGGGGCGCAACGCACAGTCGGGCAGCCTGCACCCGGTGACGCGCACCATGGAGCGCATCGAAGCCTTTTTCACCAAGGTCGGTTATCAGGTGGCGGAAGGGCCGGAAATCGAAGACGATTACCACAACTTCGAAGCGCTCAACATACCGGGCCACCACCCGGCCCGCGCCATGCACGACACCTTCTACGTCGGCGACAACCTGGTGCTGCGCACTCATACCTCTCCCGTACAGGTGCGGGTGATGGAAACCACCAAGCCGCCCATTCGCATCATTTGTCCCGGCCGGGTCTATCGCTGTGATTCCGACCTGACTCACACCCCGATGTTCCATCAGGTAGAAGGTCTGGTCGTGGATGAGAATGTCAGCTTTGCCGATCTGAAAGGTACGGTGGACCAGTTCCTCAAGGCGTTCTTCGAGGCGGACCTGCCGGTGCGTTTCCGCCCTTCCTATTTTCCCTTTACCGAGCCGTCGGCGGAGGTGGACATCCAGTGCACCAACTGCCGCGGCAACGGCTGCCGTATTTGCAAGAACACCGGCTGGCTGGAAGTCATGGGCTGCGGCATGGTGCATCCGGAAGTCTTTCGCTACAGCGACGTGGACGCGGAAACCTGGACAGGCTTTGCCTTCGGCATGGGCGTCGAGCGTCTCGCGATGCTGCGCTACGGCGTGACCGATCTGCGTTTCTTCTTCGAAAATGACATCAGGTTTTTGAATCAATTTT
>CAYXXZ010000179.1:0-4378 GCA_964469165.1 uncultured Porticoccaceae bacterium
GCTCATCGAAGCCGTGTGGCGACGCGGGGGGAGTCCATTCGATCATTCAAGCCGACGCCGCTTCGCGGCGCGGCTTAATTCAGCGTGATATTGTTGCAATTATTAACCTTTGAGCGACGGGCACTTGCGGGTGCCCGTCGCCGTTTGGAGCAGCAGTTGGAGCAGTCGAGATGCCCCGGGTGGCGCACACTGCTCCTCCCGGAAGCGGCCGCTGCTCCACGCTTTACAAAGGAGAGTGCTGTCGGTTGGCGCAATCGGGAGGTGGATCGCTGGCGCGGTCGACTGGGGCAAAGGCCGGCGGCGCTTGACGGACAGGGTGCATTGGCATAGCTTGTCAACCAGCCACCCACTGACGCATCCCACGGTGAGGTGGGGTGACCAAATAGTTGACAGGTGGCAGCGACCTACATCGCTGCGCCCCACTCGCCATCAACCTGGGGCAGCGCCGGATGCGCGTGATGGCACTTTCGCAGCACTCTGCTGTAGCAACTGGTCGGGACCCATGTGGGCGTGTACCAGTTTTGTTGCCCCATCTCGTTACCCCCCTATGGGGCTTGGTGTTCGCAAGAACGCGGTGAGATGGTGCCTTGCGGCACGGTCCGCATTCGCGCCTCCTTGGCACCGATCCGGTCTACACCGGTCTGGTCTGGGAAGCGTTTTTTCGTAGATATCGGCTTGGGTTGTGGACACTTCTGTGCGCCAACCACCGTCCTCGGCCATTCGGCCCGGGGGCTAAACTGATGAGCCGTCGTTGCTCCCCTGTCGACGCACCTGCCTGGAGCAAGCGCGTCTTTACTTCCCATGGACCCTAGGTCCGTCCTCGTCAGCCACTGCATCCCGCGGTGCGCGTCCTCGCGTGTGTTCTACACACACCCCTGCCCGTATCGGGCTTTTTCCTCTTACCAGTCCTGTACCGGCCGACAGCTCCGGGCGCATTTTTTTGCGCAAACGCGTGGTGAAGACAAGGCAAATGAAAGGATCAACGACAACGTAGACGTGAACTTGAACGTAAACGAACAGGAGCACTGCAATGAAAGACGTCAAATCGACCGATTCAACGAGCAATGAAGAACTGAAAGTCGGACAGCTCTACGAATGGAACGGCCACGAACTGGTCCCCATCCAGAAATCCGAACAGGTGAAAGTACCTGTGACGATGGAAGCCATGGAGGCGGTACGGAAAACCAGGGCCAGGGCAACGGGCGATGATTTCCGCCCCTGCCTGATGGTCACCGCCAGCCAGATGCTGCTGGCGGCTGCGACCCAGATCGACGACCTGCCAGATCAGGTGGCCGATTACGGGATCAAGGTCTATTCGGAACTGGCCAGGAAGAAGCGTCGCTCCTGACCTTCTTCCACTTCGTAGCCATGTAACCCTGTCGAATCGGCGCGGCTTGCCCGCGTCGGTCGATATCCGAGGCTGCGACATCCCGTCCACCGTTGGCAGGTGGATGCGCCGGGATGCACGAGATATGAGGCGTTGTCGGAGCGCCTTGCCTCGCCGTAGGGCGAGCCTTCCTGTGGAAGGGCGACCTGGCGCCAGAAATGGGGCCGGTTCAGCGCACACACCCTTTGAAGTAGAGCCAGGCTGCAACGCCGAACGCGCATCAAACCCAACTCAACATATAAGCGATCAAGAGGAATTGACCATGACAGGCAATGCCACGATGTCCGGTGGGTGGAGGAAAAGTCTCACCGCCATCCTTAAACTGCACAACGGCAAGCGCATCGATGGGGAAAAGGCCAGTGACGACACTCGCCGCAAGCGTGGACAAGTGCTGATGCTGGGCTTCCGCCAGCTGCGCGAATTGGGCTGCAAGCTCAAAGATGTCCGCCAGTTCAAGGGCCGACATATGCGGATTCTTGTCGATCACTGGGTCGCCGAGGGGCTGTCGGCCTCCGTGATTCAGAACCGGATCTCCATCTTCCGGTCGTTCTGCGGATGGATCGGCAAGCCTGGGATGATCCTCCCCTCCGTCCACTACGTGACAGATCCCAAACGGGTCACGCGTTCGTCCATCGCGTCCCGCGATCACAGTTGGTCGGCGCAAGGGGTTGATCCAGTGCAGGTGATGGATCAGGTTCGTCAGATCGAGCCGTGGGTGGCCATGGCGCTTATATTGCAATGGGCGCTCGGCCTGCGGGTGCGAGAATCGTTGATGTTCCGTCCGTGGCTGGCCGATCTTGGACAACTAGTAGATGTCACCCGGGGAACCAAGGGCGGGCGTCAGCGGACGATCAAGATGACCGAATCCCGACAGCGCGCGGTGTTGGACGAGGCCAAGGCATTTGTGTCTGGCAAGGATGCCTCCATCGCACCGGTAGCACTCACACTCAAGCAGGCAAAGAATCGCTTCTACACCGTCTTGCGCCAAGCGGGCATCACCAAACAGCGGGGAATGACCGCACATGGCTTGCGCCATGAGTTCGCTAATGCGTACTTTGAGGCCATGGCCGGCTATGCGTCTCCGGTGAGAGGTGGCCCGAAGCCTGTGGACAAGGCAGTTGAGCGCCATGCCCGCCTGGAAGTGGCCGAGTCACTTGGCCATAGCCGGGAGAGCATCACCACGCACTATTTGGGCCGATAGCGGACTTTGCTTTTCCAGATCCACCAGAACTCGGAAAGGCGAAGCATCCAGCAGTGGTGGGTACGAAAAATACGCATAAATCTGCGTCAAAGGACAATAGGGAGACTGTGCCCCTGTCCGTCAAGCGCCGCCGGCCTTTGCCCCAGTCGACCGCGCCAGCGATCCACCTCCCGATTGCGCCAACCGACAGCACTCTCCTTTGTAAAGCGTGGAGCAGCGGCCGCTTCCGGGAGGAGCAGTGTGCGCCACCCGGGGCATCTCGACTGCTCCAACTGCTGCTCCAAACGGCGACGGGCACCCGCAAGTGCCCGTCGCTCAAAGGTTAATAATTGCAACAATATCACGCTGAATAAAACACACTCTCTGCCCCAATACCCCATAAGGCGATGATCTTTCGACCTTGAACAGGATGAATCAAGTGGCGGGCGAGATATTGCGCCAGCGAGCCAGGGAGAAATTTTATTGCTCCAGCGAGGCTGTGGGAATCTTTCTTGGATGCGCCAGTCGGGCATCGATGTTTGCAGTGTCGGTAGACTTCAGCGCACTGTTTCAGGGAAACGATTGCGGTAGTTGCTCTGCTGTTCTTCCTGCTGATGCTGCCACAGAAGCGGAACGGTTGCGTCAAATGTTCAACCAGTTTCTTTTGAACGATGGATTCGAGCTGGCCGAACGTACGCGCATTTCCGGCCGTCCAGTTTATGTAGGTCGATACATTGGCATTGGCCAGGCACCGGGCCTGGCAGCGGCACGAGAGACGCTTGCGGGAACAGACCCTGGCTATGTGAGCCAACAGATCACACGCATGGAGTCTTCAGTCAATAACGATCCTGGTCTTGCCATCGGCACGGCAAAAGAGTTGGTCGAGACATGCTGCAAGACCATCCTGACGGCTCGCAGCGTCGAGTTCTCGAAAAATGCAGATGTTCCAGAACTTGTGAAACTCACTGCAAAAGCACTTGATTTGACGCCTGCGGACATCTCCGAACAGGCAAAAGCCAGCGAAACGATAAAACGATTGCTCAGTAATCTTGCCAGCATTACGCAAGGGGTGGCAGAGCTGCGGAATCATTACGGTACAGGACATGGCAAAGCGGCGGGGGCCAAAGGTCTTCAACCTCGCCATGCCAAACTGGCGGTCGGGGCAGCTTCAACGCTGGCCGTTTTCCTGGCCGAAACTCACAATGAACGCACGTCCTAGCGCGCAACCTTTATCCCATTTTCAAGGGAGGCAAAAAAGGGGCAGAAGCCCCCAGGCTCATATCAGGCCACGTTCGGCAAAAGACATCGTGTCGCCACCGGCAACAATGACATGATCCAGCGTGCGCACATCCACCATTGTCAGTGCGTCCTTGAGCCGTTGGGTCAGTACCTTGTCGGCCTGCGACGGCTCTGGACTCCCACTCGGATGGTTATGCGAAAGGATGACTGCTGCCGCATTGAGCTTCAGAACTTCCTTGAGGACTTCACGCGGATACACAGATGCACTGTCGATGGTGCCTCGGAACATTTCGCGGTACTCAATCAGTCGATGCTGCGTATCCAGGAACAGCACTGCAAACACTTCATGCTCAAGACCAGCCAGTTTGGCGCTCAGGTACTGTTTCACCACAGCCGGTGACGTGAATGATTCACCGCGTTGAAGCTTCTGGTCGATGACCTCACGGGCAGCTTCAAGAATCTGATCTACAGACGCTGGCAGATAACGCCCTTGTGCGTCACGCACCAGCAAAGAGGAACCTGATTAGCCCCATCCCTCAGCTGGCCGTCTCAGGATATGAGACGCCGCTGCG
>CAYXXZ010000180.1:0-4355 GCA_964469165.1 uncultured Porticoccaceae bacterium
GGTGGGCGCGCAATCCGGCAAGGCCGGTGCCACTGCCGATCAGAATCAAGGGGCAATCGCTTTCGGGCACCCGAAATCCTGGATTGTTGCGCACCCGCAATGCCATGGTGTCACCGATCGCGGCATGGCTCGTGAGCCACCCCGAACCCGCACCGAGACAACCTTCGGCGTCGGTCTGCTGACGCACCAGCAGGTGAATGGCGCCCTCTTCCGGCACCGAGGCGATGGAGTATTCGCGCGTCGGCAGTGCCGGTAACGCAGCCAGCCACTCGGGCAGCGACGGCACCGGCGCCAGTGCGTCGAGAGCTGGCAGACGGGATTCCGCGAGCCACTCGCGCAAGGGCCTGGCAACGCCGCGGCAGGTCACCTGCTCCGCACCGTCCCGCGCCAGGCGGGCCAGCGCCGCATCGCACAATGCGGCGCTGTTGCGAGGCTGGATGACGGCGATGTCGCCCGCCTCCCACAGAGGCATTTCCGTCGAGGGTTCAAGACTGAGGTAAAAAGCGGGGCCACCGGGGCTGCCCGGGTTGAGGTGGTGGCGCGACGCCAGGCGCCAGGGTGCGAATTCGCAGCCCGGCACCGGCACCGGCACCGACACCGGCTCTACTTCCGAATGCATCCCGAGCAGAAACGTGCGCAAGCGCCGACACCAGTCAGCGATCTTGCCGTCCACCGCCGAGAGTTCATCGCTGGCCGCTTCCGTCAGCCCCCATAACGGGGATGCCCCCAGGCCTTCCAGGCCGGTCTGGAGCTGGCGCCCGAATTCGCAGAACTGGCGGTAGGTGCGATCACCCAACGCGAGCACGGCAAACTGGAGATGAGACAGATCGAGCGCGCCGGCGCTGCTCAGGTAGCGGCGCTGGAAAGCGATGCCATTGTCCGGCGGCTCGCCCTCACCGTAGGTGCTGGCAATGAACAGGGCGCGGCGGGCGCCGCTCAACACCTGGTCATTCACCTGGTTGAGGGCCATCACGCGCACCGCCACATGGGGTTCGAGCAGCGCGGCGCTGTCCCGCGCCAGCTCGGCGGCGGTGCCGCCCTGGCTGGCATAGGCCACCAGTACGAAATCGTCTCCCGCGGCGCCGACCGGTTCACGGCGGCGCGCAAACAGCACATGGCGGAACGACCACAGGCACAACACGGCATATCCCAGCAATGTCGCCAGCACCCAGGCCACTCTTTCCATGTCCGCCACGTTGCCGCTCCTTATTCAGGCAGGACTTCGAAAGTGGCAACGTAGCTGCCGCTGCGCGCCGTCGCCGGTGCTTTCGCCTTGTCGTCGCGATAGCTGGCGCTGAGCCAGTACAGTCCCGCCTCCGGCCAGGTGATGGAGAAGTCGCCCTCGGCGCCACTTTCCGTCTCGATGGCATTCTGGCCATCCCGGTAGCGCATGCCGCCCGGAATCACCGTCACCTTGGCACCGACCGCGGGTTCACCGTCGATCAACAGCCGGAAAGTCGCTTCTTCACCGGCAAACAGATCGTTGGGGTGAGTTACCGGCACCAGTTCGAGGCCTTCGTTGCTTGGTTTCAGTGCCTCTTCGCTCGGTGCACCCGCCGTCACGAACGTCTCGATACGGCGCGAGTTGTAGCTCACCTCGAGGTTTTCGGCATCCTTCGGCACCTGGGTGTCGAAGTCGGCGGGATTGGCGCGCTCGCCCCGTCCCGGCCAGAAGCGCCGCTCACCCTTTTCATCCTGCCAGCGGGCGCTGAGTCCGCCCGAGGCGCTGAACACCTTGTAGGTACCGTTCTGCTTCAGGTTGAGATCGAAGGTGCTGCGGTATTTGCCGGAATGCACATTCTGCAGCTCGACCGCCTCGCCGTCCGGTCCCAGGGCGCTCACCCCTTCGGGGTTGAGTGGAAAGTGGTCCGGGTGGAACAACGTGTTGGAGATGGCGCCATCGAAGGTCACCCAGGGATCCTCACCGGACAGTACCGTGGCACCGGGCACGATCCAGGCGCGGTGCGCTTCCACGGGCAATACCAGGCTGACGCCAAGGGCCAGAGCCAACAGGGGTTTCAGTGTTTTCATGATTGTTTTCCTCTCAATGTAATCGATGCTTTCTTCTGAGTTGCACGTTTCGCGTTACAGGTTGCACGCAAAAGCCGGGAAGTCCTGTGCCAGCATGCCATCTGCACCTCGTCGCATGATCAATGCGCCGCCGTCACTGCGGGCACCCACGTGAAACCTGTAACGTGAAACGTGCAACTCAAAATTTTTAAGGCGCCAGCCGCAGCGTGACGCGCCCCAGTTCTTCAGTACCGCTGACCTCGAGCGCTGTTTCCTCGCTCAGCGGCCATTGGAACGGGATTTCCAGCAATTCCCGGCCACCCACTTCGCGGGCGGCTTCCACCCGCAGGCGGTACTGACCGGGGGGCAGCTCCGGCAGTGGCTGGCCGCCGTCGCCGAACACCAGGCGATGTTCGCCCGGCGGCTTGGTCGCGCCGGTCAGGCCGTCGAGGGGCAGTTCGAGGGTGCGCCCACTGCGCCGCCACCACTGGCGCATGTCCTTCAGCCACTCCAGGCCTTCGTTCTCGCGCATCGCCACGTCGTACCACACCGCGAGGTTGGTGACCTCGTTGCGTTCGTTCTCCAGCCACATCGCCACATAGGGGCGGTGGTACTCCGCCACCTGCAGGCGCGGGATCTCGACGCTCAGCTCGAGAGTGGCCGCCTGCACCACCGGAGTGAGCAATACCCCCGCCGCGAGGGCTAACACCGTGCGTTTCAGCATTACAACCTCTTCCTTATCCATTGCCATGGATTATCAGTGAATGAACAACAGGATCAGCAGCAACGGCGCCACCAGTCCCAAACCCACCAGGGGCCAGGTGCTCGGCCTGCCCGCCGCCTGACGCTGCAACAACAGCAGCCCGCTGAGGCTGAACACCACACAGGCCACCGCGAAAATGTCGATGAACCAACTCCAGGCGAGCCCGGTATGGCGGCCCTTGTGGAGATCGTTGAAATAGGCGATCCAGCCGCGCTCGCTGAGTTCGTAATACAGCTCGCCGGTCTCCGCATCGATCGTCAGCCATGCGTCGCCGCCGGGGCGCGGCAGGGCGAGGTAAAACTCGCCGTCCTGCCATTCGCCGGTTCGCCCCGCGCCGATGTGCAACCCCCGCTCCGCGAGCCAGCTGCGCACCGCCTCGGGCACCAGGGGCTCGTCTTCGCGCCAGTCTGCCAGCAGACGTTCCGGGACATCCAGCTCCAGTTGCGTCAGTGTCATGCGCGCCGGGATGTCGGCGGCATGGTTGAGCGTGATACCCGTCACCGCGAACAGCAGCATGCCGACCAGACAGAGCGCGGCGCTGATCCAGTGCCACTGCCGGACTGTGCCAAGCCAAACGAAACGGGCCATGTTTCTCCTTTTCCGCGTCATGGACGCACACCGGGCGCCCGGCCACCAGCGCTCATCAGAACGTGAAGTTCGCCGACAGCCACAGGCGGCGGCCTTCCTGGATGGTGCCGGTGGTGCCCTGCGCGATCTGGGTGTAATGGGATGCCCAGCCGACCGCGCCGGTGTTGGTCTGATAGAACTCGCCGTCGAGGAAATCCTTGTCGAACAGGTTGAAGATGGTCATGGTCAGGGTGACGTTGTCCGCCGCCTTGAACGAGCCCCCGAGATGGAACAGCTCGTAGCCCTTGAGGTCGCCGACGCGATCCTGAATGGCGCGGTTGGCGGCGCTCAGATTGGCGTACAGATCGGTGAAGCGCGCCTGCTTGCTGCGGTATTCACCCTTGAGCCAGAACGTCAGGCGCTCTGTCGCATCCCAGTCGAGGCTGGCATTGAACATGTGCTCCGGCGTATTGGTGAGCGGCGCGCCCTCGTTGCTGCCGCTTTCCTGCTCACTGTCGGTGTAGGTGTAATTCATGGACACCCCCCAGGCGGGCAGGAACTGCCAGCGACCTGCCAACTCCGCGCCCTGGGTGACCGCTTCGTCGATGTTGATGCTCTGTGAGAAGCTTTCCTGAAGGAAGCTGCTGCCCAGATCGATACAGCCGGGCTGGTTGGGCGCGGTCGGCCAGTTACAGTTGGCCAGCGGCGTACCGCTGTCGATCTTGTCCTTGAACTTGTTGTGGAACAGGGTTGCGTTGGCGTTGAAGCCGGCCAGGTTGTCGTAATACACGCCGATTTCGGTGTTGGTGGTGATTTCGGGATCGAGATCGGGGCTGCCGATGGTGATGACGGTGCCCTGGCCACTGACGCCGTTGATGCCATCGTGCAGTTGGTTGAGCGTTGGCGTCTTGTAACCGCGGCTGACACCGCCCTTGACGGTCCAGTTGTCGGTGGCGCTCCACACCAGGTAGGCGCGCGGGCTGAAATGGCCGCCGAAGGCTTCGTGGTCTTCGTA
>CAYXXZ010000181.1:0-4295 GCA_964469165.1 uncultured Porticoccaceae bacterium
TCCACATACATGGCGATGGCACTTTCCGCGCCTGCGGTGACATCCGAACTGCCCACGCCGCGCAGGTAGAGGACCACGCCGCCGCCCTGATAACCCACCGTCAGGCCGGGAGTGACCACGGTCATGTCCTCCACATCGCTCACCCCGGAACTGACCAGCTTTTCCGCCGACAGGGCGGTAACGGCGATGGGCACGTTCTGAAGGGACTGTTCGCGTTTCGACGCGGTGACGATGATTTCCTCGAGGGCGAAACCCTGCGCCAGGACAGGTGTCGACAATGCGGAAATGACGGATGACAGGGCGAGTTTGTTGAAAGTGGATCGCGTCATGGTGGGCTCCTTATGATTGTAGGAATGGTCTATTCAAGATGTGGCCGTATAAACATCCGGAGCAGAAGAGCTCGGCGGCCGGGCAAGCGGTCATAGGAAGAATCGTGGTTGCCCTGTACACAGGTCTGCCTCTCACTCCGATTGATATTTTTATCCGGGAGGCCGTCGGGCCTCTCCGTTCGGTGCGCCGATTATCCTCGCCGTCACCGGGGAAGTAAAGAATTTGAATCCCACGATATAATCATTTGATACCATTTGTCGAGCACGGAGTTTGCCATACAAGACGTGGCAAAGTGATGGCGCGCTGATTGCACGATGGTGGGAGTGCAGGTTTGAGGAGTCAGAGACTGTCTTGCGTGGGAGGGAGCGAGCTATAAGCCGTAAGCTTTAAGCAGGAGCATTGCAAGAGTGGAGTTCTGTCTGTTAGCCCCAAGCAGTAATGTCCTCTTTGTCCAATTCTAAAATGTCCCCTTTTGAGTTGAGGAGGGGCTGTGACGGAGGAGTGCATTACTTTGAGCCACAAAGAAGTCGATCGGCTGAGTGTCATTCAGGCCGTCCAGCAACGCCAGTTGAAGCAAGAAGATGCCGCCCGACAGCTGGGGGTGAGTACGCGACAGATCAGGCGCCTACTGCGCCGCTATCGGGAGGGTGGCGCTGCTGCCCTGGTGTCCCGCCAGCGCGGCAAGCGCCCAAACAACGCCATCGCCCAGCCCATCCGTGACGCGATACTCGCCTTGGTGCGCACACGGTACGCCGACTTTGGCCCCACCCTGGCCAGCGAGATGCTCCTGGAGTACCACGGCTACCGCATCTCACCCGAGACCCTCCGCCAATGGATGATGGCTGATCAACTCTGGCGACCGAAGCGGCGCCGCCAGGCACGGATCCATCAACGCCGACCGCGTCGACCCTGCCGGGGCGAACTGGTACAGATCGATGGCTCACCCCATGACTGGTTTGAAGGGCGCGCTCCCGCCTGCTCACTGATCGTCTTCATTGACGATGCCACCAGCGCCCTGCTGGCCCTGCGCTTCGCCCCCGCCGAGACCACCCGAGCCTACATGGACACCCTCGCCGATGCGCTGGCCACCCATGGCCGCCCCGTCGCCCTGTACTCGGACAAGCACAGTATTTTCCGCCACAACCATCCCGATCACGACGGAGAGCTGACACAGTTCGCCCGTGCCCTCAAAACCCTGGATATCGCCCTCATCCACGCCAACACCCCTCAGGCCAAGGGCCGGGTCGAACGCGCCAACAGCACCCTCCAGGATCGTCTGGTCAAGGCGATGCGGCTGGCGGCTATCAGCGACATCGACACCGCCAATGCCTGGCTGCCCACCTTCATGGCGCGCTACAACCAGCGCTTTGCAACCGCGCCACAAAGCCCTGTCGATAGCCATCGGGCAGTGCTCCATGACGCCGAAGAGATCAACCAAATCCTCGCCCTTCACCACACCCGCACCCTGTCCAAAAACCTCACGCTCCAGTTCTGCAATCGTGAGTACCAGATCCAGCATGCCGGCAAGGGCTATCGCTTGCGGGGCGCCAAGGTGACAGTCTGCGAACACGCCAGCGGACAGGTGACCCTCCTGCATCAGGGGCGTTCACTGGCCTACCGACTGCTGGCGCAAGGCGAGCCCCCGGCACCTCTTGATGACGAGAAAAGTGTTCACCAGAGCGTAGAGCAAGCCAAAGCAGCACAACAGCAGCGACCCGCCTACAAACCACCCGCCGATCACCCTTGGAGGCGGATACCGATCTCCCCTAACCCGCTTATCTCACCGATTCCAAACTCAAGGGCGTTTTGCACCCTCTGAGCCCTGATCCTTGCCAAACTCGTGGCCGCACCACGTCGGCGTGACACACTGAGCCGTATTTTCACCTCTGTAACGACCGGCAAGGTGCCCAAGAGGCCGAAGGGCTGATTTGCGGACGCAGGATTCCCGGGCTACCGGTGGCGGTAACCCTGTCAGCCGGTGAGCCAGTGCAAATGCAATCAGTCGGGCGGCACCCAGATGGGGTGGCGGCGCAGGTTGGCGAGGATTCGAGCGAAGTCGCGGGCGTAAGGGTACGCCTCGGAGTAGGACAACCATACCTTGCGCACCGTCACGCGGACGCGTGCCGCAATCTTCAACAGCTTCACCCGGATGGTCGTGCTCTGCGCTTTCGCATACGCAGTACCGGCCAGACCCAGCCGCCGCAAGCCCTGCATCAGCACATACGCAAACGAGGAGAAGTACAGGCGCAGCTGATTGGCACGCAACGTCGCTGTGCTGGTGCGGTCGGCGAACAGCCCCAACTGCTGCTCCTTGATGCGGTTTTCCATCTCGCCGCGGGCACAGTACAGGCGCTCATACAGGTGCCTTGCGTCCCCGCGGTGGCGAGGCAGATTGGTCACGACAAAACGCGGATTTTCCTTGTTGGGCAGGTATTCGGCCTTGCCGATGACACGCCGTTCACACGACCAGGATGAATGAGTGCGATAACGGAAGTCGCGGAACCGGCGCGCCGCTTGGCCGGTGTTCTCATGTTCCTCGCGCGCTTCGGCCATCTCAGGCTCCAGTGCCGCGCGCAGCCGTGCGTTACGGGCCAGGCCAAGTACATAGCTGACATTCTGCGTTTCACACCACTGCATGATGGCGTCCCGACAGAAGCCCGAGTCACCGCGGATCACGATCCGCGTGTTCGGCCAGCGGGTGCGAATCTGCGCCACGATGCGTGTCAGTTCCTCCACACTGCCTGCCGCACCATCCTGGCTCGACGGTCGCAGCCGCGCACACAGCAGCTGTTCACCGCAGAAGATGTACAGGGGCAGATAGCAGTAGCAGCGGTAGTAGCCGTGGAAGAAGCGGCCTTCCTGTTGACCGTGCAGGGGATCATCAGTGGCATCCAGGTCCAGCCAGATCTCGCGCGGCGCTTGCGCGTAAGATTCGAGAAACAGATCCACCAGGAGGCGATCGAAGGCCTCCGCATCCGCGGCGATCTTTTTGTAGCGGTGCGACGCCGCCGACGCCGGGGTGGTCAGCTCCAGGCGATTCAAGGTGCTCGACCCCGCCAGCGGATAGCCCTTGTCGCGCTCCCGCTCGCGCGCCTGGCCCGTGAGATCGCGCTTGCCCGCCAGCAGCGCCAGGGTGCTGTCCGCACGCAGCGCATCGTGATCGTTGAGATCTTCGTAACCCAGCGCCAGACCATAAATCCGTTGCGCCACCAGGGCCTGCACGCTGTGCTCGATACTGTTCGGGTTGCGGTAATCCGTAAAACACCCCGCCACACGCTCGAGCAGCCCGAGGCGGCGATCCACCTCGCGCAGCAGCAGACCACCGCCGTCCGTGCTGAGCCGACCCCCATCGAAACTGCCCACCACATCCCGGCGTCCAACGGGGTGAAATTCAAACTGATTGGGATTACACTCTGTACGCATAGGCCTCTTCCTCTTGTGCGATGTAAGTGCTTGGTCGCTCTTACTTTATGCACCAGATAGAGGCCTATTTCAATTACAGCGGTGAGATTTCCGGGCTAAACAAGCGCCACTACAGTCTTGACCGAGCCCTCTCGCAAGGGGACATTTCTGCCTGGGACAAAAGGGGACATTTCTGAATTGGGTTGACAGAGTGGAGTTCTGTCAGGGTTTTACACAGGAACGAAATTCAAGAGGCTGTCTCGCACGATGCCGCGCGAGCTATAAGCTTTAAGCAGGAGCACGGGAAGAACAGAGTTCTGCCACCGTTCAACTTAAAGCTTAAAGCTTACAGCTTATAGCTCCACCACAGAGCAAGGGCGATCCTCAGCTGAAGCCGTGCTCTGGTGCGGGGAACGTGCCGCGTCGGACGGCATCGCCGTAGGCTTCCATGGCGCCGAGCACGGTGCCGGTTTCGCCGAGAAAGTTTTTGGCGAATTTGGGTGCGCGTGCAGAGATGCCCAGCATGTCGTAAAGCACGAGCACCTGCGCGTCCGTTCCCGGTC
>CAYXXZ010000182.1:0-4230 GCA_964469165.1 uncultured Porticoccaceae bacterium
TCGGTGGCACCTGGGAGGCACTGCTCGACGACCGCGTGCAACTGGTGATCGGTGCGCCCGAGCCGAAGCCGCGCGGGCATGGTGTGCGCAGCGAGTTTCTCGGCGTTCTGGATAGAGTCTTTGCGGTGGCGCCAAACCATCCGCTTGCGCAGCGGCGCGGTGCCCTGTCACAGGAGGAAATTGCCAGCCACCGTCTGGTGATCGTGCACGACTCCAGCCGTACCAGCGTGCCGCGCACCATCCGGCTGCTCAACGAGGATAAGCATTTCTACGTGCAGAGCGTCGCCCACAAAATAGCCGCGCAGGAGGCCGGTATCGGTGTGGGGTTCCTGCCGCGCAGATCGATCAGTGATGCGTTGGCGACGGGGCGCCTGGTGGCGCTGGACGTGGACGGCGTGGATCTCGAAGACCGCTTGCTGATGGCGTGGAAGGTCAGCAACCGTGGGCAGGGTTTGAAACGTCTGGTGAGGATGCTGCTGGATGCGGATATTCTGGATTGCAGGGGCCATTCGTGAATCGCCCCTGCGAGCCGGACGCGCGCGTCGGCACGGCGGGTTTATGAGTCGCTGCCAATTTT
This sequence comes from uncultured Porticoccaceae bacterium, assembly GCA_964469165.1. GTDB lineage: Bacteria > Pseudomonadota > Gammaproteobacteria > Pseudomonadales > Porticoccaceae > CAYXXZ01. The sequence continues at coordinate 578 of CAYXXZ010000182.1, forward strand.
TGCCCGTTCGACCACGCTTTGTTGCAGGTCGAAGGGCTCGAACTTTACGCGCGACCGCACTTCGACCCAATCGATTGCTGGAAATGTGGCATTGAGGCTGAAGCTGGCGACCGTTTCGAAATCCCGCAGAATTTCCTGTACTTCCTCGAGCTGATCGCGGATGGGAACCCACTGGGCAAAGCCCTGGATGGTGGTCAGCAGCTGCAGAATCTGGTGCCGCGAATAGGGACTTTGCGGGTCGTCGGTCAGCGACAGGTAGGGCTGCATGTAGTCCGACAGGAAGGAAATGCCCTTGACCACATCACTTTCCGGGTTGAACAGTTCGCGGTAAACCAGGCGAATCAGATGGGGCTGGGTGTGGGTGTAGCACATGCCCAGGACCAATGCGTACAGTCGCGTGTCCGCTTGCGTGTTCCGGGCGATGAGTTTCTGAAAATACACCATTTGCCCTTTCAGCAGGGTATTGAAGGCCTCCTGGTACAGGACGAGCTTCGTGGGGTAGAAACGGTAAATGGTTTGCAGGCCCACGTCGGCCTTGGCGGCGATCTCCTTCAGCGTTGGCGCGTCGTTACCCTGAACGGAAAACAAATTGATGGCAGCAAGCAGAATCGCATCGGCAGGCTCCATGTTCGCGTAGGGGCGACGCTGCTCCGGCACCGGATCCTGGGCATGTCCCCAGCGCGCGGCAGCCGCCTTTCTGGCGATCTGTTTGCGCTCTACGGGCGAGAGCGTGGATTTGCGCCTTCCTTTCTTTTTTCTTGTCTGATCGGGACCGGTTTTTGACATTGCCTGCTAAGGCCCTGTTGGAGCTGGTCGGGCGATGGTAACACAACGGTCATTGCGCGAACCGCGACCGTGGATTTCCAGCACGAGAACGTAGGGGCAATTCATGAATTGCCCCTACAGCCTGTACCGATTCCCCTGTGGGGCGGAGTGCCATTCCTATGACATCCGGCCCCATTGTTTAATGCATCACGGCATCGAAGATATCCATGAACGAGGGCCGGTGGCCAAGCTCCAGGTGCAGATTGAACAGCTTGGCCAGCTCTGACGCGGCAACCACGCCAATGATGCTGCGGCTATGGCTGTCCACGACCAGTAAAAACGGCACGCCCTCGGCTTTCAGCAGCGTGATGAGCCGGTACACACTCGAGCGGGCGACCTCGTCGTACGTCACTGCGCTGATGAGATCGCGCCCCGTCATGAGGTCGCGCACCTGCAGATCGGTGCGGCGTTTTCCCGCATGAATGTGACGCATCGCAACCTGGTCGGAAAGGCAGTTTTCCGTTACCACGCCGCAGAAATGGCGGCTCTTGTCGACAACGGGCAACACGCTGGTGTGGCTGCTGGCAAGCATGTGCTGCGCTTCGTCGAGCGGGGTTTCCGGCAGCAGGGTGAGGGCGGGGTGAATACGAAAATCCAGCAGGATATCGGTTGCCGGAGAGCCGAGAGTGATATTGGGCATCGGCTGCTGTTCGGCAAGCTCGAAACCCGAGGCGAGATAAGACGTTTGTGGATACTTGGGAGGCATGTTCGATTCCTCATGCGCAACACCGCGCGTCAGACGCACGATTCATAAATCAGAAAAAATATCGTTGCAGAAAGATCAAGCCTGGAAGGGAGGGGCGCGGATTGCGTTGCCTGTGCGGTTGCCGGCGGAAGTGAATCCGCACTGAGCGATGCCTTGGGGAAAGAGAGAGCCAGCGGTGGGAGCTATGAAAGAGTAATCGGCCGGCAGCACATCCGGGTCATCGTGGCCGAGTCTTTGTTCCTCGCGATTGCTGGCGCCCAGGTCCTGGGACTCCTTGAAGACCTGATATGTCTGCTGGTCGCTGCTTTCCCAGGATGCGGTATGCGGAACCTCGGCTGTGAGTGCATTTGCACTCGTGCTGGTAAACAGCAGAAAAACCAAGGCGAGAAGAATATTCACGAAAGGGATGACTACCTCAATACTTGCCCGAAGGATAGTCCTGATCCTCATCGGCAACCAAGAGGTAGCTGGCCAGGTGACGAAGAAGGGTTACTTAACACCATGTTTTGTGGTGAGAAGTAACACTTTTGTCTTCCGCCGTCATCGGAAATTTGGACTGCAGCCCCACGTGAGGCGGGGTGGCCTGTAGGAGCCTGCCCGCAGGCGACCGTATGCCGTGCGTTCCGATGGTTGTGTCGCCTGCAGGCAGGCTCCTACACGGCAAGGCTGCCGGAGCGCTGCAAGAACTGGGTTCTGCCAGCGTTCAACTTATAGCTTACGGCTTATAGCTCAACGACAGAGTGCAGCCCAAATTTCCGACGCATGAATCAGTTGCCGTAAACGGCAAGCGCGGCGGCGACGGCAGCACCCGCGTCGAGTGCGCCACCCGAACTGGAAATTACCGCCTCCAGGGCGGCAAGGCTTTGCAGCACATTCTGCTTGCGGGATGAATAGCCCATCAGGCCGATCCGCCAGATCTTGCCTGCGTACTCGCCGAGGCCGGCGCCAATCTCCAGATTGTAGTCCCGCAGCAGGGCGCTGCGCACCGCTGCGTCGTCGACGCCCGCCGGAATGGTGACGGCGTTGAGTTGCGGCAAGCGATGTTCCTGCGCCACCAGAAACTCCAGGCCCATGGCGCCGAGACCCGCAGCCAGCGCACGGTGGTTGAGCTGATGGCGAGCCCAGGCGTTTTCCAACCCTTCTTCCTGCAGCATCACCAGCGCTTCGTGCAGCGAGTACAAGGGATTGATCGGCGCCGTGTGATGGTAGGCGCGCTTGGCGCTGCCGCCCCAGTAGCCCATCACCAGGCTCATGTCCAGGAACCAGCTTTGTACCTTGGTCTTGCGGTTGCTGATGCGCTGGCTCGCCTTCTCGCTGAAGCTCACCGGCGACAGCCCCGGGATGCAGGACAGGCACTTCTGGGTGCCGGAATACACTGCATCCACGCCCCAGTCGTCGACGCGCAGCTCGGTGCCGCCGAGAGAGGTGACGGCATCGACGATGCTCAGGCAGTCGTAGCGGCGCGCCAGCTCGCACAGGGTTTTCACATCCGAATTGGCGCCGGTCGAGGTTTCCGCCTGTACGAATGCGAGCGCCACCGCATCGGGGTTGGCCTTGAGCGCGTCCTCGACCTTTTCGGGATCCACGGGCTTGCCCCAGTCATCCATCACCATGATGGCGACACCGCCGCAGCGCTCGACATTTTCCTTCATGCGCCCACCGAACACGCCGTTCTGGCACACGATGATCTTGTCGCCGGGCTCCACCAGGTTGACGAAACAGGCTTCCATACCAGCGGAGCCCGGCGCCGAGACGGGCAGGGTCAGCGCATTCTTGGTCTGGAATGCGTATTGCAGCAGGGTTTTCACCTCGTCCATCATGGTAATGAACGCCGGATCGAGGTGGCCGATGATGGGTCGCGAGAGCGAGGCGAGAACACGGGGATGAATATCGGACGGGCCGGGGCCCATCAGGGTGCGAACGGGGGGGTGAAATGAACGGGTCACGGAATTGCCTACCGGGTTGAAAAAAGTGCATTTTAGGATGGGATTGCGGAAAATCAAAAAGGAAGGAAGAGTTCACAGTTTTCCGTTCAGAGTTCACAGTTTTCAGTTGACAGTTATCAGAGGGGTGCCACGCTCACTGACAACTGACAACTGACAACTGACAACTGACAACTGAC
>CAYXXZ010000183.1:0-4187 GCA_964469165.1 uncultured Porticoccaceae bacterium
AGAGCCTGTGCCGTCATATCGCCATCATCAACAATGGCGAAATCGTCGAAAACACGTCCATGAAACACCTGCTGAAAAGCCTTCAGCGCGAAGTGTTCGTCCTCGATACCCGCGACACCCTGACACAACTGCCCGATCTCGGCCCGTTCTCCGGCAGCCTGCTGGATGAGCATTCATTCGAAGTGGAAGTGGAAAAAAGTGATTCGCTCAACAGTTTGTTTGCGCACCTGAGCACGCAGGGTGTGGAAGTGATCAGCATGCGCAACAAGGCCAACCGCCTTGAAGAACTCTTCGTTCTGTTGACCAGCCCCGACGGCGGCCAACCCGAAACCGACGCTATGGAGACCGAGCTGTGAGTAACAGGGAAACATGGATTGCGTTCGTCACCATCCTGATTCGCGAGATCCGCCGCTTCACGCGCATCTGGCAGCAAACCCTGTTGCCTCCGGCCATTACCATCACCCTGTATTTCGTGATTTTCGGCACCCTGATCGGCCCGCGCATCGGCGAGATGTCCGGTTTTTCCTACATCGAATTCGTGGCTCCCGGGCTCATCATGATGTCGGTGATCACCAACGCCTACGGCAACGTGGTGTCGTCATTTTTCGGCGCCAAGTACGGCAAGAGCATCGAGGAACTGCTGGTGTCACCCGTACCCAATTACGTGATTCTCACCGGCTTCATCATGGGCGGTGTTGCCCGCGGCCTGGCCGTTGGCGCCATCGTCACGCTGTTGTCGATGTTCTTTACCCGCCTGCGGGTGGAACACGTTTTCATCACCACTGCGGTAGTGTTTCTCACCTCGGTGCTTTTTTCCCTGGCCGGCTTCATCAACGCGGTGTACGCGCGCTCTTTCGACGACATCACCATCATCCCCACCTTCGTGCTCACGCCGCTGACCTACCTGGGCGGCGTATTCTACTCGGTGAGCATGCTGCCGCCATTCTGGGAGACGCTTTCCCACGGCAACCCGATCCTCTATATGATCAATGCCTTCAGGTATGGCATGCTCGGCATTTCCGACATCGATGTCAGTGTCGCCTTCGCTATTGTCCTCGGCTTCATCATCGTGCTGTGGTGGTACTCCATCCACCTGCTGCGCACCAGCAAGGGGCTTCGCAACTGATGGCCAGCCACAAGCCGCAACTCGGCGAAAAAACCGAATACCCCACCCGTTACGATCCCGAGCTGCTGGTATCGATTCCACGCAGTGAAGGGCGGGCAAACCTGCCCGGCAAGCACACCCTGCATGGCTACGACCTGTGGACGGCCTACGAGCTGTCCTGGTTGACGCCTGCGGGCAAGCCCTGCGTCGCGGTGGGCGAATTCGAGGTAGACTGTGGCTCGGCGGCCATCGTCGAATCCAAATCTCTCAAGCTCTACCTCAACTCGCTCAATCAAGCTGCTTTTGCAACTTCTGACGAGCTTGCAGAAACATTGCGCCGCGACCTCGGCGCGGCATTTGGCGGTCCGGTCAAGGTGGTACTTTACGACCTGGAATCCTATGCAAAACGCGGTTTCGGAACTTTCGAGGGAATCTGTCTGGATGACCTGGACGTGGCCTGCACCGCCTACCATCCCGACAGCACTCTTTTACACAGCGACCCGGCGCAGCAGATCAGCGAAACCCTGTACAGCCATCTGCTGAAAAGCAATTGCCCCGTGACCGGGCAGCCCGACTGGGCGTCGCTGGCGGTGACCTATCGGGGCAGCGCCATCGACCGCGAGGGCCTGCTGCGCTATCTGGTGTCATTTCGCGATCACCAGGATTTTCACGAACAGTGCGTGGAACGCATTTTCTGCGACATCATGGCGCGCTGCGCACCGCAAGAACTGAGCGTTTACGCCCGCTATACCCGGCGCGGGGGGCTCGACATCAACCCCTTCCGCGGCACCAGCCCAGCGTCGCCCGGCGCTGTCCGCATCGCCCGCCAATAGGAGGTACACATGCAAGGCAAAGAACTCATCGACCTGCTCCGCAAGCGCGTCTCGTGCGGCCAACTCGGCGCGCCCGGCACCAGCCAGGAGCAGCTCGACCTGATCTTTGAAGCCGCATTTCGCGCCGCGGATCACCGCAATCTGAAACCCTGGCGCTTCCTGGTGGTCGAGGGCGATGGGCTCGACAAACTGGGCGAAGCCTTTCTCGCCAGTCAGGAAGCCGTGGCCGGCCCGCTGAGCGAAGACCTGCGCCAACGCGCCCTCGCCCTGCCGCGCCGCGCCCCTACCATCATCATCGCCGCCGCCCATATCCAGGACGACCCCAAGGTGCCAGAGATCGAACAACTGCTGTCGACAGGCGCAGCCGTGCAGAATATGCTGAACGCCGCCCACGCCCTCGGCCTGGGCGCCATGTGGCGCACCGGCGAGCTGGCTTTCAACCGTCATCTGGCGCAAACCCTGGGCTTTGCCGACAACGAAAAGATCGTCGCCTTCCTGTATCTGGGCACACCCAAAACCGTCCCCGCGGTGCCCTCGCCACCACCTCAGAAAAACCACGTTCGCCGCTGGCCTTGAGTTGCTTTTGCCGTGCCTATTGTGTAGAGTTGCGCCCTCGAATTTGCCGGGCATCCGATGCGGTAAAGACGTGAAAAATCTGGTGAGGTGTCCGAGCGGTTGAAGGAGCACGCCTGGAAAGTGTGTATACGTTAATAGCGTATCGAGGGTTCGAATCCCTCCCTCACCGCCAAATGAAAAAAATAAGGCCTTGTATATCAAGGTCTTTTTTGTTTTTAGGGTTTGCGAACCCTCATGCAGACCGTCATTCCCTTCGCTTCAGTTTCAGTATCGCTTCAGGATGACCTCGAGACATCCTTTCTTTGATCTCAACAATACATGCCAGCTCCACTCTATCATCCCCATCGTTGCTCCTGTAACTGTCTAGCGCGGGTCCCTATGCTGTACACGATCTTCAAGCGGGGGAATGCTGGAATCAGCATGGCTTGAGCTACTTGGAAGATGATTTGGAGTGAAGGGGCAGGTTCACTGCTGGTATCGAGGTGAACACTGACGTCCAGTTCGCTACTTGACGGGGTATGGGCGAAGTACCGTTAGCCCGGTAAACCATGCAAGGTGTCTTGGCCTCCATTGACGCCCCTGTATATGCTGGTAATATACAATTATGATTAATTGGGCTGAAGTCTCTGGCTTTGACTGGAACGAAGGCAACTCCCGGAAAAGTAAGGAGAAGCATGGTGTCAGTCAATCCGAAGCGGAAGAAGTTTTCTTCAACGACCCGCTTTTGGTCTTGAATGACCCTAAACACAGTCAAACAGAAATGCGACTTCATGCCCTAGGGACAACAGATGACACCAGGTTGCTGCATATAACCTTTACCCTCAGGGGTAATGGCACACTGATCAGAGTGATCTCTGCCCGTGACATGCACCACAAAGAAAGGGCCGTTTATGAGCAAGCTAAAAAAGATACCTGATTTCAAGACAGAAGCCGAGGAACGGGAGTTCTGGGAAGCCCATGATTCCACCGACTATCTCGACTGGAGCAAGGCGACACCCGCTGCCCTCCCCAAATTGAAGCCTTCGACCAAGGTCATATCACTCCGCTTGCCTGAAGCGCTGCTTGACCGGATAAAAATCGAAGCCAACAAACGGGATATGCCCTATCAGTCTCTGATCAAGGCTTGGCTTGCAGAAGATGTGAACGAAAGTCGTCACGCTTGAGCGGGGCTACTGGGTTTCGACACGGGCAATCGTCTGAGGGCAGTGGTTGGATCTTAACCGTGCGGTACAGCTGGGGTACCTTCGTCGGTTTGTGAGGATGACCAAACTGCGTGATATCGCTTGGTTGCTTCAATCTGCTGAAGATAAAACCTCTTGCCACAGGTTTCAGCTGTCTCGAGGCACTCGGCTTGGCAAGGCAGACCAAGCCTCAACTATGCGTCCGCGCAGCGCTGGTTCGCCGACCTTGTATGCGATAATCGACGTCACCAACACTGTGCATATCTGCGTCTGCGGGATGGTGATTGGGAGTTATTTGCCGGAGTAGCAACTTACAAACACCGACAAGCGGTCGTTTTGAGGGGCTGAGCGGCAATTTTCCCTACCGGCTGGTTCGCTATGATTGGTAGCTCAAACCAAAGAAAGGAGGCTTTATGGCAATATGGAATATATATGTCAAGGAAGCTCTGAACAATGACCCAATTTCCACACTGACGGTTGAAGAATGAGCTT
>CAYXXZ010000184.1:0-4164 GCA_964469165.1 uncultured Porticoccaceae bacterium
CTTCCAGGAGTCCATGACGCTCGGCCTCAACCTGCCCTACAACCACCAGCAGCAGGCGCTGCTCACCAACGGTTCCGTCACGGTCAAGGCTAGCGGTGAAACCGTCGCCATCAAGGGTTACGGTTACCGCGACCACAGCTGGTGCATGCGTTCCGATAACCTGGTGCTCGAACACGACTGGTGCGGCATCAACTTCCCCGAACGTGCCTTCGGCATCAAGACCATCAGCACGCGCCTACGCCCCGGCGTGAGAGCCAAGGAGGGCTACACCGTGGATGCGGAAGGTCCGCGCGCGCTGCGCGTCATCGACACCGAGCGCCTCGGCAAGACCGACCAGGGCCTGCCCGAGAAGCTCATTCACCACGTCGCCGACGTGTTCGGCAACAAGTACACCATTGAGCACGACGTGGGCAATCGCCTGGCCCAGGTATCGCTGGTGTCGGAAGCGCCGGCCAAGGGCGGTGGCTACCGTATCTACGAGAATTTCTGCCGCTCCGTCATCCGCGAAACCGGCGAGCAGGGCTTCTCCCTGGTCGAACTCGGCGTGGCGTACGACTAGCGCTCTTTAATGTAGGTTGGGCTGAGGAACGAAGCCCAACAGGGGTGAAGCGCGTGGATACCAGGACTGTTGGGCTTCGTTCCTCAGCCCAACCTACGCGCGAACCCGACAAGATCGAATTGAAGAACTACTCGTAGGAGCAACCGATGTCAGAACTTACCGTATCCGCCCTCAGACTGATCCGCGAAACCTGTGCCAAGGCGGCGGGAGAGCTGTCCGGTGACAACGCCATGGCCATGCAGCGGGTGGACACCGTGCTCGGCCGCCTCATAGCCGAAGAGACCCTGGTACAGGATGTCGCCGCTAGCGCAGCCGACCGGATCCGCGGCTTTCTCAACAAGGCGGAACCCGCTACCTATGGCGCACTCAACCACGAACTGAGCCAGCGCATCGCCAACCTCCCGGAAGGCAGCGGCGCATTGCCGGACAAACAACTGGTGGCGCAAACCGTGGCCGCCGAGCTCGATTACTGGAACCAGTATCTGAAAGTCATGCAGGGCGCCACCAAGCCCGTCGCAGCCAAGGCCGAGGGCCCCGAGGGCGGCACCACCTTCGATCCGGCGGTTTTTCTGGACTTCATGCGCAAGGCCTGTCCCGACGAAAGCGGCCTGGAAATCGATCATTTCTACACCGCATCGCTGGGCTACTCCAAGAAAACCATCCTGGTGAAACTGCGCAACAACAAGGCGCTGCCGGATGAAGTCGCGGTGCGCATCGATCAACCCTTCAATTACTTGGGCACCACCGTGCGCGATGAATACCCCATCGTCGACGCGCTCTGGAAGCAGGGTGTGTGCCTGCCCCAGCCACTGGCCTACGAGGGCAGCGGCGATGTCTTTGGTCAGCCCTTCATCGTGTTCGCCAAGGTTCAGGGTGCCCCCATCGGCTCCAACTTCGTCTACCCGGCGCGAAACGATGCGGTGGTGGCCAACTTCGCCCGCGAACTGGCCAAGCTCCACGCCGTGCCCATGGATAAGTCGGGCCTGCCCGCCGACAAGCTCGACCCCAGCGCCTACCTCGACCAGGAAATTGCCAAATACCGCCAGGACTGGGATGCGCTGGACGCGGACTGTCCGATCATCGAAGCCGGCTTCAAGTGGGTGAACATCCACCGCGCCTTCGGCGATGGCCCTGCCTCCGTGGTGCACAACGACTACAGCTACAGCAACGTGCTGTGCCATGAGGGCCGCATCACCTCCATCGTCGACTGGGAATTCGCCCACGCCGGCACCCCCGCCGCCGATATCGGTTATTTCTACTACTCGGCGGAAGGTGTTGCCAGCTACGATCTGTTCCTCCGCGAATACGCCGCCGCGGGCGGGCAGTTGCCGCCCCAGGAAACCCTCGATTTCTACATCCTGTGGGGCCAGGTACGGCTCGCCATCATGGGCTTCCAGACCGAGATCGGTTTCCAGCGCGGTCAGTTCCAGGACATCAAGTTCGGCGTTCCCGGCGCGCTGATGCGCCCCCACTCCATGAACCGCATAGGATCGAAATTGATGGAGTTGATTGAGAAGTACTGAGATGGGAGATGTGTGAATGGGAGACGGGAGATGAGGTGCTGTTTCATCTTCCATCTCCCGTCTCTCATATCTTATATCCACCCCCTGTTGCCGCAGGGTGCCGCCATGCAAACCGACAATCAAAATCAGAGACAACACCATGACCACACTGCACGACGATCTGCCCCATCCCGTCCCGCCGCTGGCTTTTCTGCGCTGGAAGGAAAATTACTTCTTCATCATCATCGATCACGAAAACAAGGTTTTCGGGGTGAGTCACCTCAATTTCGAACCCGGTTTCAACCGCGCCCGCTTCTCCTGCAACCTGAGCCTCGAAGGCCAGCTTTTCCAGTACGCCAATGAAGTGCCCTTCCCGGAAAATTTCGCGTTTTCGCGCGAACTCAGCGATGGTCGCCTGCGTCTCAATATCGACGAATCCCACGGTCGCTTCCGTCTTGCCCTCGACAGCGAAGAGCTGGACATGGACCTGACCTTCACCAAACGCCTGGCCACCTTTGACTTCAACGCCAGCAAATATGCCGCGCCAGATATTCCGTCGTTCAAGGAAGTCATGACACTTGGCACCAACCTGCCCTTCGAACATTTGCAGCAACCCATGACGGTGGCAGGCGCAGTGACCGTCAAGACATCGAACAAGCAGTTTCGCGTCGGAGGTTACGGCTACCGCGACCACACCTGGTGCATGCGCAGCGACAATCTGGTGAAAAACCACACCTGGTGCGGCCTCAACTTTCCCGATCGCGCTTTCGGCGTCATGACCATCGAGCTGATTTCCCGTCCCGACCTGATCGCCAAGGAAGGGTATGTCGTCGATGCCGATGGCCCGCGCGCCCTCAAGGCGATCGACGTGGAGCGCAGCGGCACCGGCCCGGACGGCCTGCCGGCGAAATTGATCCACCGCCTCGTCGACGTGTTCGACAATGAATATGTCATCGAATCCGATGTCAGCAACAGACTGGGCGTCGTCCCCCTGGTTGCGGAAAAACCGGGCGGCGGCATCGCCTACCGCATCGCCGAGAATTTCTGTGTGAGCCGACTGGCCGGCAGCGACGAGCCCGGCTATTCCATCGTCGAACTCGGCGTACTGGGTTGAGGGACCGCGATGAAGTTCCAGTTGCTCACTCATCTCAAACAGACGCGCGGCGCCTGCACCGAAGTGGAGTACGCGCGCACCGACGCGGAGCGCGCCATCGCTGTGCGCCGCATTCAGGAATACCTGTGCAAGGTCATCGTCGATCAGGGCCAGTTGCCGAACCTGGAGCAACAGGCGGCAGCACGCCTGGCCGCGGTCGCCGGGCAGGAGGGTGGCGACTTCGCCACCCTGGGCAGCGCGCTCAACACCCGCCTCGGTGACGCCGATCTTGCCAACGACGCCGCGGCGAAAGCCAGCGCACGCGAAACCGTGAAGATCCTCTTTGAACATTGGCAGAACTACATGGCGGTATTGCAGGCGGAAATCGATGTCATCGATGCGGGCCCCGGCGCCAAACCGGCCAACCCCGCCGCCATCGATCGCGACGCCCTGAGCCGCTTCATTCGCGAGGCGATCCCCGGCGAGGACAACGTCACCATCAGCGATGTGCGCCCCGCATCCATCGGCAATTCCAAGGCCACGCTGCTGATCTCGCTGACCGGCAACAAGGTGCTGCCGTCGGAAATCGTCATGCGCAAGGACCAGGCGTTCAACTTTCTCGACACCTATATCGTCGACGAATTTCCCGCTCTCAAGCTGTTGCACGACAACGGCGTGCCGGTGCCCGAGCCCTACGCGCTGGAAGCCACGGGCGACGTCCTGGGGCTGCCCTTTCTGCTGTGCGCGCGCGTGCGCGGCGAAGCCACGGGCACCATCTACTATCCGCCGCCGCGCAACGACGCCATGATGGCCAGCATCGCCAGGGCCCTGGCGAAACTCCACAGCGTACCCGTCGAAGGCCTCGATCACATCGGCGCCAAGCGGCCCCAGCGCCAGGATTACATTCGCGAGGAAATCCGCAGCCACTGGGAGACTTGGCAGAGTCTTGGCGTGATCAACCCCATCGTGGACACCGCCTTCGCCTGGGTGCGCTCCAATCTGGACAAGGC
>CAYXXZ010000185.1:0-4161 GCA_964469165.1 uncultured Porticoccaceae bacterium
TGAAGGAATTCCTTCACGAGCTGGGCTACGAGCATGTGGAAGAAACCCGCAACCCCGCCTATCGGTTCTTTTTGACCTGAGCACGGTGAAAGTAGAAGAGAGTCCGGGATGAAAAAGCTGCTTGGCATCATCAGAGCGCCTTTCCTGCTGCTGGTGCCAGCCTGTCTGGCGCCTGCCTTTGCCATCGCCTGGCAGCAGGTCGGAACGCTGGATGCTGCAGCCAGCACGCTGCTGATCATTGCGGCATTTTCTGCTCACATCGCCGTCAATGTCTTGAATGAGTACGAAGATTTCCGCAGCGGATTGGATTTCAACACGACGCGCACACCCTTCAGCGGTGGCAGCGGCACCCTGGTGGCGCACCCCGGCTTTGCGCCGGTGGCGCTCGCAGTGGCTGTCGGGGCGCTGTTCGTCACCACCACCATCGGTATTTACTTCGCATGGCATCTGGGCGGCGCCATGCTTGCGCCGGGGCTGATCGGACTCGCTATCATCGTCGCCTACACCCGCTGGATAAACAGGTTTACACTGCTGTGCCTGTTCGCACCGGGCGTTGGCTTTGGCCTGTTGATGGTCAACCTGGCTGTGTTGGTTCTGACGGGGCAGGTTTATCCGCAATCCCTTTGGGTGTCGCTGCCGGTGACGCTGTTGGCGAGTAACCTGCTGCTGGTCAATCAACTGCCCGACATGGCCGCTGACCGCCGCAGTGGCCGAAAACACATCGCCATCGCCTGGGGGCCGCGGTGGGCGAGCCGGGTTTCGGCGCTGTTGCTTGGTGCCAGTTATCTCAGCGTACTCGCCGGCTGGCTGCTGGGTATCCTGCCTGTCACAGCACTGTTGGCGTGGCTGAGCGCGCCGCTTGCGGTATTTGTTGCGGTCAAGGTCCGAAACTTCGATGCGGGAAGCCCGCATGAGCTGATTCCGGCAATGGGCGCAAACGTCGCGACAACCTTATTGACGCCGGTGTTGTTGGCCGTGGGGATTCTGGTGGCGTGATCTGGGCCGCAAGGCTCCCCACACGACCTGCCATGCAGGGGTGTGTAGCTATAAGCTGTAAGCTCTACGTTGAACTCTGGCAGACCCCAGTTTTTTCAGCGTTTCTGCTTGATGCTTACAGCTTGCCCGTGTCACTCAGGGTTCCCGAATGTTCGTGTGATTTGGTGGCCAAGCACGCTTGACCACCCTACGCCGTACGCCCGTAGGGCGGTCAACGGCGTAGCCTTGGCCACCATTGGAGGTGATGGGTACAGAGTGTGAAACATCATGATGACGTTTTATTCTGATCTCTTTATCGAATGACGACGCCAGTAAAAAAGCCCTTCAATCTTGCCCGAGCAGCAGCATCAACTGTTGAGCTATAAGCGCTACGTTGAACTCTGGCAGGCCCTAGTTTTTTCAGCGTTTCTGCTTACAGCTTACAGCTCGTCCGCTTCATGCAGGCTTCCGAATGACCCTGATTTGGTGGCCAAGCGAAGCTTGACCACCCTACGCCCGTACGCCCGTAGGGCGGTCAACGGCCGCGTTTGCATTTCCCCCCCAACCATCCCAATTCCTCGCGCGACGCTCGCACGCCATAAATTTTCAATACACCTCTAAAATATATTGCGACCGGTAATGAGAATCACTATTATTCGCGATTCCTTTATTGACAAGAATCTACCAAGAACGCAACGAGGAGAAAAAGCGTGTCAAACCTATTGCAGTTGAGAAGAATGACGATAGCCGTGGCGCTGGGCAGTGTGGCCCTTGGCGCCACAGCGCAGGACATGACGACCCTGGAAAAAATGGTGATCTCTGCCGCTGGCTTTGAGCAGAAGATCACCGACGCGCCGGCGAGTATTTCCGTGGTGGAGCGTGAGGAGCTCGAGAAGCGCCCTTACATGACCTTGATCGATGCAGTGCGTGATTTGGAAGGTGTCGATGTTGGTGAAACCTCCGACAAAACGGGGCAGCGCACCATCAGCTTGCGCGGCATGGGGCCGGAATACACGCTGATCCTGATCGACGGCAAGCGCCAGAACAACCACGGCGACATCTATCCCAACAACTTTGGCGGCAACCAGTTCAACCACATTCCGCCTCTCGACGCCATCGAGCGCATCGAAGTGATCCGCGGCCCGGCTTCCACACTGTACGGCGCCGACGCGCTGGGCGGAGTGATCAACATCATCACCAAGAAGGTGGGTGATAGCTGGCACGGCTCGACCACCATGTCGCGCAACTTCCAGGAAGACGATGCCTTCGGTACCGATAGCACCATGGACGTTTACGTCAGCGGCCCGTTGATTGCCGATACCCTGGGTGTGGCGCTGCGCGCGTCCTGGTACGAACGCGATGCCTCGACGCCGGAATACGAAATCGTCTACGACCCGGCGGGTGCTGCCCATGAGCGCTCACTGGGCTTCGGTAGCGGCGGCAAGACCGTGGACAACACCAACAAGACCCTGGGCGGCACGCTCAACTGGAAGATCAGCGATCGCCAGGATCTGAGTTTCGACTACGACATTTCCCGGCAGGAGTACGACAACAATCCGTTCATCAACAACCTGGGTTCGGAAGCCTACCCGCTGGGGACGGTGGATGGCGTCAACAGCTCCAGTCTGTGGCGCTCCGGGCCGCGGGTCGGTTATGTCGAGGAGCAGGAATTTTCCCGCGACCAGTGGTCTCTGACCCACAACGGCACCTGGGATTGGGGCAACAGCTTCGTTTCCCTGGCCTACATCGAGACCGACAACAATGGCCGTACCCTGCCGTTCACGGTTCAGGAGCGCGTGCTTCACGAGGAAATCTTCCGCGGTCGCGGTGACTACGCCGGCATGAGTGTCGCGGAGCGTCAGGCGCTGGTGGAGGAATTGTTCCTGCCCCGGCCCAAACGGACCCTGGAGAGCAGTCAGTACACTCTGGATGTGAAGCTCGATATTCCCGTCGAGCAGCTCTTCGGCGACCACTTGCTGGTGGTGGGCGGCCAGGTGATCGACGGTGAGCTGGATGATGGCGTATTCGGCATGGAAGGCGGCAGCACCGGCGAAGGCGTGGTGCAGGAACACAAGATGTACTCGCTGTTCGTGGAAGACAACTGGACGCCCGTCGATCCTCTGACCGTCACCGCCGGTATCCGCTACGATGAACACGACCTGTTCGGCAGCCACGTCTCGCCGCGGCTTTACGGCGTGTACACGCTGACTCCCGCGTGGACCATCAAGGGTGGTGTCAGCACCGGTTACAAGACTCCCAAAACCACGGATCTGTTCGATGGCATCACCGGCTTTGGCGGGCAGGGCACCAGCCCCTGGACCGGCAACCCGGATCTTGAGCCCGAGACCAGCGTAAACACCGAAGTGGCGCTTTACTGGAAGCATCCGATCAAGAACCACAACTTCAATATCACCTACTTCCACAACGATTTCGAGGACAAGATCGCGAGCACCACGGTGGCGATGACCTGTGAGCAGAGCGGCGGCGTTCGCCCCTGTGCCAATCTCGGCGATTTTTCCACGGTGCTCGGTATCGGTAGTTTGAACCAGCCCATCAATATCGACGAGGCGAAGGTGCAAGGTGTGGAGATGGCGGGTCGTTACCAGATCTTCGATGCACTCTCGTTGCGTGCCAACTACACCTGGACCGACAGTGAGCAGAAGAGCGGCGCGCAAGCCGGTAGACCGCTGACCAACACAGCCGAACATATGGCAAACGCGACCCTCGACTGGCAGGCCACCGACAAGTTCAGTGTTCAACTCATGCTGGAAGCCCGCTCCGACCGCTACCGCGGCGTCAACGCCGAGGGCGATCACCTGCATTACAAGGACTACGAAGTGTTCCACCTCGGCGCCACCTACAGGCTCACCGAGCACGTCACGGTCAACGGTCGCATCAACAACCTGCTGGATCAGGATTTCACCAGCTTCCAGACCAGCTTTGTCGAAAATGCTGACGGCACCTACAGCCTTTCCTACACGGACGACTACAACAACAAGGACAAGGCGAGAAACTTCTGGCTGAGTGTCAACGTGGCATTCTGACAACAGTCAGACGCTGCCGGGCAGGCCGCACCCCGGTCCCTGCCCGGCCGCGGGATTTCCTTTTCAGAGGTACGACGGCGATACTATTTGAAAACTGAAAACTGAAAACTGAAAACTGAAAACTGAAAACTGAAAACTGAAA
>CAYXXZ010000186.1:0-4047 GCA_964469165.1 uncultured Porticoccaceae bacterium
AACAGCATCGCCATCGTGCCCGCAGCGCCCGAGCAGGTGCGCAGCCGCGACACCTACTTTCCCTACCGCCAGGACAGCGACTTCTTCTATCTCTGCGGCTTTCCTGAACCAGAGGCAGTGCTGGTGCTGATTCCGGGCCGCGAGCAGGGCGAATTCGTGCTTTTCTGCCGGGAGCGCGACCGCGCCCGCGAAATCTGGGACGGCTACCGCGCCGGTCCCGAGGGCGCCTGTGAGAAATACGCCGCCGATGATGCCTTCCCGATCAACGATATCGACGAGATCCTGCCGGGGCTGATCGAGGGCAAGGACAGGGTCTACTACGCCATCGGCAAGGATCAGCATTCCGATGCCCGCCTCATGGAGTGGGTCAACAACATCCGCCGTCGCGCCCGCGCTGGCGCGTCGCCGCCCGCCGAGTTCGTCGATCTCGATCATCTGCTGCACGAGCTGCGGCTCTTCAAGAGCGCGGCGGAACTCAAGATCATGCACAGGTCGGCACAGATCGCCGCGCGCGCCCACGCGCGCGCCATGAGCGTGTGCAAACCCGGCATGTACGAATACCAGTTGCAGGCCGAGATCGAGCACGAATTCGCCATGGCGGGCGCCAGATATCCCGCCTACGGCACCATCGTGGGCGGTGGCGCCAACGGCTGCATCCTCCACTACGTGGAGAACAGCGCGCCCCTCAACGACGGCGACCTGGTGCTGATCGATGCGGGCTGCGAACTGGACGGCTACGCCTCCGACATCACCCGCACCTTTCCGGTGGGCGGCAGGTTTTCGCCCGAGCAGAAGGCGATCTATGAAATCGTGCTGGAGGCGCAACGGGCGGCCATCGACGCCGCCGTACCCGGCAACCACTGGAACGATCCCCACGACGCCACCGTCCAGGTCATCGTTGCGGGCCTGCTGGATCTTGGGCTGCTCAAGGGCTCGCAGGATGAGCTGATCGAAAAGGGCGCCTACACGGATTTCTACATGCATCGCGCCGGCCATTGGCTGGGCATGGATGTGCACGATGTCGGCGACTACAAGGTGGATCAACAGTGGCGGCTGCTGGAACCGGGCATGGTGATGACCGTGGAGCCCGGCATTTACATCGCGCCGGACAACCGCAAGGTGGCCAGGAAGTGGCGCGGCATCGGCATTCGCATCGAGGACAACGTGGCGATCACCCGCAAAGGCAACCAGGTCCTCACCGTCGATGCGCCCAAGACCATCGCCGACATCGAAGCGCTGATGGCGGGATGAACAAGTCCGTCGATCTGCCGTCCGCGACCGACGTCGCCATCATTGGCGGCGGCATGGTGGGGCTCAGTTTCGCGCTGTTGCTGGCGCGCCGCACGGCGACGCTGCGCATTCACCTGATAGAGGCTTTCCCCTTTGGCGCGGCGCCGCAGGCCCAGGTGTCGTCACAGGACTTCGATGCCCGCTCCACGGCACTGTCGGAAAGTTCGCGGCGCATTTTCGCCGCCATCGACCTGTGGGAGGATATCGCGCGCCAGGCCAGTGCCATCGATACCATCCATGTGTCCGACCGTGGACACCCCGGCGTGACGCGCCTCGACGCCCGCGAAGCTGGCCTTGCCAGCCTCGGCCATGTGGTGGAAAACCGCCATCTGGGGCGCACGCTCATGGCGGCGCTGCGGCAGGTGGGCAACATCACTGTCACCGCGCCGGCTCGCGTCGACAGACTGATGGCCGTGGCAGGCGGCATGGCGTTGCAGGTGGGTGAGCGGTGCTGCCAGGCGCGGCTCGCGGTGGTGGCGGATGGCGCGGATTCCTCGCTCCTGCAGCACATGGGTATTCATACGGCGTGCCGCGACTATGGGCAGGCGGCGCTGATTGCCAATATCGCCCTCGCGCAACCTCATGGCGGTGTCGCCTACGAGCGATTTACCGAGCAGGGGCCGCTGGCCCTGCTGCCGCTGCCGGACGCCGCTGGTGAACATCGCGCCGCCTTGGTGTGGACGTTGCCACCCGAGCGCGCGGCGCAGCTGGCGGAGGTGGACGACGCTGAATTTCTCGACGCCCTGCACGGCCGTTTCGGCTTTCGCGCCGGCCGCTTTCTCCGCTGTGGCGCGCGCGCCACTTACCCTCTGCGCCTGCTGTGGGCCCAGGAGCAGGTGCGCACCGCTCTCGCCGTGATAGGCAATGCCGCGCACCTGCTGCACCCCGTTGCCGGGCAGGGTTTCAATCTCGCGCTGCGCGATGTCGCGCGCCTCGCCGACGTGCTCGGCAGCGCGCACCGCAACGCCGAGTCCATCGGCAGCCTGGGGGTGCTGGAACGCTACGTGGCGGCGCAGGCGACGGATCAGCGCAATACCATTGCTTTCAGCCACAGCTTGCCCAAGGCATTCGCGATGGGCAACCCCGCCAGCGTCGCCGTGCGCAATGCCGGGCTCATCGCGCTCGATCTGTTCGGACCGGCGCGCCGCGAGTTCGCCCGTTTCGGGGCCGGTCTGGGGGCGCCCGCGGTGAGTTCCTATGAGCGCTGATCGCGGCATTGCCGATTACGACATCGTCATCGCTGGCGGTGGCCTGGTCGGTGCGGCCTTTGCGGCCGCGTTTTGTCAGGCTCCCGGGGCGGCGCGGTTGCGGGTCGCGCTGGTCGAACGCCAGGCGCCGCTGGCGACAGGCAGGGGCGAGCTTTTCGACCCCAGGGTGGTGGCCATTACCGAAGCGTCGCGGCGCCTCTTGATGCAAGCCGGAGCCTGGGATGACAGCGTTGCGCTGCGAGCCTGCCCGTACCGGCACATGGAGGTGCGCGACGGCGAGGGCACGGGCCTGATCCGTTTCGACAGCCATGAGATCCAGCAGCCGGACCTTGGCCATATCGTCGAAAATACCGTGCTACTCGGCGCGTTGCTGGTACGCTTGCGAGAGTTCGATAACCTGACTTTCATTCACCACAGCATCGCCCGGGTGACGCCCGGCAGGCCGAGCGAAATCGTTCTCGATGACGGAAGCTGTCTGCGCACACCACTGCTGGTGGCCGCCGATGGCGCCAATTCGCTGGTGCGCGAGCAAAGCGGCTTCCGCGTGCGCAGCTGGGATTACGGGCACGACGCCATCGTCGCCACCATCGCTACCGCCATGCCCCATGGCTATACGGCTTTCCAGTGGTTCAACACCACCGGGCCGCTGGCTTTTCTACCGCTGCTGGGGGAGGGCGCGGATTGTCATCATTGCTCCATCGTCTGGTCGCAGGATAGAGCGCAGGCGCAGCAGTTGCTCGCTCTGGATGAACGGGGCTTTATCGAGGCCCTGAGCCGCACCAGCGAACGCCGCCTCGGCGACGTGCTGGCGACCTCGCGCCGTTACAGTTTTCCGATCAGGCAGCGCCACGCGGTGGACTATGTCACGGAGGGGGTGGTTCTCATCGGCGACGCGGCGCACAGCATTCACCCCCTGGCAGGGCAGGGGGTCAACCTCGGCTTCGGCGATGCCCAGGTGCTGGTCGAGGAACTCGGCAGAGCGCTGGCGCGAGGGCTGTCCGTGGGCCATCCATCGGCGCTGGGGCGCTACCAGCGCCGCCGCAAGCCGGACAATCTCGCAATGATGGCGGCCATGGAAGGCTTCAAGCGCCTCTTTGGCAGCGAAGATCCTGTCCTGCGAGTGGTGCGCAACCGCGGCATGTCGGGCCTCGATGCGTTGGGCCCGGTGAAGAACCGTCTGGTCAGACGCGCCATGGGGTTTTAGAAACGGTTGTCTGCGGTTGCCTACCGTAGGGGCAATTCATGAAACCGGCTTTATCGGTTCGCGCAATTGCCCCTACATCGTGTGCCATGTGTAAAAGCTTGCGGCTGGTAGCTACCAAAGCCGGCTTATGAGTAAAATCCCGGCTCTTGATGAGGAAGCAGATCGATGGGAAACAGGACAGCACTTTTCGACCGTCACCAGGCCCTCGGCGGCAAAATGGTCGATTTCGGCGGTTGGGACATGCCCCTGCACTATGGTTCGCAGATCCGCGAGCACGAAGCCGTGCGCAGCGATTGCGGCATGTTCGACGTCAGCCACATGCGCGTCGCGGACGTGACGGGGCCG
>CAYXXZ010000187.1:0-4038 GCA_964469165.1 uncultured Porticoccaceae bacterium
AGCGCGCTGCACGGGTGCAGACCATGCGCCGCAACCGCCGCTCCATTGCCGTGGATCTGAAGAACCCCGATGCCATCGAAACCGTACTGAAGATGTGTGAATCCGCCGATGCCATTCTCGAAGGGTTTCGGCCCGGCGTCATGGAGCGTCTGGGCCTGGGGCCCGATGTGTGCCTGGCGCGCAATCCCAGGCTCGTCTATGGCCGCATGACCGGTTGGGGGCAGTCCGGCCCCATGTCCAGCGTCGCCGGTCACGACATCAATTACGTGGCCCTGTCCGGCATTCTCGGCATGCTCGGCCGCAAGGATGAGAAGCCACTGCCGTCTCTCAACATCATCGGCGACATGGGCGGCGGCGGCCTGCTGCTGGCCTTCGGCATGGTGTGCGCGCTGCTGGAAGCAAAAACCTCCGGCCAGGGCCAGGTCGTGGACGCCGCCATGACCGAGGGCTCCGCCATCATGGCCTCTACCATCTATGGCCTGCGCGCTGCGGGAATGTGGAAGGATGAGCGCGGCGTCAACATGCTCGACAGCGGTGCCCCCTATTACGAAGTTTACGAAACCAGCGATGGCGGTTACATGGCGGTCGGCGCCATGGAATCCCAGTTCTACGCCCTGCTTCTCGAAGGTCTCGGCCTCGACCCCGCCGATCTGCCCAAGCAGATGGACACCAAGGCCTGGCCGCAGATGAAGGAAAAATTTGCCGCCATCTTCAAATCCAGGACCCGCGACGAGTGGACCCGGATCTTCGACGGCAAGGATGCCTGCGTGACGCCCGTGCTGTCACTCACCGAAGCGGCCGCTCACCCCCACAACGTCCAGCGCGGCGCCTATATGGACGACGACGGCATTCTGCAGGCCGCGCCCGCTCCCCAGTTCAGCCGCACCAAACCTGAAATCACCCTGCCGCCCCCGGAAGTGGGCGAGCACACCGATACCGTTCTTGCCGAATACGGTTTTGGCGCTGATGAAGTCGCATCGCTGAAAGGAAGCGGCGCGATCAACTGAGGTCGGCGTTGCGTAGGTTGGGTTGAGCGGAGCGAAACCCAACATCGTTGCGGAGGCGTACCACCCACTGCCGTGTTACGCCCCGCAGGCTAGCCCGACCTGCGTTCGAGCTTATGGCTCAGGCGATCTCGCCGGTCATGGATTTGACGATGTACTCGATGAAATCCGCACGCTCGTCGACATTGTCGCCGGCGCGGTGGGGATAGCCTTCGATCAGGCGCTTCGCCGGTCCCATCATGATGAAACCCAGGATGCTGCTGATCACGATCAGCGGCGTCATGCGCGTGTCCTTGCCGCTGTCGAGTTCGCCGATGAGCCGTGAAAAGGCATCGTAGACATCCTGCATCGCCACGCCGACGAGAAACTTGTGGTGGCGCTCGTCCGGGTCGAGCATGTTGCGCACCGCCAGGCCGAGAAAGATCGGATCCTCGTTGAATACGTCGTAAAGTTCGGCAACGAAGGCGTACAGCTGGTCTCTTGGCGACGCGGAGGCGGAGATGGACGACAACAGGCGCGCCTTCATGGCGCCGTAATTCGCCAGCTCCACCTCGCGGTACAGACACTCCTTGTCCTTGAAGTGGTGGTAAATGGTGGGCATGCTGACGCCCACCGCCGAGGAGATATCCCTCATGGTTACCCGGTCGTAGCCCTGGCGGGCGAAGAGACGGGTGGCGACATCCAGGATTGTTGTGCGGGTCGACGAACAACCCGTTTCCCTTTTCTTGCTGACAGCTGACTCCATGAGGCTCCCGATTCGGATGAGGGCCGGTCACGCCCTATAACAGAATGGTCAGAGCTCCCATGGTTGCGAGACGCTCCAGATCCAATTCAATACGCTTTTTGACAAAACGCAACCCCTGCGGCGTCTTGCGCAATTTCGCCCTGACCAGAGAGGGGTAAACCACGGTTTTCTCGTCTTTGGTGCGGTATACCGCTGCGTTGAAGCTGATGTCGAGATCCGTGTCCGTCTGGGCGAGAATCCGCACGTGGCCGTACATGTGGCGGGTGCGGGAGCGGTGGTATTCCGCGTGGAACGAGTTTTTCTTCATGCGAATCATACGCTGTTCGAGGCGGTAACGGTTATCCGCAATCAGGAACATGGTGCTTTCCGGCGCCAGATCGCTGACCTCCCGCTCCGACGTGGGTGTCACCTCGTAGGCTACGTCGTCACCACTATCCCAGAGGGCGATCCAGGCATCCATGTCCCAGCGGTCGAGGCAGTCGGCCTCGTGGAAGAGAAAATCCTCGATATCCAGCCTGTTCATTTGTGCGCTCGTCATTCCGTCATCCCCCCTCTCAGGCGCTCATCATCCGGTCCCACTGAAGCCAGTAGGCACGCATCTGCAGTTCGTTGTTGACGTCGCTGACGCCGCCCTTGAGGGTCTTCTCATCCGGCGTGTAGCCCTTGGAAAAGTCGTTCCACTCGATATCGGTGGCCTCATAGCCGCGCTGCGCCATTTCCAGCATCGCCACATCATCCGGCGTGGCGAAGCCACCGGGGCCGAGAAATGCCAGCATGTTGGTTAGACGGATCTCGCGCAACGCCGGAGACTCCTCCTTGGGACCGAGGGTCCAGGCTCGCACCAGCATCTTGTTCTGCGCGACCGGAATGATGGAACGCACCAGCACCGATTGCTGATCGTTGATGATCGAGTTGGGAAAGATCACCATGTTGCGGTGACTCTCGCACACCAGCTTGCCGCGCTCTTCGCCCAGGCGCTCGTAAACCTCCTTCTTTTTCGCTTCCACCTCGGCGCGAACTTCCTCGCCCATGCTGGGAATCCACTGGGCCACCGCGCGCCCGGCGCGCACCCAGATTTCGAAGGAGGCGTGACCGCCACCGAAGGACTTGGCCAACCCCACGCTGTTGAGACTTTCACCCTTGAGAACGTCCATCATGTATTCGATGTAGCTCTGGTGCACGGGCCCCAGGTGCGAGCCGTCGTAGCTGTTTTCGCACAGCAGTTTATAGTTGGCGTTGATCTCGTATTCGTGGACGCCGCGAATCACTTCCATGCCGGTGGTGGCCTGATCGTCGATCAATTGCAGGCGATCCGCCGCATCTTCCAGAAAATCCAACAACCCGGGGGCATCGGGATCAAAGTTGACGAAGTAGAAACCGGCGCAGGATTCCAGGCGCGGCACCGGCATCAGACTGATATGGCCGTCGAAAAAACCTTCCGGGAAGGTCGCATCCGATTCCGGCGTACCGGACGTCATGAGCGTACCATCGTCCTTGTAGACCCAGCCGTGGTAGGGGCATACGAAGGTCTTGCGGTTGCCGGACTTCTCGCGGCACACCGACGGGCCGCGGTGACGGCAGCTGTTGAAAAAGGCGCGCACCACCCCGTTGCGGTCGCGGTTGAGCAGCAGGTCCTTGTCGATCACCGTGCGCGCGATGTAATCGCCGGGATTGGCGATCTCGGATTCATGGCCAATGATGATCCAGGTTTTGTACAGGACCTTTTCCTTTTCGAGACGGAATACCTCGGGGCAGCGATAGGCATCGCGGTGCACGAGAAAACTGCTTTTTTCCGGGTTGACGTCGAGATACCTGGATTGGTAGTGACCGGTTATTGTCATGTCTTTCACCATTGTAAAGTGGGGCCGAAGCTCATCGTCCAAAACACTTCGCACCTCACCCCGTCTTGGGTATTTTGGGGGAGGCCGAATATATCACATGTTATATGAACGCCGTGTTTTTTCAATATATATTAACATCCCTATTAATAAAACAAACCAGCGACGTTTTTTCAACATTTTTTAACATCCCTATCAATAAAATAAACCAGCGACGAGCACGCTCGCCAGAGTAATTCAGCCACCTGCCACTCTTGCAGTCCCAGAGTACAGATATGGCGAGGACGGCACAGAACCGGCCATATCCATGGCAAAACACGCCATTCTCTTTTATGGCGATGTAACGTCTTGCACCTTCTTCGCCAATTCCACTAGTATCGACGGCCCACTGAATGCCCTCGTTCAGCCTTGCATAATTCCGCTCAATACAGGAGACAGCGATGACCACCAT
>CAYXXZ010000188.1:0-4018 GCA_964469165.1 uncultured Porticoccaceae bacterium
ACAAGATCAGCCTGTGGGGCCGGAACATCACCGACGAGAAGTACTCGACCCTGACCACCGACAACCCCACTACCGGCGACAACTACGTGCCGGGCAAGCCCGCGTGGTACGGATTCAATGCCGAATACCGCTTTTGAGCTGTGAGCAAGGGCCTGGCAACAGGCCCGTTGGGAGGCCCGCAGCGGCCTCTCTTTTTTAGCTTTCCACGGATGACAGCCGCATCGTCCGTCAGTAGTAACAGGAGACCCATCATGATCAGCGAACAGCGCAAGAACAGCATCAAGGCCGCCCCGGAAACCATCGTCGAACTGACCCACCACGAAGCCCACTCCCTGGACAGGGGAACCCTTGACGAACTCCAGCTCGCGGCGGTGAAGAAGCGCTTCGACGAACTCGCCCCGCGCATCCCAATCGTCCACAAACTCGCGCAGGAGCAGGGTATCGAGCGCATCGACAGCCTCGCCGATCTCGCGCCCCTGCTGATCCAGCACACAGCCTACAAATCCTATCCCCTGTCGGTGCTGGAGAACGGTGACTTCCAGCGCCTGACGCGCTGGTTCGACGGCTTCACCACCCACGACCTATCCTCGCTCAATGCCTCGGCCTGCGAGAGTATCGACGACTGGATCGACCTGCTGGACAACCATACCGATATTCAGCTGCTGCACTCGTCGGGCACCTCCGGCAAGCTCTCCTTCCTGCCGCGCAGCCAGACCGAGGCGGGCAAGGTGGGCCTCGTCCAGCATCTGCGTTTCTTCGAGGGCTTCGGCGAGGGCGCCCCCGGCCCCGTCCAGGGCTATGAAAACTTTCCCGTGGTCTATCCGGGCTTCCGCTACGGCGCCTCGGGCCAGATGCGGCGCATCGAGAACATCAGAAAGTTCTGGCACAAGGGCAATGGCTCCCCCATCGTCGCCCTGTATCCGGGGCGCCTCTCGGCGGACGCCCTGTCGCTCGGCGGGCGCCTCGTGGCCGCCGAGGCCAGGGGCGAACTGGGCAGGATGAAAATTTCCCCCAAACTGCTCGCCAAGCGCGACGAAATCCTCGCCGAGCAACGCAAGGCGCCCGAATACATCGAAACGTTCCTCGACAACATCGCCGAACTGAAAGGCGCGCGAGTCTACATGCAGGGCATTCCGGCCCAGTTCTACGATACCGCCGTGGCAGGCCTGAAACGGAGCATGAAGAACGTCTTCCACCCCGACAGCCTGCTCGTCATCGGCGGCGGCACCAAGGGCCGCGACCTGCCCGACGACATGTTCAACACGGTCAGTGAGTTCATGGGCGTGGAGGCGAAGCCCATCTACGGTATGTCTGAAGCGATGGGCGGCGCGCCCATCTGCGATCATGGCTATTACCACATGCATCCATCTGTGATTCTCATACAGCTGGACCCACACAACGGCGAGATGCTGCCCCGCAGCGGTACGGTTACCGGCCGTCTCGGGATATTCGACACCACCTGCTGGACCTACTGGGGCGGCTTCCTGTCCGGCGACGAGATCACCATCAACTGGGCCGACCGCGAGCCCTGCGCGTGCGGCAGAAGCGGCCCCTACATTCACCCGACCGTGCGCCGCTACACGGAAAAGGAGGGCGGCGACGACAAGATCACCTGCGCCGGCGCGCCGGACGCCCACGACAAGGCGCTGGATTTCATTGTCGGCGAGCTCGGCGACTGAGTGTGAATCCGGACGCATCAACGATGGGCAAATCCGCCTGCAATGGGCTAAGCTAGCAGGTGCGAATCGCGGGTCACAAGGAGAAGCACAACCGTGACTTCAGCCCGGCGAAAACAACAACACGACAGAGGACAATAACAATGGGGATTCTTTCCTGGATCATTCTCGGCCTGATCGCTGGCGCCCTGGCCAAACTGGCAATGCCCGGCAAAGATCCGGGCGGAATAATCGTCACCATCCTGATCGGCATCGGCGGCGCTTTCGTGGGTGGGTTTCTCGGTTCGCTTATCGGTCGGGAGGGCGTCAGCGAATTCAGCATCGCCAGCATCATCACCGCTGTAATCGGCGCCATCGTGTTGCTGTTCATCTACCGGCAACTGCGCAAATAGTAGCTTGGCTCGGCTGCGCTTCGCGTAGGGTGGTCAAGCTTGGCTTGGCCACCAAATCACAAGGGCAGTTGGAACGGCCAGCTGTAAGCCATAAGCTCTAAGCAGAAGCACTGGAAGAACCGAGCTCTCTGTCGGCTCCAGTGGCGGCCAAGGCTACGCCATTGACCGCCCTACGGCGGAGTTTCCCGTAGGGTGGTTAAGCCCGGCTTGGCCACCCATCACGCAAGCATTCGGACCAGGCAAGCTGTACGCCATAAGCTTTAAGCAGAGGCACTGGAAGAACTGGACTCTTTATCGTCTCCAGTGGCGGCCAAGGCTACGCCGTTGACCGCCCTACGGGCCCCAGGCAATGCGCTACAACTGTATGCCCGGCATAAAGCCCATGTTGCGCATTTCGGTGATGAAGCCGGTGATGTCGGAATAGTCGCGCCATTCGTGGATGAGGCCGTCGCGCACCACGAAAATCCCCATCACCGGTGCGGCTACGCGCTTGTCGCCCATGCTGAAGGCATCGGTGCGCTCGGTGTACACCGTCTTGCCATCTGCTGCCGTGGCGATGTTATGAACGATGAATTCCACTTTGCTGGTGGTGGTCAGCAGATTCGAGATGAATGCCCTTACTTCGTCGCGACCATTCATGGCCGGCAGAGGCATGTTGGCGTAGACGCAATCGGGTGTCATCGCCTGAACGACGCCCTCGACATCCTGTTTTTCCCAAAGCTTGCAGAAATCGAGAACGGCTTGTTCCGCTGTTGTTGTCATCTGTGTCTCCTTATGATTGTCGTGGTGCGTCGATGGTAGCGGTGATCACTCCGCGAGTAAATCTCGCAGTTCCTGCAGTTCGCGGCGGATCGTTTCCACCCCCGCTTTGGGCGCCGGCTTTTGTTCCAGTGCCAGCGGCGCATCCACCTCGAAGGTCTGGCCACCCAGCACTTTTTTCACCAGCTCGCGATAGGCCTGGGCGTAAGCGGGATAGGTGATGTTTTCCGCCACGTGAGCCATGGCGTACCAACCCACGGTTTTGCCAGCCAGGTAGACGATCGGATGCGACCAGGTCTGAGCATTTTTCGGACTCGGCGCGTTGGCCGCTTCCAGGTAGGCGCTGCGCACCGCGGGAATGCCGTACTCGGCAAGCCCTGCCTCGCAGGCGCTGAGCATGCGCTGAACCGTGGGCAGGTATTCGGATTCTTCGATCACCCGGCGCGCAGCGGCGAGGATGTGGCGGGAACTGTAGGGTTCCAGCGCTTCCTTCCACAAGCGCTTGGCCTGGTTGAGCAATTGCGTGTCGCTGAACGCGGCGTGAAACTGGTTGTGATAGTTGATGCGGAACAGGCTGAACACCTGGTTGATGGTGTCGATCAGCTCGTCGTCGTTGCGCCGCGCTTCAGTTCGCCCAGCTTCTGTCGGTAAGGTCGTCGACGAGGCTGCGGTCCCGGGTACGGGTGGCTGGAGCAGGTCCTTGAGTTGTTTCATGACCGATATCACCTTGAGTGCAGTGGCGCACCCACTGCCGCTTCACGTGTTGAAGGAATTTGGTGTTCCAGGAACTGATGGCCTGACCGCTTTCGCGCCAGAAAAGCACGAATTCGGGAATCTGCCGAATGGCGAACTCCCGCGATATGTTGGCCAGCTGCAACACCTCGAACAAATCCTCGCTGGGCTGCCAGTCGCGGCTCATGGCCCGCGGCTCGCTGTCGTTCTCGAGAGTGGCAGTGTAGCGCGCCCATTGCAGTTTGACGTGGCGAACGAAATCCGAATTCCAGGTGGAGCGGGCATCGCCGCGCTCCTGCCAGTAGAGTACGAACTCGGGAATCGCGTCCTCGATAAAATTGCGATGGATGCCCGCCTGGCGGTTGAGCAACTCCACGGCCTCCGGCGAGGGCTGCCATGCCGCGAACATACGTACCTCGCGGCTGCGCGCCACCTGGCGCGTCTCCTCTTCCCGCCACA
>CAYXXZ010000189.1:0-4001 GCA_964469165.1 uncultured Porticoccaceae bacterium
TTTTAAGCAGAGCTTATTCTCATGCGAAATCCGTGGCCCTGCGAAATCCGGATGAGAAACAGGGCGACGAAGTCGCGGCCAGCGTGCTTCTCGATGATGAAGTCCTACTGGTTTGTGTAGGCGAGCCGGACTGCGACAGCGCGACCGCCGTCTGGCAGGCCAACTGGCCGGCGGGCGTCAGTTTGACCATGGCGATTGATGGCACAACCCTGAGCCCTCGATTCAACAACAGGGGACAGGTTCTCGACAACAGCGGCAGTCCCCTGAACGGAGGATTGACCCTCAGCTTCAGCAAGGGAAGTATCGTCAGGACCGATCCGGAGGGAACCAGTGAAGACCAATGACATGTACATGGAACGCCAGCGCGGCGTCGGCCTAGTCGAAGCGATGATCAGTACTCTGCTACTCGCAATTCTCTTCCTCGGACTTGCTTTCGTGCTTTCGCGCGCATTCGTGAGCCAGCGATACGTGAATACCCAGAATCTCGCTCTGCTGGAAATCCGCAACAATCTGCAGACATCCGGCAGCGGCCTTTTCGACATCTGCGGGGGTGCTTCCCCAGGAGCAATCACGGTAGCCGCCACCACCATCGCAGTGAGTAACGAGGGCTGTGCAGAACAGTCCATCACCGTGGCAGTCGGCGCCTTCAATTATTCGCTTCCTCTCCGCTCAATCGCGCTCTCGGCCGACTCGGAGCTGCTGGGAGGTGAGCTCCAGTTTTCATCATCGGATTGGCCACAATGAACAGGGAGCTTGGCGTCACTCTCTTCAGCCTCCTGGTCGGAACCCTGGTATCTGCTATCGTGGTCATCGCCATGATGATGACCTACAGGGCCGTGGTGCAAACAGCGGCGCCCGCATCAGATACCGCGCGCCGGGACGGAGAAAGAATCGCCGCCCTGCTTTCCGCCCACATGATGCTTCACGATGCGGGGTTCGGCATCGACTCTGCCGACCCCGACATCGATCTGGTGGTGTTGAACAACGCCTCTCTCTCGGGGCAGGCACTGACCGGCACTCCCCTCTCAGGTACCTCCAGAAAGGGCAACGCCATCGTCTGGAGGAAACAACTCGATACGAATGGCGATGGTGAACCGGACACTAGCTTCTGCGAAGTTCTTCTGGCCAACTCGCAGGGCGGACTCTTCCGACTTTCGTCTGACGACCCCTGCGATGACCCCAGTTCCGACTGGAACGACATCAACTGGTCGTCGTCTCGTTCCATCAAGGATGCCGGCATTGGCACGGACTCCCGCACCATCGAGATCGAGTTGACTACCGGCCTTTCCTGTCGCCCCTTCGGCATCGGAGCGGAACCCCACGGTGCCCTGGGAAATGTAGAGGTCAAGCTGTCATACCTGCATGATTTCGATGGCACCACACAGGCAGTGGAGAGCACCACATGTCTGGCGAACTTTTCCTCTTCACCCTAATGAGTGCAAATGGCATGGACAGTCGTACCCCGTACATTGTTTCCAGAGAAAAGGGCATTGCCACTCTGTTGATCCTGGTGCTGGTTGCCATTGCAATCTCGGCTGCCGTTCTGGGCACGCTCCGCTATGTGCAGGGTACGCAGAACCAATCCCTCGCACTTAATGCCCAATCCCGTGCACAGGTCGTCGCCTGGTCGGGCGTGGAACTGTTGCTTGAGTACTTCCAGGAACTCACGGATCCCGGCGGGGAAAATGACTTCGATGACATCATCAACGAACTCAACACTGTCCTGGCGGAAAACGACGAAGCGATCGACATTTCAGCCGAGAACCTGAAAGCGCAGATAGTGAATATTCTCCAGGTTTCTCCAGACTTATATCGGCTCACAGTTGATGTGACAGGCCTCGCAGGCCAAGGGCGAGCGGCGGCCAGCTCCACGATCCAAGTGATTTATGAACTAGCTCGTGGTGGCGGTGGCGGTGGTTGTTCACCCTTCTGTTCCGATGGCCCACCATCGGTTATCACCTTCAACCGCGACCTTCGCCTCAGCGGCAGCATCTCAGTAACTACCGCGCCTGGGCAAAGCTATGAAGTTAACGTCAAGGGTAGAGTCACGACCGAGGGCAACAGTATTTCGGGTGTGGACACAATCAACGCGACGGATTCCATACAGATCGGCAGTGGCTCTTCCTACAAGAACCTTCGTTCAAATGGCGACATCGCCATCACCGGCAGCGTCAGCGTTTCAGATTCGATGCTGGCGTTGGGCAACATCTGTGTCAGCGGTGGAACCCAGTTTCCCGGGCTGACGAAAGCAAACGGGTTCGTCTACGGCACGGGCAGCGCTGGATTCGGCCAGATTGAGGCACGAGGCGCAAGTACCTACAACGGCCCATACCCCCAATGCAGTACCTATGCGCGCACCGATGGTCAGGGCAAACTCTTTGGCGTGTGGCTGGCAGGTAACAACAAAGCTCTCAGCGTCAAGACGTCAGCAAGCGTCGCCCATGATTCGGGAACCATTCAATCACTGCTGGCAAAGGGAGATCTCCACATCACAAACGGAGGTAGCAAGGTGACGTCCGGCACCATCAGCGGTGACAAGAAAAGATGCAGCGCAAGCAATCTCAACAGTTGCTCGGGCTCCGTCCCATCATCGGTGAATGTCGACCAGGGGTCGCCCCAATTATCTTTGGAACAACTTACCCCGATTACCGTGCAAGTTGCGAGCTTCAATGCGTACGATTATGAAAGCTCCGCAAATTACGTCTTCAAGTACGACAGTGACACCCAGCAACGCCGGGTAACCGTCAGGAACGTGAACGGAATCAGTGACGGCACCTATGTACTCATGCCCTTCCAATACACTAACAACACGTATCAGGATTATCTCTGCAGCAATGTCAGCGGCTCCACCTGCCTGGACGATCCGGCGTCTCGGAAAACCATATGCAAGACCGCTGATGCGCTGATCAACAACCAGCCCGGGAAATACCAGAACTGGAATGCCTGTTTTTCATATCAGAACGGCAAGTGGAGCGTCGGAGGCAGTGGCAGCAACATCAGCATTGCACAAGGTGTTGCCTGGTTCGAGGGCGATCTGGAAATCAAGACCGGCAACTTCTACAACACTTTCATCGCCACCGGCAACATAAAGACTTCGGGGCAACACAAAACTATCGCACCCAATTTTGCCGGGCCGAACGGCGGCACATACAATTACACGATCCAGCACCAGTGGTATGCGGAACAAGGTAGCGACGTATTCAAAGGCATTTGTGCCAATGCCTATTTTCCCCACTACCCCACTCAGATTTGCAATGCCTTTTCGGCAAATGATCCCCTGCCGATAGCAAACTACGCCTACTTGTCCGGGAGCGTGGTAAGCGGCAATTACATGGGCGGGAATGTCGACCTAGGTGCGTCGACAATAGCCTATGGCAGCGTCCTGGCAGGCAACGAGTACAAGAGCAGCAGCGGCAACGTCACCGTCTTCGGCTACATTTCTGCACTCGGTGGCGGAACCTCCAGCGACCACAGCATCGGAGCCACGACCAGAATCATCGTCAACCAGTTGCCCCCCACCTACATCCCGATGGGAGGAATAGACATAGGTATCGGGAATGAGGAAGGGCCGGGAAGTACCCCGCCAAGCGTAAATGTCCTGTGGACGCGCTACCTGTGACGGATGGATTTTGGCTGAGATGACCGGACCCGCGCCGACATCATCTCGCGAGGGCTTAACGGAGCGTGAACGGACGTAAAGGGCGAAACGTAAAGGGGACGGAGGGATAAAAAAATGATCAGCCATGAAAAGCCGGAAAAAAGTACCTGATTTATTTTCCCGGTAGTTTTCTGTTCCTGTCAGCGTAAAAACTGAACCCAAAGAAATAAACACTATCAAGGAGATCCAGAACACACAAAGTTTTGCCACAGCGGCCTATGGCGATAGAGGGGAGAACGTCTTGACAACGGTTGCCAAGGCGACAAAGATATAATCAATTTGATCAACTTGATTATGTTCAATCATGCAAATCTATAGTGCGACCGATGCAAAAAGGGAGTTT
>CAYXXZ010000190.1:0-3988 GCA_964469165.1 uncultured Porticoccaceae bacterium
TTTTGGCCCGACGCTGGGCTTTCGCGGCCTGAACTCGCTCAATATTCGCTTGCACCCGAGGCGGTAGGTGGAGTGTTGTTTTGCTGAGTTTCACGTTGCACGTTACACGTTTCACGTAAAACCAGAGCGCTGTAGTCGCGTGCCGTACTCCAGGTTCAATGCATCGGGCATCAATCATGTGACGTACTCGCCGCTGGCGCCCACGTGTAACGTGCAACGTGAAACTCATACACAACCATGAGATGCTGTGCCGGCTATCGTGAGACAATCCAGCTCAGCCCGGAGAAAGCAAAAAATGATAACCCTCTACTACGGTCTCACCCCCAACGCGTTCAAGGTCACCATCGCCCTCGAGGAAATGGGCCTGCCCTACGACATCGTGCCGGTCGACGTCATGAAGGGCGAGCAGTACAGCGAGGCTTTCACAAAACTCAATCCCAACAACAAGATCCCGGTGCTGGTGGACGCCGATCCGCCCGGTGGCGGTGAACCCGTCAGGGTCTTCGAGTCCGGCGCCATCCTGCTCTACCTGGCGGAGAAGAGCGGCCGCTTTTTTCCCGCCGGCATCCGCCAGCGCTTCGAGGTCACCCAGTGGCTGATGTGGCAGATGGCGGGTTTCGGTCCCATGCTCGGCCAGGCCCACCATTTCCTCAAGTACAGCAAGGAGAAAGTCCCCTACGGCATGGCACGCTACTGGCGCGAAACCAAGCGACTCTACGGCGTGCTCGACCGGCACCTGGCGGGGCGCGATTATATTGCCGACGATTACTCCGTCGCGGACATGGCGGTCTGGCCCTGGGTGTATTTCCGCAATCTTCAGGACATCGGCCTGGAAGACTACCCCGAGGTGAAACGCTGGTACGAAGGCATCGCGGCGCGCCCGGCGGTGGCGAAGGCCATGGGCGGGCTCGAGGTGCGGCCCGCGCCCCTGGCGGATGAGGACAGAAAAATCCTGTTCGGAGTCTGACTTACGCAGTAGCCGAGGCTACAAATTTTGGCTTTGAACCCCGTTCAAAAAAGGTTGATTTGGCACCTGACTTAAAAGCAGGCCGTGCGGGGAGGGCTTCCAGCAGCGTCGGCGACTGGACGTCGCCGTCGCTGCCGGAAGCTATTCCCCCACACTCTGCTTCCGGAGCCGGTGCCAACTCAGGGTTCGAAATCGATGGGGTCAGAACAAATCGATGGGGTCAGAACCAATTTCGAAAGTTCTATAAAAGTGCGTATCCCGTAAAAGGAAAAAGCGGCGGAATCTTCCGCCGCTTTTTTTGAGCGGATGCGCGTTGCGCTATTGCAGGCTGATACCGAAGGAAATGCCGTAGGTTCTCGGCGGTGCGGCGGAGGCCAGGTCGCCGGTGAAGATCGACTGGGACTGAATGTAATATTTTTCTTCCGTCAGGTTGCGCCCGTAGAGGCGGACGAAATATTTCTGCGACGGCGACGTCCAGCGAATCTGCGAGTTCACCACGCCAAAGGCGTCCTGCGTCAGACGGTTGTCGGGGTCGAAGTAATACTCGTCGCTGTAGGAGTAGGTCAGGTTCAGCGCCAGTTCGCCACCGGCCAGCGGCGTGCGATAGTCCGCCGACAGGTTGAACTGGAAGTCGGGAGCGCGCACCATGCGGTTGCCGCTCACGTCCCGCGCGGTGAACAGGATACCGTAGGGGAATTCCAGCAGGGGTTCGGAGAAGGGCGCGTTCTCGAATTTATCGTATTCCGCGCGCATGATCTGACCGCCGCCGCGCACCGAGAATTTCTCCGTCAGCAATGCTTCGAATTCCACGTCCAGGCCATAGGATTCCGCCTCCGCCGCGTTCAGCAGGTTCTGTTCGGCGCCGCGGATGATGGATACCTGAATGTCGTCATACTGGTAATAAAACAGGGCGGCATTGAGGCGCGCCCGGCCGCCGAACAGGTCGGACTTCATGCCCACCTCGAAAGCATCGAGCAGTTCCGGTTCCACCGGCGGCTCGAAGTTGCCGGGGGTGAGGCTCGAGTTGTAGCCGCCGCTCTTGAAGCCGCGGCTGTAGCTGGCGTAGACCATCATGTCCTCGTTGAGACGGTGGTCGATGGCGATGCGCCAGGTGGGTTCGCTGTAGCTTTCGTCCTCGTCGCGCTGGAAGGTAGGGACCACGGTGACGCCATCCACGGCGAGCACCGCCGTGCCGTCCACCTTGAACTCGCGCTTGTCAACGGTGTAGCGGGCACCGAGCGTCAGGTTGGTATTTTCGCCGAGCGGGAACGTGGTCTGCCCGAACGCGGCGTAGGATGTGGTGTCCTGGTCGACGAGGTTGGTGAAGGACGCGAGGGGATCGAACGCCATGCCGGCGAGCGTGTAGGGGTCGTAGGCGGCCTCGCCGGACAGATAGAACACACCGACGATCCACTGCATGCCGCTCGCGGTGTTGGAGGCCAACTGGAATTCCTGGGTGAACTGTTTGCCCGTTTCCGTGATGTCGGCGGCGATGAACGGCAGGATGGTCATGTCCAGGTCGAGACCCTGGAACGAGTCCAGTTCCCGGTAGGCGCTGAGGCTGGTGAAGGTCATGTCGTTGAAATCGTATTCGACCCTGCCGCTCAGCCCCCAGTTTTCCGTTTCCAGTGCCGGTTCCAGGTCGCCGTTGATGTCCCAGAAGCCGTAGGGAAAACCAACGACGCCGGTGAGGAATTGGGGCGCGGTGGGAATGAAGCGATAGGACATCCCGGCCGAGCCTTCGTTTTTCGCGTAATCCGCGCCGAGGGTGATGCGGGTCGCGTCGTTGGGTTCGATGTGGATCTTGCTGCGCGCCGCGACGTCCCTGCGGTCGTTGACGTCCTGGCCGTTGTAGATGTTCTTGCCGGTGCCTTCCGCCTGATCCGAATAATAGAGGGCGAGATCGGCGGCGACCGTATCGCTCAGGCCGCCGGTGATGTAGAAGTTGCCCTCGGTGGTGTCGTAGTTGCCGTAGCCGATTTCCGCATCCAGGGCGAACTCCCGGGTCGGCGTCTTGGTGATGATGTTGACCGCGCCGCCGGTGGCATTGCGGCCGAACAGCGTGCCCTGCGGGCCCTTGAGCACTTCGACCCGTTCGATGTTGTTGAGCGAGAAGGTGGCGCCGGACATGGAGGGGATGTAGACGCCGTCGATGAAGGTCGCCACCGCCGATTCGTTGCCGGACTGGGTGCCGGTGGTGCCGATGCCGCGGATGAAAATCTGGGTCGCGGTGCTTTGGCGGGTAAGGGTCACGCCGGGGACCGTTACCGCCAGGTCTTCCACGTTGCGCACGCCGCTTTCCTTGATGGCGCTGGCGGTTACCGCGGAGACGGAGATGGGCACGTCCTGGATGTTCTCCGCCCGCTTCTGGGCGGTGACCACCACTTCTTCGATCTGGATCTGGGCGTTGGCCGCGGAGACGGTGATGAGCGCGCCGGTGGTGCAGGACAGGGCGCAGGTAAGCAGGGTCCGCTTGTGATAGGTTGTCATTATTGTCTCTCCAAAATGTTATTCGGGATTTATCGCTGAAGTGGAGTTGTTTGTTGGTGCTCTGATCGTCGCTCCACCGTGGCGTGGAGCAAGGCTTTCCCCCATGTGTTTTTGTTGTCGTTGGCTGCAACCGGGTGGCTGCAGCTATTTTTTGTATCGGTCGATAAAAAGACTAGAGAGTCCGCGGCTTGTTGTCAATACGGGAATCGCAACGGCGTCAACTTTGCCGTGAGAGGAATTTGTATTGGGATATGGTCATCCCCGACCAGGTCTTGAAAGCGCGCCGCAGGCTGCCGCTGTCTCCGAAACCCAGCATCTTCGAGATGTCGTCGACACTCAATGCGGTCGTCACCAGATAATTCTTCGCGGTTTCCTCGCGCACCTTGGCGAGCAGCTGCTGGTAGCTGGTGCCCTCCGCTTCCAGGTTGCGGCAGAAGGTTCGGGAGCTCCAGCGAAACTCTCCCGCCATTTCCGCGACGCTGAGAATGCGCGGGAAATGCTCCAGAATGAGATGGCGCGTGCGCGCCGATG
>CAYXXZ010000191.1:0-3902 GCA_964469165.1 uncultured Porticoccaceae bacterium
GTGGCCGTTCATGCCGTGCTCCCCAAGGGCACGATCAAATCCGTATGACGGTGGCCTATCCCGCACGCCTCTCCCTGGCGCAGGTCCCGACGCCGCTGCATTGCCTGGAGCGGCTGAGTGCCCGCGAAGGCGGGCCCCGCATCTGGGTCAAGCGGGATGACCAGAGCGGCGCCGCAACCAGTGGCAACAAGGTCCGCAAGCTCGAGTTCACCCTGGCGCGTGCCCTGGCAGAGGGCTGCGACACCATCATCACCTGCGGCGGTGTGCAGTCCAACCATTGCCGTGCAACCGCGTTGCTGGGCGCGCGCCTCGGCCTCAAGGTGCATCTGGTCCTGCGGTTGGACACGCCGGCGGCCATCGAAGGCAACCTGATGCTGGACTATCTGGCCGGCGCCGAAATCACCCTGCTGGAGCGCGATGAATATGTGCGCCACCAGCGCGACCATTTTTCCCACTGGCACGAACTGCTGCTGCGTCAGGGGCGCAAGCCCTATTTCATCACCACCGGCGCCAGTGATGCCACCGGCGTATGGGGCTACATCGGCTGTGCCGCCGAGCTCAAGGCGGATTTTGCGCAGCACGGCATCGCTCCCCAGCGCATCATCCATGCCACCGGTTCGGGCGGCACCCAGGCGGGGCTTACGGTGGGCGCTGCGCTATACGGTCTGCCTGCGCAGGTCGTCGGCATGGCGGTCTGTGACGACGCCTCCTATTTTGAGCACAAGGTGGCCGACGATATGCTGGCCTGGAAAACGCGCTACAAAACCGAGGTGGATCTCGACAGCTTGAATGTCGTCGTCGACGACCGCCATATCGGCGCGGGCTACGCCATTGCGGGTGAAGATGTATTTCACTGCATCCGCGACCTGGCGGCGCTGGAAGGCCTGGTCCTCGATCCTGTGTACAGTGGCAAGGCTTTCCTCGGGATGCTCAAAAATCTGCGTGTCGGTGAATACCGGGATTGCAGCGATCTGGTTTTCATTCATACCGGCGGCTTGTTCGGACTGTTGCCACAGCAGAGCAAGCTGCATCTCGAACAGGTCTAGGCCTTGTCGCCACACTTGCGCAAAGAGCCGATAAACCCCAGCATTGCGACAAGCCGGGCATTCGGCTTCATGACTGCAAGGAGCTGACACATGACAGTGAGCTTATCCGGCAAACTCGTTATCGCCATATCATCGCGGGTGCTGTTCGATCTTTCGGAGAGCGACCGGGTGTTTCGCGAGGAGGGACTGGATGCCTATTCCCAACACCAGATCGCCCATGAAGGAGAAGTGCTGGCACCGGGTGAGGCTTTTCCTCTGGTGCAGAAGCTCCTGCGCATCAATGAAAAGCTCGGCGGCGAGCCCCGCGTCGAGGTGATCCTGTTGTCGCGAAACTCGGCGGACACGGGTTTGCGAGTGTTCAATTCCATCGAGCATTACAAACTCAGCATCACCCGCGCGGCGTTTTGCGGCGGCGAAAGTCCTTATCGGTATGTGGCTCCCTTCGGCTGCCATTTATTCTTGTCGACTCACGCGGAAGACGTGCGCAATGCCCTTGCCCACGGAGTGGCGGCGGCGACTCTGCTGTCATCGCCGAAAACCCAGCGCGACGACGATGAGTTGCGTTTCGCGTTCGATGGCGACGCGGTGATTTTTTCCGATGAGGCCGAAAAAATATTCAAATTCGAAGGGCTCGATGCATTCACCAGGAGTGAAAAGGCTGCCGCGAAAAATCCATTGAACGCGGGCCCCTTCAAGAATTTTCTTGCCGCCTTGCAGAGCCTGCAGGCCGAGTTCGGACCGGCCAAATGCCCCATCAGAACGGCGCTGGTGACGGCGCGTGCGGCGCCTGCTCACGAACGGGTGGTGATGACCTTGCGTGAATGGAACATCCGTATCGATGAATCCGTGTTCCTCGGCGGCTTGCCGAAAGGTGAATTTCTCAGGGCCTATGGCGCGGATGTCTTTTTCGATGACCAACAACAGCACTGCGAATCAGCAAGTGCCCACGTCGCCACCGGCCATGTGCCGCACGGTGTTGCCAATGATTAGTTGCCAGTTTTCAGTGGTCAGTTATCAGGGGGAGCGCATCCCCGCATCCCCCTGTCAACTGAAAACTGTCAACTGTTAACTGTCGACTAAAAACTGAAAACTACTAACTGAAGAAAAATGGGAATTCTGACATTCATCGGTGGTGTTGGTCTGTTTCTGCTCGGCATGCGTCTGATGACGGACGGCTTGAAAGTGGCGGCCGGCGACTCGCTGCGTGACGTGCTCAGCGCTGCTACCCGCAGCCGTGCCCGTGGCCTGGTGAGTGGTGTGCTGATCACGGCAATCGTGCAATCGTCAGCCGCGGTGATTTTGGCCACCATCGGCTTCGTCAACGCCGGGTTGTTGTCGTTGGTGCAGTCGGTGGGAATCATTCTCGGCGCCAATCTCGGCACCACCCTCACTTCCTGGATCGTCGCAATTCTGGGCTTCAATATCGACATCAAGGCCATGGCGCTGCCTGCGGTTGGGCTGGGCATGGGTCTCTGGGTGATTTTCGGCAATCGCCGGCAGGGTGCTCTCGGCCAGGCGCTGGTGGGTTTCGGCATTTTCTTTCTTGGTATCGATGTGCTGAAAGACAGCTTCAGCGGGATCGACGAGGCCATCGCCCTTGAGGACTGGATGGGGCAAGGCACTCTTGGTACGTTGTTGTTCGTCCTCATCGGTATCGTTCTGACGGTACTCATGCAATCGTCGAGCGCGGCGCTGGCGGTAACCCTCACAGCCGCGGCGGGTGGCTTGATACCTCTCGGCGCCGCGGCGGGCATGGTGATTGGTGCCAACGTAGGCACCACCTCCACCGCGATTCTGGGCGCGCTGGGCGCGACCGCGCCGGCCAGGCGTGCCGCCAGTGCGCATGTAGTGTTCAACGTGATCACGGCGATAGCTGCCATCATTTTGCTGCCACTGATGCTGTGGACGGTGAAAGGCGCGGCAAACTTGCTGGGTTTTGGGGGGCAGACGGCAGTGATGCTGGCCATTTTCCATACCATGACCAAAGTCCTGGGCATCGTCATTACCTGGCCGTTCATGGATGCAATGGTGGCCTTTCTGGAGCGGCGTTTCCGCTCCACGGAAGAGGAAGAGGGGCGCCCCCATCACCTGGACAGCAACGTTCTAGCGGCCCCGGCGCTCGCCGTCGACGCCCTGTTGCTGGAACTCAACCGCATGGCGGCAATCTCGCGTCGTATTGCCCAGGCGGCGGTAAGCGCGGAGGAGAGCAACCCCGCGCGCCTCGAAGGTGGCTTGCGCTCTGTTGAACACCTCAATCTCGCAGTGAGTGAATTCGTCAGCAAAGTGGCGGATCAGGCGGGCGAGAGCCGGGTCAACAGCTTGTTGCCGGATACTCTGAGAGTAAGCCACTACCTGCTGGAAAGCGCGTCGAATGCGTTAGAGATGGCACGTCTCGCGCCTCAGGGTGAGTTGCTCGACCCCTCACTTGCCGAGACGCGCAACCGGGTGTGGCATGACGCGGCACAGGCTTTGTCACTTTCGGAGCTGGAGGCCGAAGACTGGCGTGTGGAGAAGTTGCGCGCTGCCAGAGAGCATTTTGAACAGAGTTACCAGGCTATGAAGGCCGAGTTGTTGCGGGCAGGCACCACCGGTGTGCTCAGACCGCGTCAAATGGCGACTCTTCTCGAGCATCTGAGCGCACTGCACCGTATGGTGGATCAAGCGGTGAAGGGTGCTCTGTATTTGGTACACGTTACCGCTCAACACCACGGTGAAAAGGATGGCAGTGGCATAGGTCTTGCGGAAGGGGGAACCTGAGTTGTCAGTTCACAGTTGACAGCCATCAGTGAGGGATCATGCTTCCTGACAACTGACAACTGACAACTGACAACTGACAACTGACAACTGACAACTGAC
>CAYXXZ010000192.1:0-3884 GCA_964469165.1 uncultured Porticoccaceae bacterium
GCGGCGAAGTTGTATTCGTTGTAGAGAATTTCCACGTGCAGGGGCAGGGTGTTGGTCATGCCGCGGATATGGCCCGACACGACCGAGACCGCACCGAATTCACCCATCGCCCTGGCGTTACACAGAATCACCCCGTACAGCAGCCCCCATTTGATATTGGGCAGGGTCACATGCCAGAAGGTCTGCCAGCCCTTGGCGCCGAGCACGACGGCGGCTTCCTCTTCTTCCTTGCCCTGGGCCTGCATCAGTGGAATCAGCTCGCGGGCCACGAAGGGGACAGTTACGAAAATAGTGGCGAGAACGATTCCCGGCACGGCAAAAATGATTTTGATATTGCGCTCGATCAGCCACTCGCCAAACCAGCCGCTGGCGCCGAACACCAGCACGTAGATGAGACCGACGATGACCGGCGATATGGAAAATGGCAGGTCGATCAGCGTGGTCAGCAACTGCTTGCCGCGAAATTCGAATTTGGCGATCGACCAGGCTGCGGCAACGCCAAATACGAGATTGAGCGGTACCGAAATGACCGCCGCCGTCAACGTGAGTTTGATCGCCGAGAGCGCGTCCGGCTCCACCAGTGCGCGCCAGTACACATCGAAACCCTTGCGCAAAGCCTCGGTGAAAACGGCCGCCAGCGGGAGAAAAATAAAAATCAGAAAAAACAGCAAGCCGATGGTCAATATCGTCCACTTCACCAGTGCGGATTCGCGGGTGGCGATATTGCGCTCATAGCGCGTTTTTCTGCTGTCCGGTAAAAAAGCAGCTGGTTGTGCAGTCAGTTCGACCATTAGCGGTTTCTCCCTGTGCGTCTGCCCGCCCATACCTGCAGGCCGTTGATGATGAGCAGAAGAATGAATGACACCACCAGCATCACCAGGGCAATCGCGGTCGCTCCGGCGTAGTCGTACTGTTCCAGTTTTGTGATGATCATCAGCGGGGTGATTTCAGAGACGAACGGGATGTTGCCGGCAATGAAAATCACCGAGCCGTATTCGCCAACGGCGCGCGCGAACGCCAGTGCGAAGCCCGTCAGCAGCGCCGGCAGCAGGATCGGCAGCACCACGTAGCGAAACGACTGCCAGCGTTGTGCGCCGAGGCTTGCGGCCGCCTCTTCCAGTTCGGTTTCCATGTCTTCCAGAATCGGTTGCACGGTTCGTACCACGAAGGGCAGGCCGATGAAGACCAGCGCCACCAGCACACCGAGCGGGCCGAAGGCCACTTTTATACCGAAAACGCCCTCGATGTATTGGCCCAGCCAGCCGTTGCGCGCGTAGATCGCGGTGAGCGAAATTCCGGCGACGGCGGTCGGCAGCGCAAAGGGCAGGTCTATCAGCGCATCGACCAGGCGCTTGCCGGGAAATGAATAGCGCACCAGCACCCAGGCCAGCATCAGGCCGAACACCGCATTGATTGCACCCGCTGCCAGGGAAGCGCCGAACGACAACTTATAGGAGGCGACCATGCGCGGTGCGCTGATCACCTGCCAGAACTCCGCGAAGGAGAGCTCGGTCGTTTTGATGAAGACGGCGGAGAGGGGGATCAGCACGATGATGGACAGGTACACCAGGGTGTACCCGAGCGACAGGCCAAACCCCGGCAGAACACTGAAATTGCGTGTCGTCGCCATTACTGGTTCTCCACCACCTGATCAAAGATTCCGCCGTCGGCAAAATGTTTCTTGCCTACGTCGCGCCAGCTGCCGAGGGTATCCTCGACCTTGAAAGTCTTTATCGCGGGAAAGTGATGGCTGTATTTCTCCAGTATTTCTGCATTACGCGGTCTTAAATAATGGCGCGCGATGATTTCCTGGCCTTCGAGGCTATAGAGAAAGTCGAGATAATGTTTTGCCTGCTGCTCGGTGCCGCGTTTTGAGGTGACTTTCTCGACGATCGCCACCGGCGCCGAGGCGTCGATGGAAAGGGAGGGGTACACCACGTCGAACTTGTCGTCACCCAGTTCCCTGGCGAGCAGAATGGCTTCGTTCTCGAAGGTCACCAGCACGTCGCCCATGCCGCGCTGGGTGAAGGTGGTAGTGGCACCGCGCCCGCCACCGTCGAGTACCGGCACGTTGGCAAACAGGTCTTTGACGAATGCCAGCGCCGCGTCCTCGGAACCACTGGTCTGCAAGGCGTAGCCCCATGCCGCGAGGTAACTGTAGCGGCCATTGCCGGAGGTTTTCGGGTTCGGCACGATCACTTCCAGGCCGTCGCGGGCGAGATCGTGCCAATCCTGAATGTTTTTCGGGTTGCCCTTGCGCACCAGAAAGATGGTCGTGGTGGTGTAGGGCGTGGCCTCGTGCGGGAACCGTTGCCGCCAGTCCGTCGCTACCAGGCCGTTGTCGGCGAGGTAATCGATGTCGGGCGATTGGTTCATGGTCACTACGTCGGCTTGCAATCCCGATGCAATGGCCTGAGCCTGCTTGCTGGAGCCACCATGGGACTGGTTTATGGTGATGCGGCCGCGCTGGGTTGCTTTCCAGTCCGCTTCGAATGCTGCGTTGATATCCTTGTAAAGCTCGCGTGAGACATCGTAGGAAACATTCAGCAACGTGGTGTCGGCAACGGCCAGCGCCGCGCTGAAGGTAAGGCTGAGTGCGGCTGCGCGGATGATGCGTGACAAAATGAGACGACGTACTGCTTTCATGAAAAAGACTCCGTAGCTAATCGCTGCGCAGTCTAGAGCGTTTGGTTTTGATAATTAAATGATAAATTAAGCTTTGCTTATTCCAAATTCTGCAATAGCGGGGGGCGAGCTGTAAGCCGTAAGCTTTAAGCCGGAGCACTGCAAGTGCTGAGTTCTGACAGAGTTCAACTTAGAGCTTACAGCTTATAGCTCAACCACCAAAAAGGCTCCCGCAATTTGCGGGAGCCTTGCAGAGTGGTGTTATTGCGCACCGGCGTAGATATTGTCGAACACACCACCGTCATTGAAGTGCGTGGTTTGCGCCTTGGTCCAGCCACCGAACACATCGTCGATGGTGAACAGTTCCACGTCGGGGAAGCGCGCGATATCCGCCGCGTCGGCGTGCCCGGGTGCGACCGGGCGGTAGTAGTGCTTGGCTGCCAGGCGCTGGCCCTCCGGCGAATACAGGTATTCCAGGTAGGCCTTGCTCAGCGCTTCTGTGCCATGCCGTTTCGCCACGCCGTCCACGACAGTGACTGGGGGCTCCGCGAGGATGGAAACGGACGGCACCACGATTTCGAAATTCTCGGGGCCAAGTTCATTGATGGCCAGGAAGGCTTCGTTCTCCCAGGAAATGAAGACATCGCCAATGCCGCGCTGGACAAAGGTGTTGGTTGCGCCGCGCGCACCGGAATCCAGCACGGACACGTTTTTGAACAGCCTGGTGACGAACTCCTGGGCCTTGGCATCGTTGCCGCCGGGCTGCTTGAGGGCGTAACCCCAGGCCGCGAGGTAGTTCCAGCGCGCGCCGCCGGAGGTTTTCGGGTTGGGCGTGATGACTTCCACGCCGTCCTTCACCAGGTCGTCCCAATCCTTGATACCCTTGGGGTTGCCGGCACGTAC
Organism: uncultured Porticoccaceae bacterium; assembly: GCA_964469165.1. Classification (GTDB taxonomy): domain Bacteria; phylum Pseudomonadota; class Gammaproteobacteria; order Pseudomonadales; family Porticoccaceae; genus CAYXXZ01. The sequence continues at coordinate 3,529 of CAYXXZ010000192.1, forward strand.
CAGAAAAACGATGGTGGACGTGTACGGCGAGCTGTTGTGGGGCAGGCGCTTCTGCCAATCTTCCGGAATTTTCTTGGTGAGGCGGCTGATCTCGTCGATGTCGTAGGCCAGCGCCAGGGTCACCACATCTGCTTCGAGACCGTCGATAACTGCGCGGGCCTGCTTGCCTGCGCCGCCGTGGGACTGCTGCACGGTGGCGTTGGCGCCGGTCTTTTCCTTCCAGTATTTGTTGAAGGCCTGATTGTAGTCCTGATAGAACTCCCGGGTGGGATCGTAGGAGACGTTGAGGAGCTGGTTTTTGTCTTGAGCCAGGGCCGAGCTGCCAACGGCAAACACGGGCACCAGCGCGGCCGCAA
>CAYXXZ010000193.1:0-3847 GCA_964469165.1 uncultured Porticoccaceae bacterium
AGCGCAAGCTCGCCGACATGTTCGGCTACAAGGACAACCAGAAGCTCGCCGTGGAGCAGTTCATGCAGCGCTACTACCGGGTGGTGCTCAACATGCACGAGCTCAACGACGTACTGCTGCAATACCTGGACGAGGTCATTCTGCGCAAGGACAAGGCCAGGAAGGTACGTCTCATCAATGCCCGCTTCCAGGTGCGCGACGACTACATCGAAACCACCCACCCCGGCGTGTTCAAGCAGCATCCAACCGCCCTGCTGGAAATTTTCGTCCTGCTCAGCGAAGACCCGTCGATTCAGGGCGTGCGCGCCGCGACCATCCGCGAACTGCAGCAGTGGCGCCACCTGATCGATGACGACTTCCGCGCCAACCCCGACAACAAGGCACTGTTCATGCGCCTGTTCAGGTGCCGCGGCAAGCTGACCCTGCAACTGCAGCGCATGACCCGCTACGGGGTTCTCGGTCGCTATCTGCCCGAATTCGGTCGCATCATCGGCCAGACCCAACACGACCTGTTCCACAACTATCCGGTGGATGTACACACCCTGCAAACCATCCGCAACCTGCGCCGCCTCGACCGCCCGGAGGTGGCAGCACACTTTCCTCTCGCTGCCCATATCTACAAGAACCTGCCAAAACCTGAACTGCTGTACATCGCCGGCCTGTACCATGATCTCGGCAAGGGCCGCGGCGGCGACCATTCCGTGCTCGGCGCCATCGATGTGGTCGATTTCGCGAAGCGCCACGGCCTGCCGGCGCAGGAGCAGCGGCTTCTCAAGTGGCTGGTGGAGCGCCATCTGCTGATGTCTTCCGTGGCGCAGCGGGAAGACATTTCCGACCCCGACGTCATCCAGCATTTCGCCGGCATCGTCGGCGATCAGATGCACCTGGACTACCTGTATCTGCTGACCATCGCCGACATCACCGCCACCAACCCAACCCTGTGGAACAGCTGGCGCGACTCGCTGATGCTCACGCTCTACAACCAGACGCGCCTGGCGCTGCAGCGCGGCCTGGAAAACCCCGTCACGCGCCATGAATGGCTGGACACCACGGTGGCGGAGACACTGGCGCTGCTCGCCGAAAAGGGCATCAGCGCAGCGCAGGCGCGGGCGATCTGGACCGACCTGGACGAAGAATTCTTTCTCGGCGAGCGCGCTGGCGTCATCGCTCGCAGCACCGAGGCCATCCACAATGCCGGCAACAGCGACGCCCCGGTCATTCTGGTGGAGGATGCAGGCATGGAAACCGCGTCGGCGACGCGTATCTTCATCCACACCAAGGGCCAGAACAATGTGTTTCCGGTCACCTGCGCCGCCCTCGACCAGCTCAACCTCAACATTCAGGACGCCCGCCTCAACACATCGAGCAATGGCCATACTTTCGACGTGTTCTACGTACTCAACGAACATGGCCAGCCCTTTGGCAAGGACGTCGACGCGGTCAACAGGGTGCGCGCCAATCTCAACGCCGCCATCAAGGAGCCGAACAGCGCCATTTTCAAGATCCAGCGCCGCACGCCCCTGAGGCTCAAGCAGTTCAACCTGAAGACCCGCACCTTCATGTACAACGACACGGCCACCGGGCTCACCGCGCTCGAAGTGGTTACTCCCGACAGGCCTGGCCTGTTGGCCCACCTGGGGCGAATATTCCTGCGTTTCGGCATCCGCCTTCACCGCGCCCGCATCGCCACGCTTGGCGAGCGTGTCGAGGACGTTTTCTACATCACCGATCTGGACTACCAGCCCCTGTCCGATCCCGGCTTCTGCCAACAGTTGCAAAACGCCATTTGCAGCGAACTCGACGAGCGCAACATGGAAAGCTCCGCCACCGCGCCCGCCAAAGAACCCATTCCCTGGCAGTAAGAGCGAAAACGAGAGAACACACACCGCAATGAATCCGCACCTGAATCAACTTCAGCCCTACCCTTTTGAGAAAATCCGCACGCTGCTGGAAGGCGTGACCCCACCCGCCGGCATCCCCGCCATCAGCTTCGCCATGGGTGAGCCCAAACACCCGCCTCCGGCGTTCGTGGTCGGTGTGTTGCGTGACAGCCTCACCAAGCTGGGTATCTACCCCGCCACCAGGGGCAGCGATGCCTTGCGCGAAAGCATCTGTCAGTGGCTGTCGCGGCGTTTCGCGATCGCCCCGAAGCAATTGAACCCCGACCGCCACGTACTGCCGGTCAACGGTACCCGCGAAGCCCTGTTCGCATTCGCCCAGGCCGTGGTGGATAACAGCCGGGATGCCCTGGTGGTTTCCCCCAACCCCTTCTATCAGATCTATGAGGGAGCGACAGTGCTTGCGGGCGCGACACCCTATTACGTGAACGCGGTCGCAGAAAACGGCTTCCTCCCCGATTTCGATACCGTTCCCGACGAGGTGTGGCAGCGCTGCCAACTGGTCTACCTGTGCTCGCCCGGCAACCCCACGGGGGCAGTGATGGCCGGCGACCGACTGCAGCGGCTCATCGCCCTCGCCGACCGCCACGATTTCATCATCGCCAGCGACGAGTGTTATTCGGAGATCTATCCCGACGAAGACCAGCCACCGCCCGGACTTCTGGAGGTTTGCAGCGCCATGGGTCGCAGCGACTTCGCGCGCTGTGTCGTTTTTCACAGTCTGTCGAAACGCTCCAATCTGCCTGGCTTGCGCTCCGGGTTCGTCGCCGGTGATGCCAAGGTGCTGGAAAAATTCCTTCTCTACCGCACCTATCACGGCTGCGCCATGTCCCTGCCCATTCAGGAAGCGAGCGCCGCGGCATGGCGCGACGAAGTGCATGTACTGGAAAACCGTCGCCTCTACCGGGAAAAATTCGCCGCGGTACTGGATATTCTGGCGCCGGTCCTGGACGTCAAGGCCCCGGACGCAAGCTTCTATCTGTGGGCAGAAACCCCCATCGCGGATGACGTGTTCACCCGCGAGCTTTACCGCAACAGCCATCTGCACGTGGTGCCGGGCAGCTATCTGGCCCGCGACACCGGCAGCGGCAACCCCGGCACGAACCGTATTCGCATGGCGCTGGTTGCCGGCGCCGATGAGTGCCGTGAGGGTGCCTGGCGCTTGCGCAATTTCGTAGAGAGTCTGCAATGCTGAAAAAAGAACGGGCTGCCTATATTGCCGAACGCCTGGCCCAGCTCTATCCCGCACCGCCCATTCCACTGCACCACAAAGATCCCTACACACTGCTGATCGCCGTGCTGCTGTCGGCGCAGTGCACCGACGAGCGCGTCAACACCGTCACACCGGCGCTGTTTGAGCTCGCCGACAACCCCTGGGACATGCGCAATGTCCCTGTGGACACCATTTACGAGGTGATCAAGCCCTGCGGCCTGGCACCGCAGAAGTCAAAGGCGATTTCCGGGCTGTCGCGCATTCTTGTCGAGCAATACGGCGGTGAAGTGCCCGCTGATATCGATGCATTGGAAACCCTGCCAGGCGTCGGCCACAAAACCGCGAGCGTCGTCATGGCGCAGGCTTTCGGCGTGCCCGCCTTTCCGGTGGACACCCACATCCACCGCCTGGCACAACGCTGGGGCCTCACGGATGGCAGAAGTGTGGCGCAGACCGAAAAGGATCTGAAGAGGCTGTTTCCCAAGGAAAAATGGAACGACCTGCACCTGCAGATCATCTATTACGGGCGCGAACACTGCTCGGCGCGTGGCTGCGATGGCACCCGCTGCGAGATCTGCCGCACCTGTTATCCGCAGCGCAAGAAAGCGAAAGTGACGAAGAAGGCTTAAAAGTTCACAGTTTACAGTTGACAGTTTTCAGGGGGGAGTCACACTCACAGTTCACTGTGAACTGTGAACTGTGAACTGTGAACTGTGAACTGTGAACTGTGAACTGT
>CAYXXZ010000194.1:0-3829 GCA_964469165.1 uncultured Porticoccaceae bacterium
GAGTCGAAGGCGGCCAAGGATGCGCTGTCGCAAATCCTCATCAATTCGCGCATGTGCGCCATGGGCCACCGGCCGATCTGCCAGGATACCGGCATCGTCAGCGTGTTCCTCAAGGTTGGCATGAACGTGCGCTGGGATTCGGACATGAGCCTCGAGGACATGGTCAACGAGGGTGTACGCCGCGCCTACAGCAACGCTGACAACGTATTGCGCGCGTCGGTACTGGCCGATCCGGATGGCGCTCGCAAGAACACCGGCGACAACACGCCGGCAATGATTACCTGCAAGATCGTGCCCGGCGACACCGTCGAGGTGCACGTCGCCGCCAAGGGCGGCGGCTCCGAAGCCAAAACCAAATTCGCGATGCTCAACCCCTCCGACTCCGTGGTCGATTGGGTGCTGGAACAGGTGCCGAAGATGGGTGCCGGTTGGTGTCCGCCCGGCATGCTCGGCATAGGCATCGGCGGCACCGCCGACAAGGCCATGCAGATGGCCAAGGAAGCCCTGCTCGATCCCATCGATATCCATGAGCTGCGCGAGCGCGGCGCCGGCAACCGCGCCGAGGAACTGCGTCTCGAACTGATGGACAAGGTCAACAAGCTCGGCATCGGCGCGCAGGGCCTGGGCGGGCTCACCACGGTGCTGGATGTCAAGGTCAAGGACTGCCCGACCCACGCCGCCAACAAGCCGGTGGCGATCATTCCCAACTGCGCCGCTACCCGTCACACGCATTTCGTGCTCGACGGCAGTGGTCCGGCGCGCCTCGAGCCGCCGTCGCTGGAGCACTGGCCGGCGATCAGCTGGGACATCGGCGACACCGTGCGCCGCGTCGATCTCGACAACATCACCAAGGCCGATATCCAGAGCTGGAAACCCGGCGAGACCGTGCTGCTGTCCGGCAAGCTGCTCACCGGCCGCGATGCCGCACACAAGAAGATGGTGGACATCCTTGGCAAGGGCGAGAAGCTGCCGGTGGATTTCACCAACCGCTTCATCTATTACGTGGGCCCCGTCGACCCCGTCGGCGACGAAGTCGTGGGACCGGCCGGCCCCACCACCGCCACCCGTATGGATAAATTCACTCGCACCATGCTCGAGCAGACCGGCCTGATCGGCATGGTGGGCAAATCCGAGCGCGGCCCGGAAGCCATCGAGGCAATCCGCGACAACAAGGCGGTCTACCTCATGGCGGTGGGCGGTGCCGCATACCTCGTCTCCAAGGCCATCACCGCCGCCAGGGTACTGGCGTTTCCGGAGCTGGGCATGGAGGCGATCTATGAGTTTGAAGTCAAGGACATGCCCGTCACGGTCGCTGTGGACGTGAATGGTGAATCCGTTCACCAGACCGGCCCCAGAATGTGGCAGGCCATCATAGAAGAGAAAGCCGTTTCGCTGGCCTGATGGCCGGCGACGAAACGGTCGATACAGCAAAATGTAGTCACTGAGTGCGGGCTTTGCCTGATCATGCTGGTGTTATGGCTTAAGAAGCATGGCTAACCCAAGGGAATTTCGAATTTTGTGATGTGGTCGTCTATAATGCTGCCTTGAGAGTTTCAGCAACAAGGACTAGTATTTTTCGGACGTGACCGGATGGCAGTTCAGAAGAACTTGGGTTGACACAGTAGTGACGACAAAAATCAGGACCTTACACAACAAAAGGTGATTATTATGCGTAGATTGACAACCATGGCAGGTGCGGCACTACTTGTGACCTCACTCTCCGCTGGAGCTAACGAAGGCTTTTATCTGGGTACTTCCATTTCCCAGTACTTCCTCGACCGCGACCGCTTCGCTGGCGAGTCCGAGGATTACACCGCGCTCGGCCTCAACGCCGGTTATCGCCAGCCAGGTGGCCCCTGGGGCGTGGAACTGGGTTATGGCGGCGGCGATGACATCGAGGTCATGCGCGCCGACATCCTCTACTACCTGAAAGAGCGCGATGGCTGGGCACCGTTCTTCCTGTTCGGTTTCTCCGATTTCGATCTGGACGACGGCCTGCCCCCCGATGAAGACGATACCCAACAGCTGGGCGCCGGCTTCGGCCTCTCCAAGTCCTGGGGTGGTCACTGGGAATTCAAGGCGGATGGTCGTTTCTACGAGAAAATCAGCGACGGTGAAAATGCCACCGACCTGGCGTTCAACCTGGGCCTGAACTACTACTTCACCGCGCCCGCGGCAGCTCCTGTTGTCGAGCAGGCACCGGCGCCCGCACCTGAACCCGCGCCGCCCGCCACTCGCACCATCACCGTACAGTTGAAGGTGTTGTTCGAGTTCGACAAGGCGCAAGTGCGCGCCATGTACGGCGACGAGATCCAGGCCGTGGCCAACGCCATGAAAGAGCACAACGACATCCAGCTTCAGCTTGAAGGGCACACCGACTCCGTTGGTACAGACGCCTACAACCAGGATCTGTCACAGCGCCGCGTCGATGCCGTCAAGGCCAAGCTCGTGGCTGACTACGGTATTGCTGCCAACCGCATCAGCACCGTGGGCTACGGCGAGAGCCGCCCGATCGCTGACAACAACACCGACGAAGGACGCGCGCAGAACCGCCGCGTAATTGGTCAGGTGACCTTCGAAGAGGTTGTCGGCGACTGACGACACCCTTGTTCGAGATGAAACGGCGCCCGAGGGCGCCGTTTTTCATAGCGTTGCAGCAAGGGGTATCGATTTTCCCTCTCCCCAACCCTCTCCCTGAAGGGAGAGGGAGATGGCCCCGAGAGATCTTCAGCTCCCTGTCCCTGAAGGGGAGGGGGATGGCTTCCCGGTAGTCTTTTAGCTCCCTGTCGCTGAAGGGGGATGGCTCTGGTATCTTTTAGCTCCCTCTCCCTTCAGGGAGAGGGCCGGGGAGAGGGCGACAACCGACTCTCCAGGCTCAGACCCTGACGGCACCACATCATGAACACCATCTTCTGGCACGATTACGAAACCACCGGCGCATCGCCGTCCCTCGACAGGCCCCTTCAGTTCGCCGGTGTGCGCACTGACGAGGAGCTGAATGAAGTCGCCGCGCCGGTGATGTTCTACTGCAAACCCTCGCGAGAGATTCTGCCCCATCCCGAGGCCTGCCTGATCACCGGAATCACGCCTCAGCAAGCGGAGAGGGAAGGCCTTCCGGAGCCCGAATTCATCGCCTCAGTGGTGCGGGAACTTGCCGTGCCCGGCACTTGTGGCGCTGGCTACAACAGCATTCGTTTCGATGACGAGGTCACCCGCTACAGTCTCTATCGCAATTTTTTCGATCCCTACGAGAGAGAGTGGCAAAACGGCAATTCGCGCTGGGATATCATCGATATGCTGCGCCTCACCCACGCCCTGCGCCCCGAGGGCATTCACTGGCCGATGACGGCAGAGGGGGCAGTCACGTTTCGCCTCGAAGAACTCACCAAGGCCAATGGCATCGCCCACGACGCCGCCCACGACGCCCTCTCCGACGTTCGCGCCACCATTGCCATGGCGCGCCTGGTGCGGGAGCGGCAGCCGCGGCTTTATGACTACGTCTACCAACACCGCACCAAGCACAAGGTGGCCGAGTTGCTGGATGTGGCGGCGCGCAAGCCGTTTTTGCATGTGTCGTCGCGCCTGCCCAGGGAGAACGCCTATACCGCGCTGATGATTCCGCTTTGCGCGCATCCGCAAAACGGCAATGCGATCATCGCCTTCAACCTGCTGGCCGATCCGCGACCCCTGCTGGAACTGAGTGCCGGGCAAATCAAGGAAAGAGTGTTCGCCGCAGCCGACGCCTTGCCCGAGGGCGTCCAGCGCCTTCCTCTCAAGGCGGTGCACATCAATCGCTGCCCGGTGGTGGCCACCACCAAACTGCTGGATA
>CAYXXZ010000195.1:0-3816 GCA_964469165.1 uncultured Porticoccaceae bacterium
CTTCTCAAGGTGGCCTCGTGGATGGTGGCGGGCTCCTTCTTTCTTTCCTCGGCGCTCAACTATATTCTCGCCATCGCCATCGTGACCTCGCATCCCGGCACCGTGGAATACAACGAACAACTCGGCAAGATGACGGCACTGAGCTTTCCCGTCATCGCCGTGCCCGCCACGCTGGTGATGATGGGCGCCATGCTCTACCTCTTCAGGGGCATCATGAAGCTCACCGGGCTCGATCTCGAACATCTCATGAAGCACAAGGAAAAACGACACTAATGTGGTACGCCATCATCAGCACCGACCGACAAAACAGCCTGGAAAACCGCAAGAAATGCCGCCCCGCCCACATCGCCCGGCTCGAAGCGCTCAAGGAGCAGGGACGCCTGCTGATCGCGGGCCCCCACCCCGCCATCGACACCGAGGAGCCCGGTGACGCCGGCTTTACCGGCAGCCTCGTGGTTGCCGAGTTCGACAGCCTGATTCAGGCCCGCCAATGGGCGGATGAAGATCCTTACATCGCAGGCGGCGTGTACGCCGATGTGGTCGTCAAACCCTTCAAGGTCGTTTTGCCCTGACCATGACCAGCCTGCTTATGAAAAGGAATCTGCCATGATTCGCCGTCTTGCCCTTTTCCTCGTCATCGGCGCCTTGCCCGGTGCGCCGGCCCTTGCCCAGGACCGCTACATCACGGACGAGCTGCGGGTGCCGCTGCGCGCGTCGCCCTGCGATGACTGCAGCGTGCTGCACGAAGGGCTGGTGTCCGGCACCAAGCTGAAACTGGAAGAAAGATCGGGCACCTGGGCGCGCGTGAGGCTGGAGAGCGGCCTGAGCGGCTGGTTGCCGTCAGCACAGCTGGTGGCGCAGGCGCCTGCGCGCGAGCGACTGGCCACGGTGCAGAACAATCTGCAAACCCTGCGCGACGAAAACGAAACCCTGAAGCGCCGGATCAAGGACTTCGAAACGGCCTCGGGCGATGTCGCCGCTCTCATGAAACAGCGCGAGGACGTGGAGATGGAGCTTGCCGCGACACGCAAGGTCGCCGCCAGCGCCTCGGCCCTGCGGGAGCAGAATGAAACGCTGATCAAGGAAAACCGCATGCTGCAAAGCGAGGTCGATGTGCTCATCGCCACCCGCGACCAGTTGATGGGCGATCAGACGCAGAAATGGTTTCTCTACGGCGCTGTCGCGGTCTTCCTCGGCACACTCCTCGCCGTGCTGGTGCCGCGTCTGAAACCGCGGCGCCGCTTTTCCGAATGGGGTTGATCCGATGCTGGCGTTGCGTTTGTTGTTGAAAGCCCTGTTGCTGACGTGCTGTGCCGCGGCTTTTGCCGCCCAGGGCGCGGATACTCATGCGCCCGTGCAGGTGCTGGTAAAGACGGACAAGGGCGATTTCACTCTCGAGCTTTATCCTGACAAGGCGCCGGAAAGCGTCGCCAACTTTCTCGACTACAGCCGACGCTATTTTTACGATGGCCTGATATTCCATCGGGTGGTCAAGGATTTCGTCATTCAGAGCGGCGGCTATACCTTCGACCTGAGCGCCAAGGAAACCGACGAGCCGGTGGTGAACGAATCCGGCAATGGCCTGAAGAACACCCGCGGCGCGCTGGCGATGGCGCGCCACGCCGATCCGGACAGCGCCACCAGTCAGTTTTACGTCAATTTGAAGAACAACCCCTCGCTCGACGCCAAGGGCGGCAAGCCCGGCTATACGGTATTTGGCAAGGTGATTTCCGGCATGGAAATCGTGGACGCCATCGCCGCCGTCAAGGTGCGCCGCGCGGGCGCCTTCACCCACCTTCCGGCCCAGCCGATACAGATCCTCTCCATTCGGGAGATCAGCGCACCATGATCAAGCTCAGCGTCAACCTCAACAAGATTGCCCTGATCCGCAATTCCCGGCCCGGCACCTATCCCTCGGTGACCGAGCACGCCAGAATTTGCCTGGCGGCGGGCGCCGACGGCATCACCGTGCACCCGCGCCCCGACCAGCGCCATATCCGCCCGGACGACGTCCGCGATCTCGCCGCGCTGTTGCGTCGCGACTACGCCGGTATCGAATTCAATGTCGAAGGCAATCCCTTCGCACCGGCACAAGGCAGCTACCCAGGTTTCATGTCTCTCGTCGAGGAAACGCAGCCCCAGCAGTGCACTCTGGTGCCGGACAGCGACGAACAACTGACCTCGGACCACGGCTTCGACCTGACCACAAGCGCAGCGCGCCTGGAGCCGGTCATCCGCCGTCTGCGCGACCAGGGCATGCGCGTCAGCCTGTTCATGGACCCGGATCTGGAGCAGATCCGCCTGGCAAAAGAGGTCGGCGCCGACAGAATCGAGCTCTATACCGGCCCCTATGCCGAGGCCTGGGGCGACCCTGCCCGCCTCGCTCCGCTCCACGATCGCTATGCCGCCGCGGCGGCTCTTGCTAACGACATCGGTCTCGGTGTCAACGCCGGACACGACCTCAACCTCGACAACCTGGTGCGTTTCCGCGAGATGCCGGGGTTGCTCGAAGTTTCCATCGGCCATGCCTTTACCGTCGACGCCATCGCCATGGGCATGGCGGCGGCCACCCGCGCCTACAAAGCGGTGCTCGGCGGCGCCTGAGCGCATGTCGCGACCGCGCCTCAACATCGTCGGCAGTGGCAGGGTTGCGCGAACCCTGGGGCGCTTGCTGCGCCAGCACGGCCTTGTGGACATAGGCGCCATTCACAGCCGCAGCGCCCGCAACCGCGACGAGGCAGTGGCGTTCATCGGCGCCGGTACGAGCGTTGCGCGGCTCGAGGAGATGGGCGCTGCACCGCTGTGGCTCATCGCCGTGAGCGATGATGCCATTCTTCCCATCAGCGAACGGCTTGCGGCAATTTCCGGGCAGCACTGGCGCGGATGCTGCGTCTTTCATTGCAGCGGCATCCACAGTTCCGACAGCCTCGCGGCGGTCGCCGCGCAGGGCGCGGCCACGGCAAGCCTGCATCCCATCCACAGTTTCGCCGACCCGGCAAAATCGGTGCGCGGCTTCCGCGGAACCTTCTGCACGCTGGAGGGCGACGAGCCGGCCGTGGCCGCCCTTGCTGCCATGCTCGATGTGCTCGGCGCTCCCCATGCCAGGCTCGCACCCGAACACAAGGCCCTGTACCACGCCGCCACGGTTGTGGCCAGTAATCACCTGGTTGCACTTATCGCTACCAGCCTCGCCATGCTCGAGACGGCGGGCATTCCCGAACAGCAGGCACGCCGCATGATCGCGCCGCTGGTGAGCGGCAGTGCCACAAATGCCCTGGAAATCGGGCCGCGGCGCGCGCTGACCGGCCCGGTGCTGCGCGGCGACGCCGACAGCGTTCGCCGTCATCTCGATGTCATTGCAAACCAGCTGCCAGAGCTGTTGCCGTCCTACCGGGTCATGGCGCAGGAGGCACTGGCACTGACAGGCGAAATCGGTGTTGCCCTTGATCCAGGTCATGACTTGATCCGAAAGCTGCTGTCATCCTAGGATGAATTCATCGATCCCGATCAGGAGCAGGTCCTCATGTTGAGTGAAGATAAGGCAGCTATCGGCAATCTTGGCAAAGTGATTCTCGGCGGCATCGTCATCACCGTGGTGCTGATCACTGTCGCCGTTTTCATCGCCTGAATCTGGCTACGCGCTTTTTCGGCTATCTGACGCGTCATTGATTGCGCGTTCGTCTGAAAAAGTGACAATTATTGGGTAATATCAGACTTTCACTGAAAGCGCGGTATTCTCATGTCAGCTCCAGGTCGTTTGATTTTCGTCCGCCATGGTCAGACGCCGGCAAATGTCGAGCGCGTCTGGCACGGCAG
>CAYXXZ010000196.1:0-1418 GCA_964469165.1 uncultured Porticoccaceae bacterium
CGGCAATCACGCTCAGCGCCCAGAAATACCCTACCTGGGAGCGGCTGTAACCCGCAGCCTCCAATTGCAGGCTGTAGAACGTGTAATAGATGCCGTGAGCCAGCTGCACGAGAAAAGATGCCAGCAGAAATGCCATTACCGGCCACTGACGCAGAACCTGGCCGAAGGAGGGGCCCCGTTTGCGCTCCCCGCTGCGGGCGGGCGAGTTGATCATGAAGGTGCTCGCCCAGAGCATGGCGAGGAAAAACACGCCCGCCACGCGGAAGTCACCGATACGCTCCTGAAACCAGTAGCCACCCATTACGACGGCCACGATGAAGCCCACCGAGCCCCAGACCCTGATCCGGCTGTAATCTTCGGGGCGATCGCCAAGGCTATCCAGGGTGACCGCCTCGAACTGCGGCATGACGGCATTCCAGAAGAAACTGTAGCCGGCGATCACCAACAGCATGCCCCAGAATTCACTCACCAGAAAAATGCAGGAAAACATCACTGTTCCGCAAAATGCGCCGAGGCGGATGGTGCCCATGCGTCTGCCGGTGCGGTCCGCGAGCCAGCCCCAGAGGTTGGGCGAGATGATGCGCGTGGCCATCACCGCGGACAGCAACAGGCCAATCTCGGTAGCGGAGTAGTTGAGCTGAGACAGGTAGATGGGCCAGAACGGATGGGTGATTCCCAGCAGGCCGTAGTACCAGAAATAAAACGCCGACAGGCGCTTGTGGGGCAAGGCGTCGAGCACAATACAGCCATATTCGAGAGCGACAGTCGCCAGTGTAGCCTTTGCCCTCCGCAGGTCAACAGCAGCCAGCGCGGCAAGTAGGGCAGGGAGAAAGTTTGCATTGGCGGCCGCCTGCCCTACAATTCACGGCCATTTCGCAATCAACCTCGATGCCGACAGCAATGACCCTGCGCACTCTACTCGCCGAACGTGTTCACGCCGCCATGATCCGGGCGGGCATTCCGGAAAATTTTGGCCCCAGCGTCGCTCCTGCAAGCCGCGAAGGATTCGGAGACTACCAGGCGAACGGTGCGATGGCATGCGCCAAGGCCATGAAAAAGCCGCCTCGCGAGCTGGCGCAAGCCATTGTCGATCACCTCGATCTGGCCGGCATCGCCGACAAGGTGGAAATCGCCGGGCCGGGTTTCATCAACATTCATCTGGCGCCAGAATTTCTGGCCACGGCCGTCGCGGCTCAGGGGCTCAACATCGCGCAGCCAAAGCGCAGCGCCGAGCGTCCACAAACCGTGGTGGTCGATTACTCGTCGCCCAACCTCGCCAAGGAAATGCACGTCGGCCACTTGCGCAGCACCATCATCGGCGATGCGCTCGCACGGTTGCTGGAGTATCTCGGTCACAACGTCATTCGCCAGAACCACATGGGCGACTGGGGGACCCAGTTCGGCATGCTCATCGCCGA
>CAYXXZ010000196.1:1518-3797 GCA_964469165.1 uncultured Porticoccaceae bacterium
CTGAACGTGACCCTCGATCACACCCATATTCGTCCGGAAAGCGCCTACAACGATGATTTGCAGGCTGTGGTGGATGATCTCAAGACGCAGAATCTGTGCGTGGAAGACCAGGGCGCGCAGGTCGTGTTTCTGGACGAGCTCGCCGACAAGAACGGCAACCCGAGCCCGGTCATCGTGCAGAAATCCGGCGGCGGCTTCCTGTATGTCACCACCGACCTTGCGGCGCTGCGCTACCGCGCCCAGGTGCTGGCGGCGGACCGGGTGCTGTATTTCATCGACGCGCGCCAGTCCCTGCACATGCAGCAGGTGTTCACCGTGGCCCGCAAGGCCGGCTTTGTGCCCGATGCCATCCGTCTCGAACACCACGCTTTCGGCACCATGATGGGTGCGGACGGCAAGCCGTTCAAAACCCGCAGTGGTGGCACCGTGAAGCTTGCCGAACTGCTCACCGAAGCCGTGGAACGCGCTGCGGCACTCGTGGCCGGAAAGGATCCCGAGCTCTCCGCCGAAGAACGCACTGATGTCGCCCGCAAGGTTGGTATCGGTGCCATAAAGTATGCCGATCTCTCCAAGACCCGCACCAACGACTACATTTTCAACTGGGACGCGATGCTCAGTTTCGAAGGCAACACCGCGCCTTATCTGCAATACGCCTATGCGCGAATTCGCAGTATTTTCCGCCGTGCCGGTGTCGCGCCGTCTTCGCTGATTGGTGAGATCATCATTGCCGACCCCCGCGAAAAAGGGCTGGCGCTCAAGCTCCTCAGCTTCGAGGACGTGCTGCAACAGGTAGCCGCGGACGCCTATCCGCATGTGCTGTGCAATTACCTCTACGATCTCGCCAGCGCCTTCACGGCCTTCTACGAGCACTGCCCGATCCTCAAGGAGGGGGTGCCCGACGGCGTGCGGGATAGCCGTCTGCGCCTCGCCGCGATCAGTGCCGACACGCTTGCGCGCGGACTGGACCTGCTTGGCATCGAAGTCATGGAAAAAATGTGAGAGCGCCCCGTCAAAAGCACTGTGCGCAGGGAGCGCATTTTCGTGACAACCGAACGGCTCTTGACTGAAGATTTTTCGGACGAGGATTGCCCGCTCTGCGCGTCTCCTGCCGTGGTGTTTTATCACAGGGACGAGCAGCGGGATTACGTTCGCTGCGCAAGCTGCGATCTGGTGTTTGTGCCGACGGGTTTTCACCTGGCGGCGGAGGATGAGAAGGCCCAATACGACCTTCACGAAAACAACCCTGAAGATCAGGGCTACCGCATGTTTCTCGCTCGCCTGTTCGACGTGCTGGAGCCGAAATTGGCACCGGCTTCGTCGGGGCTCGATTTCGGCTGTGGTCCGGGGCCGACCCTTTCCCTGATGTTCGCGGAGCGCGACCACCGGATGGCGTTGTACGATGTTTTCTATGCGCCCGACAGGGCAGTGCTGGAAAAACGCTATGCGTTCATCACTGCCACCGAGGTTGTCGAACATCTTTCAGCGCCTGGTGAGGTGCTCGATGAGTTGTGGAGACTGCTTGAGCCGAAGGGCTGGCTCGGCATCATGACCAAGCTCGTTCGAGACAGGGAGGCGTTTGCATCTTGGCATTACAAGAGCGACCCGACGCATATCTGCTTCTTTTCGCGCCAGACGTTTGCGCAGCTTGGCGCAAAGTGGCAAGCGTCAGTGGAATTTGTGGGCGCGGATGTGGTGTTGTTTCAAAAAGCGTAACAGAGGACACGAGCCAACGATGCGATGATTGGCTGCAGATAGATGCACCTTTTTACGTCGGTGCCGTCAAGACGAGAAGAAAGAAATTGCAGGGAAGCGGCCCGATGACCGCTTCCCTGCAAGACGTGCAATTACTCTGACTTGAGTGCGTCTTTGGCAGAGTTGAGCGCGTCCTTGGTTGCATCCTTGGCGTCTTTCGCAGCTTCTTTAGCGGCGTCGAAGGCATCCTGTACGGAATCCTGGGTTGCTTCAGAAGCGTCTTCCAGGGCGTCGCCAGCGTCTTCCGCAGCTTCTTCAGTGGCGTCCACGGCATCTTCCGACCATTGTTCGGCAGAGTCTGCGGCTTCGTCCATTGCGTCTTGCGCTTGGTCGATCAGGCTTTCTTCAGTGACGGGTGGCGGCTCAGTGGCCGGTGGTGGTGGTGCGGCTTTTTCACCACAGGCCGCCAGCGCAAAAGAAAATGCAGTAACTGAAAAAAGGGTTGTGAGGGTTTTCAGGTTGACCATGAGTCTGACTCCGAGATTTCTTATTCCGGGGCGCTATTATAGGGACATGTTCAATAATAA
>CAYXXZ010000197.1:0-3780 GCA_964469165.1 uncultured Porticoccaceae bacterium
TCCGGCGCCGAGGCCAACGAAGCCGCCATCAAGCTGGCGCGGCTGTACGGCAACAACCGGGGCGTGAAGCTGCCCACCGTGATCGTCATGGAGCAATCCTTCCACGGCAGAACCCTGGCCACCCTCAGCGCCACCGGCAACCGCAAGGTGCAAGCCGGCTTTGAGCCCC
Organism: uncultured Porticoccaceae bacterium; assembly: GCA_964469165.1. Classification (GTDB taxonomy): domain Bacteria; phylum Pseudomonadota; class Gammaproteobacteria; order Pseudomonadales; family Porticoccaceae; genus CAYXXZ01. The sequence continues at coordinate 170 of CAYXXZ010000197.1, forward strand.
TGGTGACCGGCTTCGTGCGCGCGCCCTTCAATGATATCGCCGCATTGAAAACCATTGCCGAGAACAACGCCGACGTGGTTGCTGTGCTGGTCGAGCCCATCCAGGGCGAGGGCGGCGTGCGTGCGCCCGATGGCGACTATCTCAAGCAGTTGCGCGCGCTGTGCGACGCCAACCAATGGCTGCTGATGCTGGACGAAATCCAGACCGGCAACGGCCGCACCGGCGCCTTGTTCAACTACCAGTTGCACGGCATCGTGCCCGACGTGGTCACCACCGCCAAAGGCCTCGGCAACGGCATGCCCATCGGCGCCTGTCTGGCCAGTGGCGCCGCTGCGACTCTGCTCCAGCCCGGCAATCACGGCTCCACCTTCGGCGGCAATCCGGTGGCTTGCGCAGCGGCGCTCGCCACATTGAACATCATTGCCCAGGACGACCTGTGCACCCGTGCGGGGCTGCTGGGCGAACGTATTCGCAGCGGCTTTGCCCAGGCGCTCGACGGCGTCGCCGGGGTTGTCGACATCCGTGGCCAGGGCCTGATGATCGGCATCGAGCTCGATCGCCCCTGCGCCGAACTGGTGGACAAGGCGGCCGCGGCGGGTCTGCTCATCAACGTCACCGCCGAGCGGGTGATCCGCCTGCTGCCACCCCTGATTCTTTCCGATGCGGACGCCGAGCGACTGGTCCTCGCACTGGCGCCGCTGGTGCGCGAGTTTCTCCGCGCCTGACATCATCAACGAGGTTCCGCGCCATGGCGCTCAGACACTTTCTCCGGCTCAACGATCTTTCCGTAGAAGAATTGTACGGCGTCATCGAGCGCGCCCAGCACAGCAAGGCGCTGTACAAGCAGGGGACCGCCGGCAGGCCGCTGGAAGGCAAGGTTCTCGGCATGATCTTCGAGAAGGCGTCGACGCGCACCCGGGTATCCTTCGAAGCGGGCATGGCGCAGCTGGGCGGCAGCGCCATCTTTCTGTCCCCGGACGACACCCAGTTGGGTCGCGGTGAACCCATCGAGGACACCGCGCGCGTGCTGTCGCGCATGGTCGATATCATCATGATCCGCACCTTCGGGCACGACAAGGTCGAGCGTTTCGCCGACTATTCCACGGTTCCCGTGATCAACGCCCTGACCGACAGTTTCCACCCCTGCCAACTGCTCGCCGACATCCAGACCTTCATCGAGCACCGCGGTGGCTTGAAAGGCAAGACCGTGGCCTGGGTCGGCGACGGCAACAACATGGCCAACTCCTATATCGAAGCCGCGGCAATGCTGGATTTCGAATTGCGCCTGGCCTGCCCCGAAGGCTACGAACCCGACGCCGAGTTGCTCAAGTCCTGCGCGAGTCACGTCACGCTGCTGCGCTCACCGGAGGACGCCGTGCGCGGTGCTCACCTGGTGGTTACCGACACCTGGGCCTCCATGGGCCAGGAGGATGAAAAGCAGGCGCGCCTGAGCGCTTTCGCCGGCTATCAGGTGGACCACAAGCTGATGAGCAATGCCGCCAGGCGCGCAATCTTCATGCACTGCCTGCCTGCCTACCGGGGCATGGAAGTCAGCACCGAGCTGATGGAAGACCCCGCCATCTCCGTGATCTGGGACGAGGCAGAAAACCGCCTGCATGCGCAGAAGGCGTTGATGGAGTTTCTGCTTTCGTAGGCAGATACTCTGCAGGGGCGATTCATGAATCGCCCCTACGCGCCGTGAATCGAAAGCCTCTCAAGGCACCAGGACGTCCACGTCCGGACAGATTTCCCGCACTTTTTCCGCGAACACCGCCTTCGCATCGGCGTCGCCGTGCACGATGCGTATTTCTCGGGGCTTCTTGTAAATACGGCGGATGAAGCGCAACAGGTCGTCCTGCCCCGCGTGCGCGGAATACCCGGAAATGGTGTGGATGCCTGCGTTGATCTGTACCCGCTCACCGTCGAGCACCACATAGCCCTGCTCGGGCCCGTAGCGCTGAATGTCGCGACCTGGCGTTCCCTCTGCCTGATAGCCGACGAACAGCACGTCGGTGCGCGAATCCGGCAACAGGGCTTTCAGATAGTTGACGATGCGGCCCCCGGCACACATGCCACTGGCGGCAATGACGATGGCGGGCCGACCACTCTGCTTGAGGTATTCCACCAGGCGCAAGTGATTCTCGTGTTTGTCCACGGTGATGAGCTGCTCGAAATTGAGCGGGTGGCGCCCTTCACTGAGACGCTGGCGCGCCTCGGCGTCCCAGAGCTCGCGCATCTCCCGGTAGGACTCGGTAAATGCCGCCGCCAGCGGTGAGTCGACCACCACATCCACATTCTGCCAGTCGAGCTTGCTGCGCCCGCCCTTCTTGTAGCGGTGGATGATCTCTTCGATCTCGTAGAGCAATTCCTGGGTGCGACCAATGCTGAAAGCGGGGATCAGCACCGCCCCGGCATCGTGAAAACAATGTTCGATGACCCGCTGCAGCGCCTTGCGGCGGTTCTTCCTGCCGTCGTGGACACGGTCGCCGTAAGTGCTTTCGATAACCAGGGTATCCGCCTTGTACGGCGGCTTCGGCGCGGGCAGCAACGGCGTATGGGGTGCGCCGAGATCCCCGGAAAACACGATGCGCTCGCAATCGGCGCCTTTGCCGACATCCACTTCCACATAGGCCGAACCGAGAATATGGCCCGCCCGGCGAAAGCGAGCATTGACGACATCGCCCTGCACGGTGCGCAGCGGAAACCATCGGTCGTAGGCGACGGGCACCAGCTGTCCTTCGAGGCGCGTCATTATCTTCCTGATCAACCCACCGTCACGCGAAACCCCCACTTTGATGGCATCTTCGAGTACCAGCGGCAGCAGTTTTGCGGTAGCTTGAGTGGCGTAGATCGGGCCATCGAAGCCCGCCCCCAGCAACCAGGGCACCCGTCCGCAGTGATCGATGTGGCAGTGCGTCAGAAGCAGCGCGCGAATGCCCGCCAGAGGAAAATCGATACTCATGTCGACGCGGCCACGTGCCTCCGCGCCCTGAAAAAGTCCGCAATCCACCAGCAGCGACTCTCCCGCCGGAAAAAACAGTTGGTGACATGAACCGGTGACGCCGTCGACCGCGCCATGATGAATGATTTTTGCCATCTTTTTTCTCCTTGTCATCGATAGTGCGGGCCATGGGGCCTGTCAATCCTGGCAGCTCCGCAGCAATTCCTCGCAAAACAAAATGGGCAACGGTTTTCGACACGGGCTTCCCGGTTGGCGGTCAGCACCACGTGTTACACAGTAGCCGGAAGTTTAGGCTACCGTCCTGCGTGAGACAACGCGGGCTATAAGCCGTAAGCTTTAAGCAGGGGGTTCTGCCAGAGTTTCACGTTTACAGGCGTCTGGCTTACCCCGCGTAGGGTGGCCAAGCTTTGTTTGGCCACCAAAAACCATCGCGGCAATCCTGATTGGCGGACAAGGCTTCGCCGTGGTACAGAGAGCCCAGCCACCCCGCTCTTACGTGCAACGTGAAACGGTGTAGGAGCCTGCCTGCAGGCGACCCACACCAGAGCTTGGCCCCTGCAGGAATTTGTCGCTTGCAGGCAAGCTCCTACAGGTTGCTCTAAGAACCATGCTTACCTGCGGCTGTCGCTATCGTCCCTATCTGCCAATG
>CAYXXZ010000198.1:0-3777 GCA_964469165.1 uncultured Porticoccaceae bacterium
TCGAGATGACGCTCGAGTGGACCAAGACCCGCAAGCTGTTCAAGCAGCGCCTGGTCGACTTCCAGAACTCCCAGTTCAAGCTGGCGGAGATGGAAACCGACATCATGGTGGGCCGCACCCTGCTCAACGAGATGATCCGCAAATACCGCAACGGTACCTTCACCGAGCGCGATGGCTCCATGTGCAAGCTGTGGCTCACGGAAATGGAATGGCGTGTGATGGACACCTGTGTACAGCTGTGGGGCGGCAACGGCTGGATGGACGAGAACCAGATCTCCCGCATGTGGACCGCAGCGCGGGTGACCCGCATCTTCGTGGGCTCCAACGAAACGCAGAAGCACATCATCGCACGCCAATACGTGCGCGGCTGATTTCGGCTGATCCCAGCTGTCTACCGTAGGGGCAATTCATGAATTGCCCCTACGTACTCTGGCAGTGTCCAGCTTATAGCTTTTCCCCCTCAACCCGTGTTCAACACCTGCCAGCGTTGATTCGAGGCGAGCCTCACCATGCGGCGGTCGGGGTTGACCGCCACGGCCTTGCCGACGGCGGCGAGCAGGTAGCGGTCCTGGTGTGAGTCGCCGTAGGCCGCGCACTGGCTGAGGGATATCTGTCGTTCATCGCACCAGGCCTGCGCCAGGCGCAGCTTGTCTTTGCCCAGGGGATGGCGCAGCGGCGGTGCGGCCCGGTAAATCCCGTCCCTTTCGGCCAGCACCGTGGCGATACAGTCGTCCATGCGCAGATGTTGCGCGATGGGCCGCGCCAGGCATTCCGGAGCCCCCGTCATCAGCACCAGCTGGTAGCCGCTCTGGCGGCAGATTTCCACCTGCGCGGCGATTTCCACGTCGAGCAAATTCTCAAAATGACCGTTCACCCAATCTTCGCCCCAGGTATGCAGCCCCTGTACCGACAGGCCGGTGTAGAGCGCCTTGTTCTTGCGGCCCACATCCAAACCGAAGCGCCAGAACCAGACGGGATAGAAGCAAAGTGCCCACATGAGCTGTGGTGAGCGAAGAAGTCCCTGTTGCCAGAGATGGTGGGCGAAGCGCAGCTCGCTGCTGGGCTTGGTGAACAGTGTGCCGTCCAGGTCGAAGAAAGCCGCTGCCGTGTTCAGACGTCGCTCCTTTGCTCGTCGATGAATTCGATGATCACCGGCGCGCCGCGCAGGATGCAGATGAACACCGAGGCATATGCCAATAACAAGCCGGTGTTGCGGATGAGCTCGCCATAGTCACGCCACAGTTGCGGTGCCAGCACCGGCAGCGGCAGGGCAAACATCACTACACAGAAGGTGACCGCCTTGAGCACGGCGTAGAACGCGCGCATGAAACGCCCGGCCACCAGGGCCTTGCCCAGCGAGGTGCGCATGGTGGCGAAGGGTGTCTGGTGCTTGGTTTCCGTTTCGACGGCGCGAATGGCGTCGGTGAGCACGCCGCGGGCGACGAAGACCAGCGGTATCCACACCGGCAGTGCGCCGATGTGCGCGAGCGCGATCCACAGGCAGAGCTCGACGATGCGGTCCGCGGCGATGTCGAATACGGCGCCGAACAGGCTTTCCTCATTGAAGCGCCGCGCTACGTAGCCGTCCACACCATCGGAAACGAAAATCAGAATGAGCAGGAGGACGTTGAACAATTGCACGAGAGGGGAGCCGAAATACAGAATGCAAATGACGATCCCCAGAAGAATCAGGCGGGAAAGCGTGATCAGATTCGCCATACCTGTTATATGTGCTCCCTGGAGCTTGTTTCCGCCCTCGACAAAGCGCCCTGCCACAGCGGGACGCCGTCTGTCTTATCGATACAAATTGGGTGGTGGTACCGGGAAAAGCGCTCTGATCAGTCGTTGAGTCGGAAGCCGAGTTTGAGGCCCACCTGGTAATGGCCGACCTTGCCATCCACGACGTGGCCACGGATCTCGGAGACTTCGAACCAGTCGATGTTGTCGACGGTTTTCGCGGTCCGGGCGACGGCCTGTTGCACGGCATCCTCGATGGAGGTGGTGGAAGAACCTACGACTTCGGTGATTTTATAGACATGGCTCATTTCAAGATCTCCTGGAATGGCGAATTGTGATGCGCTTTTTATTAAAGGTAGCACAGGATTTTTGCGGCGCAGCAAAGTCCTGGAAATAAAGTCCCGGGAATGCCCGCCGGAGCATTCCTGTGCCCCGGCGCGCTGGCGTCAATCGAGCTGGATTTGAATGTGGAAGGTGGTGCCGACGTCTATGTCCGACGTCACCGCCATCTGGCCTCTGTGGTGCTCGGTAATGATGAAATACGAGAACGACAGGCGCTTGCTCGGGTCGTCGATATCCCCGGGGTTGTTGAAAAATGGCTCGAAAATGTACTTCTGTTCATCCAGGGTGAGGCCGACGCCATTGTGCTGGATCTTGATCCACAGGGCGTCGTAGCACTCCATGATCTGGACATTGATGACCGGCTTGTGGTGCGGCAGGGTGACCCGCGCCAGCGCCCGGCAGCTGTGGCGGAAGAGGCTGAGAAACACCTGCTGCAACTCGATGGGGTAGCAGGGAATGGAAGGCAGACTTTCTTCATAGTCGCGCTGGATGGCGATGTCGCGGAAGCTCAGCTGGCCGGGCAGCGATATGGCGTTGCGCGCCAGACGGATCGATTTCTCCATGATGTCGACCACGTCGCCAGCGTGCTTTTCCGCGTCCTGCGAGCGGGAAAAATCGAGCAGGTTATCGATGATCGCGGTGGCGTGCTCGCCCTTCTCCATGGCGTCGCGCAACAGCACTTTGAGCTTGTTGAGGTGGTCGTTGGTTTCCATCGGCAATTGATCGCCGTAGTCGGCGAGGAAGTCCTCGATGTTGCGCACGTCCGCCATGATGGCCTGCAGCGGCACGTTGATGTCCTGCGCCATGGTCGACGCCAGTTCGCCCATGGACGACATCTTGTCGCGCTGGATCAGCATGTTCTCGGTGAGAATCCGCTGGGTCACGTCTTCCACCAGAATCACCGCGCTGTTGACGCCGTCGGCGTGCAGCGGGTAGATGATGATGTCGAAGTGGTAGCGACCGCGCTGGCTGTGCTTGATGATCACCGGGCGGTTCTGGGCGATGGCCTGGCTCACTTGCTGACGCGACACGGTGATGGTCGGGTAGGTGTCCCACAGGTTCTTGCCCTGCACCTGGTGGGCGGCGATACCGGTGGTTTCCTCGGCTTTGCGGTTCCATTGGCTGATGGCGCCGTCCTCCGTGATGCCGATCAGCATCAGGGGCATGGATTCGAGAATGTTCTTGATATAGGCCTCGGACTGCTTGAGCTTGCTGGTGGTCTCCTGGTGGTGACTGATTTCCTTCTCGAGCAGTTTGTTGGTTTCCTTGAGCAGGCGGTTGGACTCGTCGAGCGTGGCGGTGCGCTCCTGTACGCGATTTTCCAGGTCGGCGCGAATATCCTCGAGGGCGCGGTTGGTCTTTCTCAGGCGGCGATGCGTGAAGTACAACTTGATCACCACCGACGACAATATCAGGATCAGCAGGCTGCTGGAGAAGTTGGCGATGTACTGCCAGTTGGTGGTGCCGTCCGCTTCCTTGAAATAGTGGTTGATCACACTTGCGTGCAGCAACGGGCTGTACGGCAGAAAAATCAGCAGGCTGGTGAGAAGTCGTGTCATTGTGGGCGTGGCGTCGTCATGTCGCGGGGTTGTGGGGCAAGTATAGAGTTATCGGGTGTTGGTTGTCAGTTATCCTGCGAGTTATCAGTTTACAGTTGACAGTTAACAGGGGGGTGCCACGCTCATCCTGTGAACTGTG
>CAYXXZ010000199.1:0-3774 GCA_964469165.1 uncultured Porticoccaceae bacterium
GCAGCGAGATTGCCCAGATCAAGGTGGCGGCCACCAAGATGGGCCAGATGGTGGCGGACATGGCCATCCAGGCTCACGGCGCCGCGGGGCTGTGCGACGATGAAGGGTTGGGTTACGCCTTCGCGCGCATGCGCACCATCAGCATCGCCGACGGCCCGGACGAAGTACACAACCGCACCATTGCCCGTCTCGAATTGCAGAAATACCGCGCGCCGCGGCAGTGAAGGGTGATGCAAGCTATAAGCTGTAAGTCGGATGGGGATGGTTGGCGGGTCCCCATCAACCTGCAAGGCGCATCGGATATCGAAAGGGCCTTGCTGATAACTTGAAGCTTGCAGCTTTAGTCCTGAGCGCCGTAATAACGTATGACCTCTTTTTGGAGACAACCATGACAAACGAATACAAAACGCTGATTTTCAAAACCGAAGGCCACGTCGCACGGGTGATCTTCAACCGCCCCGAAGTGCTCAACCGCATGGACGATGTCACCAGCGAGGAACTGGCGGATGTGCTCGATCGCATGCGCCGCCCCGGCGATGCGCGGGTGTTGCTGATGTCTTCCACCGGCAAGACCTTTTCCGCCGGCGGCGACCTCGAGGAAGTGCGCCGCCTGGCCAAGGACAAGGACGCGCGCTTCCAGGCCTGGGATGTGGGCCGCCGCCTGATCTACGGCATGCACGAAGTCACCGTGCCGGTGGTTGTCGCACTGCACGGCGATGTCTATGGCCTGGGCACCTCCATTGCCCTCAGTGGCGACGTGATCGTGGCCAGCAAGAACGTGCGCATCGGCGATCCCCATGTGAATGTCGGGCTCGTCGCCGGTGACGGTGGTTGTCTGGTGTTCCCCGCGGCCTTTGGCATGACCAAGGCCAAGCGCCACCTGCTCACCGGCGAACCCATCGGCGCCGAAGAAGCCTACCGCCTGGGCGGAGTCACCGATCTGGTGGATACCCCCGAAGAGGTGCTGCCTCTGGCGGAAAAGATCGCCGAGCGCATCACCTTCCTGCCGCCCATGGCCGTGCAGTTCACCAAGCGCGCCCTCAACCACGCCATGCACAAGCAGGCGGTGGATGTGTTCGAGTTCTCTCTCGCTCTCGAACAGTACGGCATGCTCAGCGAAGACCTGATCGAAGCCATCGACGCCTTCAAAGAGAAGCGCAAGCCGACCTACAAAAACCGCTGATCCGGAGAGACGCGAATGGATAAGCTTTTCGACTTTACCGGCAAGGTCGTGCTGATCACCGGCGGCAGCCGGGGGCTCGGCCTTGCCATGACCCGCGCCTTCGCCGAGCGCGGCGCTGATGTAATCATCGCCAGCCGCAGCATCGAGAGTTGTGAGCAGGCTGCCGAAGAGGTGGTCAAACTGGGCCGCAAGGCGCTGCCGGTGGCCTGCCACGCCGGGCGCTGGGCCGACATCGACAACCTGGTGGAGCGCAGCTACGACGAATTCGGCAAGGTCGACGTGCTGATCAACAACGCGGGCATGTCGCCCGTCGCGCCCTCATCGGTGGAAACCACCGAGAAGCTGATCGACAGCGTCATCAACCTCAATTTCAAGGGGCCTTTCCGCCTTTCCGCCCTGGTGGGCAGCCGCATGGCGCAAGGAGAGGGTGGCAGTATCATCAACGTCAGCAGCTACGGCTCCCTCAGGCCCCGGCCCGAGTACGCGCCCTATGCCGGCGCGAAATCGGCGCTCAACGCGCTTACCACGGCGCACGCCATCGAATTCGCGCCCAAGGTGCGGGTCAACGGCATTCTACCCGGCAGCTTTCGCACCGATGTGGCCAAGCATTGGCCGGCCGACAAGGAATCCCAGACCGACGCGGTACTGCGCCGCTTCGGCGAGCCCGAGGAAATCATCTCCACGGTCCTGTACCTGGCGAGCCCGGCCTCCAGTTTCACCACCGGCACCCTGATTCGTGTGGATGGAGGCAGGCCATGAGCTTCCAGGACAGACTGAAAAATCGCACCATCGTGATCGCCGGGGGCGGCACCGGCATCGGCGCGGGCACCGCCAAGCGCCTTGCCAGCGAGGGCGCCAATGTGGTGATCGGCGACCTGTCCGCGGAGCGCGCCGAAGCCGTGGCGGAAAAGATCCGTGACGAGGGCGGCCAGGCCATCGGCCGTGCCTTCGACCTCGTTGACGAGTCCAGCGTTGCCGCGCTGGTGCGCTCCGCCGTCGATGAGTTTGGCGGGCTCGACGGCATTCACGTCAACGCCTTCGACGGTATCGCCCACCGCGAGGATTTCGATGTGCTGACGGTGGACATGGCGATTTTCGACAGGGTGATGAGCGTCAACCTGCGCGGTCACTTTCTGTGCACCCGCCACGCCCTGCCTTTGATGCTGGAGCGCGGCGGCGGCGCGATTGTCTACACCTCGTCGGCAGCGGCCTACATCGGCGAGAACAAGCGCGTGTCCTACGCCATGTCGAAATCCGGCGTCCACGCCTTGATGCGCCATGTCGCCAGCGGCTGGGGCAAGCAGAACATTCGCGCCAATGTGGTGTGCCCCGGCATGGTGCCGACGGAGGCCAACTGGGATGCCCCCGCATCCCGTTTTGAAAAGGCATTGAAAGGCCACCGCAGCCCGCGCCTCGGCAAGCCCGAAGACCTCGCCGCGATGGTGGCATTGCTGATGTCCGAGGATGGCGAATGGGTCAACGGCCAGATCATCAATGTCGATGGCGGCGTGACGCTGCGAGCCTGATTCCATCTTCCGTAGGGGCGATTCACGAATCGCCCGCCCATTACCAATAAAATAAGGAATCCCCATGTCCGAACTCCTCCAAGGTTGCAGCCCCGTAGGTTGGGTTAGCCCGCAGGGCGTAACCCAACAATGCGTGGTACACCTTCGCATCGGCTGTTGGGTTACGCTTCGCTAACCCAACCTACAGCGCTGTTGACTCCTACAGGAAAAAAATAATGTCCGAATTTTCAGATGGCTGCAGTGTTCTGTTCGGCGCCTCCGGCGGTCTTGGCCAGGCCATTGCCGAGCGCATGGCGGAGTTGGGTGCCGAGCAGGTAATTACTTATCGCAGCAACCCGCAACAGTTGGAAGGGCTGGTGGCGCGGTTGAATGCCCAGGGGCGTACGCCGCAGCTGGAGTCCTGTGATGTCACCGATGCCGACTCGGTCGCGGCTGTCATCGACAAAGCCATCGCCAGGCATGGACGGGTACACACGGTGATCAATGCCACGGGCCTGCAATACGCTTTTGGTACGCTCGCCGAGCAGGATCCGCAGGCATTTGCCAACGTTCTCGACGTGGACGTGAAGGGCTTTTTCAACATCGCCCGCGCCGCCGTGCCACACATGCGCGCCGCGGGCGGTGCCATCGTCACCCTGGGAACCGCAGCGGTGGATGCCACTACGCCTGGCAATACCCTGTCCTCCGTCCCGAAATCCGCCGTGGCGATGATGATCAGGCTGTTGGCCGCGGAAGAGGGGCGCCACGGCATACGTGCCAATTTCGTCGGTGTAGGCGTGTACAGCGCAGGCATGGCCCTGAGAATGGAAGAAGCCGGTGCCACCGCACGCGCCACTCTGGAGGATTTCGCCAGGGAGCGCGTCCCATTGCGCCGCACCGGGCAGGCCCACGAATGCGCCGATGTGGTTGCGTTTCTCGCTTCGAACCGCGCGTCTTATGTCACTGGCCAGATTCTACATGTGGATGGCGGGTTGAGTGTGTGATGGGTTGTCAGTTTATATTTTAGTTGTCAGTTCACAGTTGACAGTTATCAGGGGGGTGCCACGCTCATCCTGTGAACTGTGA
>CAYXXZ010000200.1:0-3764 GCA_964469165.1 uncultured Porticoccaceae bacterium
GTGGTGAACGCCTTGGTGGAGGCGACGCCGATCTCGGCGCCGGCCCGCGTCATCAAGACAATATCCGATTCCCGCACCAACGAACTGTTGGGCACATTGCAGATGGTAAGCGACCCCAGGTAGCTGGACTTCCTGCCCGCGCGCAATGCCGCCAGGGTGTCCGCCGTTTCGCCGGATTGCGAAATGGATACGAACAAAGTATTGGCCGGAACCACCACGTCGCGGTAGCGATACTCGCTGGCCACTTCCACCTGACAGGGCACGCCCGCGAGACTTTCTATCCAGTATTTGGCCACCATACCTGCATGGTAACTGGTGCCACAGGCCACCAGATGAATGTTTTCCACCCTGGCGAGCACGCCGGTGGCGGCCACACCGAAGGATTCCATCAATACGTGCTTTTCGCTGATACGCCCCTCAAGGGTGGCCCGCAACGCTGCCGGCTGTTCGTAGATCTCCTTGAGCATGAAGTGCCGGTAGTGCCCGCGGTCGCTGTCCCCTGTGCCACCCTCGATGCGGGTGATGGGACGCTCCACCGGCTGACCGGTGCTGTCGCATACGGTGAAGTGTTCGCGGCGTACCTCCACCACATCATCTTCTTCCAGGAACACGAAGCGGTCCGTCACCTGGCGCAGCGCCAGGGGGTCGGACGCCAGGAAGTTTTCTTCGATACCTACTCCCAGCACCAGGGGGCTGCCGCGGCGCACACCAACCAACACGTCCGGTCGGGAGGAGTCCACTACCGCAAGGGCATAGGCACCGCGCAGCAATTTCACCGCTTTTGCCACCAGGCCCCGCAAATCACCATTCCCCTCCGAAAGATCACACAGCAAGTGAGCGATCACTTCGGTGTCGGTCTGTGACTGGAAAACGTAGCCCTTGGCCTGGAGCTGCTCGCGCAGTTCCTCGTGATTCTCGATGATACCGTTGTGAACCACCGCGATGGTGCCGGAAACATGAGGGTGAGCGTTCACTTCGCTGGGAACCCCATGCGTGGCCCAGCGCGTGTGCGCGATGCCGAGCTGGCCGCGGGCTGGTTCCGTGCCCAGCATGGCTTCCAGCGCCGCCACCTTGCCGGCAGTCTTGCGCACCTGAAGGCTGGCATCGGACGTCACCACTGCCACTCCGGCCGAGTCATAGCCGCGATACTCGAGACGGCGCAAGCCCTCCACGAGAATTTCACTGACATTGCGTTGCGCAATGGCGCCCACGATACCGCACATAGGTTATTCCTTCGTTTTCTTGCCGGGCCGCTGCCAGGCTTCGATGTTTTTCTGGCGCCCACGCGCCACTGCGAGCTCGCCGTCAGCGACATCCCGTGTGATGGTGGAGCCCGCGCCCACCGTCGCATTGCCGCCGATGGTCACCGGCGCCACCAGGGAGCTGTTGGACCCGATGAAGGCACCATCGCCGATCGTGGTGTTGAATTTGTTCACGCCGTCGTAATTGCAGGTGATGGTGCCGGCACCGATGTTGGCGCCCTTGCCAATGTGCGTGTCACCCACGTAACTGAGGTGGTTCACCTTGCTGCCTGGCCCGATATCGGATTTCTTGGTTTCCACGAAGTTGCCGATCCGCGACCCGGCGCGCAACACCGTGCCGGGCCTCAGGCGTGCGAAGGGGCCCACCTCGGCGCCCGCTTCGATGGTCACCGGCCCCTCGATCACCGTATTGGCTTTGATGGTGACGCCATCGCCGATAACCGCATCGCGGATCACACAATTGGGGCCGATACTGACGTCGCGGCCAAGGCGTACATCGCCCTCGAACAGCACATTGATATCGATGAAGCCATCTTCACCACACTGCAATGCCCCCCGGCAGTCGAAACGCCCGACATCGGCGATGGTGACGCCCGCGGCCATCAACTTTTCCGCCAACATGCGCTGATGGTGGCGCTCCAGGCGGTGGAGCTGAGTGCGGCTGTTGACACCCTCGGTCTCCAGCGCGGAGATCGGATGTTGCGTGCAAATCTCGACACCATCCTGCCGCGCCATGGCGATCACATCGGTGAGGTAATACTCTTTCTGGCTGTTGTCATTCTGCAGGCGGGGCAGCCAGACGCGCAGATTCTCCACTGCCGCCGCCAGCACGCCGGTGTTGATTTCACAGATGGTTTTCTCCTGGGCACTGGCATCCTTTTCTTCGACGATGGCGCATACCTTGCCGTCACCATCGCGCAGGATCCTGCCATAACCGGTGGGATCGTCCAGGTGCACCGTGAGCAGTGCGAGCCGATCTTTGCTGGCGGCGGCGAGAAGATGCTCCAGGGTTTGCGCGGCGATCAGGGGAACATCGCCGTAGAGAACCAGCACCAGCGCATCGTCGCGAAAAAAGGGCAGGGCCTGCAGCAGGGCATGGCCGGTGCCGAGTTGCTGCTCCTGGGTGATCCAATGGATGGCAGGGTCTGAAAAGCGCGACTGCACGGCGTCGCTGCCGTGGCCCACCACCACACTGATGCGGCTCTCGGGCAAGCGCGAGGCGCTGTCGATCACATGGCCGAGAAGAGGCTTGCCCGCGAGGGGATGAAGCACCTTGGGCATGCGGGACTTCATGCGCGTCCCCTTGCCAGCCGCCAGAATTACTACATCTACCGCCATGTAAGTCCCCCCTTGAAGCAGGCATTCTAGACAGTACGGTGATGAAATTGAAGGATTTTGGCGTGATGTCGGAAGCCGGACATCAGAAGTCGGAAACACTGCTGGAGCAGGCTGAAAAGCTTCGCGGCCAGGGCCGCTCCTACCAGGAGTTTCCACAAAAACAAAAGGGCAGCCTGAGCTGCCCCTGTGCCACAAACACCCCGTTCAGCGTTTGGCCTTGCGACGCAACTCTTCGATGGTGCGCAGCTGGGCAGCGGCTTCGGCAAGTTGCGAGGCAGCGCGCGAGTAATCGAACTCGCCGCTCTGATTGAACATGACCTGCTCCGCCTGTTTCTTGGCTTCGAGGGCAGCGGCTTCGTCGATGTCGCCGGCACGCAGCGCCGTATCCGCAAGGATGGTGGTCACGTGAGGTTGCACTTCGAGATAGCCGCCGGACAGGTAGTAGAGCTCTTCCTCTCCGTTCTGCTTTACGATCCGCACCGGGCCCGGCTCCAGATCGGTCAGCAGGGGAGCATGGCCATAATTTACGCCGAGTTCACCCTGCGAGCCGGTAGCGACGAGCAGTTCCACAAGCCCTGAAAACAGCGACTCCTCGGTGCTCACGATGTTGCAATGAAATGTCATAGCCATAACTTTAGCTCAAGTCGCCGTTTACTTGCCAGCCTTCTCAACGGCTTCCTCGATACCACCCACCATGTAGAACGCCTGCTCCGGCAGATGGTCGTAATCACCCCTGAGGATGCCCTGGAAGCTGGCGATGGTTTCCTTGACAGGCACGTACTTGCCGGGGCTGCCGGTGAAGACTTCGGCCACGAAGAAAGGCTGGGACAGGAAGCGCTGAATCTTCCGCGCCCGCGCCACCACCAGCTTGTCTTCCTCGGACAGTTCGTCCATGCCGAGAATGGCGATGATGTCTTTCAGTTCCTTGTAGCGCTGCAATACGGACTGCACACCACGGGCAACCTCGTAGTGCTCGTTGCCGATCACCAGCGGATCGAGCAGGCGCGAGGTCGAGTCGAGCGGATCAACGGCGGGATAGATACCCAGCTCAGCGATGGAGCGCGACAGTACCAGAGTCGCATCCAGGTGCGCGAAGGTGGTGGCGGGCGACGGGTCGGTAAGGTCGTCCGCAGGCACGTAAACCGCCTGGAAGGAGGTGATGGA
>CAYXXZ010000201.1:0-3744 GCA_964469165.1 uncultured Porticoccaceae bacterium
TGTGAACTGTGAACTGTGAACTGTGAACTGTGAACTGTGAACTGTGAACTGTGAGCTTATCTCCCCGGCCCACGCGCGCGCAGTTTCTTCACCTGCCGTTTGAAGCGGCGCCCTTCCTCTGGTGTCACTGACCAATCCACATTGGCGCGCACGCCCATTTCGCGGCACAGCGCGCGCACGTCCTTGGGTTCAAGCTCGACCCATTCGCCGCTGCGCACATAGGAGGGAATTTCCACGCTGCCATAGCGAACCCGCTTCAAGCGGCTCACTTCGACGCCCTGGGATTCCCACAGGCGGCGCACCTCGCGGTTGCGCCCTTCCGCAATCACCACAGAGAACCAGCGGTTGGTATTGCCGCCCTGCCCCACTTTTACTCGCAGGAAGCGCGCCGGACCATCGTCCAGTTCCACACCCTGCTCCAGGTTTGCGATCATGGCTTCGTCCACCGTGCCGTGGACGCGCACCACATACTCGCGCTCGACCTCGCTGGAGGGATGCATCAGGCGGTTGGCCAGTTCGCCGCTGTTGGTGAACAGCAAAAGCCCCGAGGTGTTGATATCGAGGCGCCCCACCATGACCCAGCGTCCGCGATGGAGTTTTGGCAGGCGACCGAATACCGAAGGGCGGCCTTCCGGATCATCGCGTGTGGAGACCTCGCCTTCCGGTTTGTTGTAGAGAATCACCCGGATGCGCCCCTGCCCTTCCGACAGTTTTACGGGGCGGCCGTCGACACGCACCTCGTCCTCGGCAACCACGCGGTCGCCGAGTTTGGCGATCTTGCCGTTGACGGAAATCCTGCCGGCTTCGATCCAGCGCTCCAGCTCCCGGCGTGAACCCAAACCGATGCTTGCCAGGGCCTTTTGCAATTTTTCACTCATGATGTCGTTCGATAGCCGATAGGTTGATGATTTCCGCACTCTTTCTGGGTTCTTCGTCGCGAAGCTCTTCGTCGTGCGCTGAAGCCTCGGACGTTTCCAGCGCGTCCCCCAGATTGAGTTCCACATTGATCTCGTCGAGATCGCGGATCTCGTCAAGGGCTGGCAGCTCATCCAGACTCTTCAAATTGAAATAGTCGAGAAACTGCCGGGTGGTGGCGAACAGCGCCGGGCGACCCGGCACGTCGCGGTGGCCCACCACGCGAATCCACTCGCGCTCCATGAGAGTGCGAATGATGTCGGTGTTGACCGCAACACCGCGAATCTGTTCGATATCACCGCGGGTGATGGGCTGGCGATAGGCAATCAGCACCAGGGTTTCCAGCAGTGCGCGGGAGTATTTCTTGGGCTTTTCCTCCCACAGGCGCGACACCCAGGGCGCCAGTTCCTGGCGCACCTGGAAGCGGTAGCCACTGGCGGTGCGTTTCAGTTCGTAGCTGCGCTCC
This sequence comes from uncultured Porticoccaceae bacterium, assembly GCA_964469165.1. Lineage (GTDB taxonomy): Bacteria > Pseudomonadota > Gammaproteobacteria > Pseudomonadales > Porticoccaceae > CAYXXZ01. The sequence continues at coordinate 1,382 of CAYXXZ010000201.1, forward strand.
TCGCAATCCGCGGCGAGGTCATCGAGGGCGGCAATGACGTCTTCCCGCGGCGGGCGCACACTTTCTTCGAAAAGCTCGGCGAGACGCTCGACGCTGAGGGGCTGACCCGCCGCGAGCAACGCGCCTTCGACAATGTTCTTCAAGGTCTTGCTGTCCATCCTGTTTCCTGTGTCTCACTCGTCGTCGGCGATGACGGCGGCACTGCGTGCGCGCACGTGGATGGGTCCGAAGGACTCGTTCTGGACCAGATCCACCAGAGATTCCTTGATCAGCTCCATAATGGCGAGAAAGGTGACGATAACCCCCTGGCGGCCTTCCGAAAGCCGGAAAAGTGCCACAAACGGCACGAATTGCTGACTTTGCAGCCGCCCCATGACCTCGCTCATGCGCTCCCGCGTCGACAGTGGCTCCAGCAGCACCTGGTGCGACTGGGTGAGCTTGGCGCGCTTCAACACATCGGCAAAGGCCAGCAACAGCTGCTTCATGTCCACATCCGGATGGGGGCGCTCACTGTCGATATCCGGCGGTTTGGCGGTAGCGGGGAACAGGTCGCGATCGAGGCGAGGCAGATCGTCGAGATCTTCGGCCGCTTTCTTGAAGCGCTCGTACTCCTGGAGACGGCGGATCAATTCAGCGCGCGGGTCCTCTTCCTCCTCGTCGTCCTTGTGACGCGGCAACAGCATACGGGATTTGATCTCCGCCAGCATCGCCGCCATCACCATATATTCAGCGGCCAGTTCGAAGGTCATCGAGGTCATCATCTCGATGTAGGCCATGTACTGACGGGTAATTTCCGCGACGTTGATCTGGAGAATGTCGATGTTCTGCTTCTTGATCAGGTACAGCAACAGGTCGAGCGGCCCTTCGAAGGCATCGAGAAACACTTCGAGCGCTTCCGGCGGGATGTAGAGATCCCGCGGCAATTCGGTATAGGCCTTGCCATACACCATCGCAAAAGGCATTTCCGCCTGCAGGGGCCGCTCGTTGTCGAGAACCTGTTCCTGGTCATCGGCGGCTTGCGCTGGGTTTTCGGGGGCTGAGGTGGTCACGGCTCGCATTGATGAGTGCATCGATGCGGCATTATAACCCCGGAACGCAGCGGCTATGGCGCGAAGGGTGAAAAATCGCCCATGCCCTGCCGCTTCAGTTCCGGCGTACCCGAGGTCATGTCGATCACGGTGGTGGGCTCGAGCCCGCAATAGCCGCCATCGATGATGAGATCCACGCGGCGCTCCAACGCGTTGCGGATGTCGTAGGGATCGGTGAGGGGGAACTCGTCGCCCGGCATGATCAGGGTGACGCTCATCATGGGCTCACCCATTTCCTCCAGCAGTGCCAAGGCAATGGGATTGGCGGGAACCCGCAGGCCGATGGTCTTGCGCTTGGGATGCATCAGGCGTCGCGGCACTTCCGTGGTCGCCTCGAGAATGAAGGTGTAGGGCCCCGGCGTGTTGGCCTTGAGCATGCGGAACACCTGGTTGCTCACCTTGGCATAGGTGGCGAGTTCGGACAGATCACGACACATCAAGGTGAAGTTGTGATGCTTGTCCAGGTGGCGAATCTGCTGAATGCGTTCCATCGAGCTCTTGTCGCCGATATGGCAGCCCAGGGCATACGCGGAATCCGTAGGGAACACCACCACGGCGTCATCGCGAATGATGTCCGCCGCCTGGCGGACGAGGCGTTGCTGGGGCGTTTCCGGATGAATATAAAAATACTGGCTCATGGGGACAAGGGCAGTTCTACTGCAATCACTATAGTTTGGGGCGCGCAATTACACCAGTTGGGAGTCCCTGTTACAATGGCCGCCTCTTGCAAATCCGGAAACTTGACCGACCGCAGTGAATCCATGAACGAGAAAGTTGCCGAGAGTCCAAAAAACAGCGAGCCCAAGGCGGAGAACCTGCTGATCAACCTGCTGATCAACATCGTCGTGCCGACCTTGATCCTGACCAAGCTGAGCAGCGATGACTACCTGGGCACCACCAATGCCATCCTCGTCGCCCTCAGTTTTCCTTTCGTGTATGGCCTGCGGGAAGTGCTGCGCACCGGCAGGGTCAACCTGTTTTCCGTGCTCGGCATCTTCAGTACGCTGTTGACCGGCGGTATCAGTCTGCTGGGGCTCGCGCCCAAGTATCTGGCACTCAAGGAAGCTGCCGTCCCGGCGATATTCGGGCTGGCGACCCTGGTGTCCCTGAAGACTCCCTATCCGTTGGTGAAAACGTTCATCTACAACGACAAGATTCTCGACACCGCGACGATTGCCGAGACATTGGCGCAGAAAGGCAGCCAGGCGGCGTTCGAAACCCTTCTCAAGGTGGCCTCGTGGATGGTGGCGGGCTCCTTCTTTCTTTCCTCGGCGC
>CAYXXZ010000202.1:0-3715 GCA_964469165.1 uncultured Porticoccaceae bacterium
GCCTGGCTCGCCGCCTACCATGCCATGATTCAGTCCGAAAACCCGGATCTCGATCAGCTCGAACAGATACAGCACAAGCTCGAAGCGGTGGATGGCTGGAGCCTGCAGCAGCGCGTGGAAACCGTGTTGACGCAGCTGGAGCTGCCCGCCGACGCACAGATGAAAACCCTTTCAGGCGGATGGCGCCGGCGCGTGGCGCTGGCCAGGGCGCTGGTGCGTGAGCCCGATATCCTGTTGCTGGACGAGCCCACCAACCATCTGGATATTCCCTCCATCGAGTGGCTCGAGAAACAGGTCATGGCGTTTCGCGGTGCGCTGCTCCTGATCACCCACGACCGCGCCTTCCTCGCCAAGGTTGCGAACAAGATTGTCGAGCTGGACCGCGGCAAACTCATCCCCTGGGACGGCAACTACAGCAGTTTTCTCGTCCACCGCGAGGCTTTGCAGGCGGCGGAAGAAAGAGCCAATGCACTGTTCGACAAGCGTCTGGCGGAAGAAGAAAAGTGGATCCGCCAGGGCATCAAGGCGCGCAGAACCCGCAATGAAGGTCGCGTCAGAGCACTGAAAGACATGCGCGAAGAGCGCCGCAATCGCCGCGAACGTCAGGGAACCGCAGAGTTTGCGGTGGAAACCGCGGAACGGTCCGGCAAGATCGTTGCCGAGCTTCAGGGCGTCAGCCACAGTTTCGACGATCGCAAGGTGATCGACAATCTCAGTACCACTATCGTGCGCGGTGACCGCATCGGTATCGTCGGCGCAAATGGCGCGGGCAAGAGTACCTTGCTGAAAATCCTCCTCGGCGAATTACAGCCGCAGCAGGGCGCTGTAAAACTGGGCACGAAACTGGAAATTGCTTATTTCGACCAGTTGCGCCAGCAGCTGGACCCCGAGCTGAACCTGATGGACAACATCTGCGAAGGGCGCGAGTTCATCACACTCAACGGCAAGGACAGGCACGGTATCAGTTATCTTGGCGATTTTCTGTTTACGCCGGATCGCATTCGTACTCCGGTAAAGGCGCTGTCGGGTGGTGAACAGAATCGCGCCATTTTGGCGAAATTATTCAGCAAGCCCGCCAACGTTCTGGTGCTGGACGAACCCACCAACGACCTCGATATCGAAACGTTGGAGTTGCTGGAAGAAATTCTCCTCAATTTTGATGGCACGCTGCTGCTGGTGAGCCACGATCGGGCCTTCATGGACAATGTGGTAACAAGTATTCTCGTCTTTGAGGGCGAGGGTGTGGTTGCCGAATATGTTGGTGGCTACAGCGACTGGGCTGCCAAAGGCGGCAAATTGGTTGCACCAGAGGATAAGAGCAGGGTCTCGACAACAGCGGAAAATATCGCACAAACGACGGGCGCCGATAAAGTCGGGCAAATAACTGAAAAAAGAAAAAAACTCAGCTACAAGGACCAGCGTGAGCTGGACAGGTTGCCGGAAAAAATCGAAACGCTGGAGAAAAAAATTTCCGACCTGGAAGCTCGCATGTCGCAACCCGATTTTTATCAGCAGGAAAAACCGCTGGTCGATGAGGCCTTGAAAGCGCTTGCCGAGCATCAGCAAGAATTGGATGATTGTTTCGAGCGCTGGGCGGAACTCGATGGTTGATAAGGCGTAAGCCCTGTACTTTTTCAGGGCGATATTTCCGCTTGCAGATTGATTTTCGTTTTCCGCTACAATCCGGGTAACACGCTCGACGAACAGAGTTGCAACACCATGTGACGGAGGGATTGCCATGGCTATCAATATTCATGATCCAGACCAGCCCGAGCAGCGCCAGACATTTGCGCTATTCAACCTGGGGTTTCGTCCGTTTTTTCTGCTGGCGGGGATTTTTGCCGTCGTCACCATGATCGGCTGGGCACTCATTTATAGTGGCACCCTGTCATTCGATACTGGCAAGTTGACGCTTTTCCAGTGGCATGCCCACGAAATGATTTTTGGCTACGCCATGGCGGTGATTGCCGGATTTCTGCTGACGTCGGTACAGACCTGGACGGGCCAGCCAATGCCCGGGGGCAGCCGGCTCGGGTTGATCGTGCTTTTCTGGGTGTGCGCCAGGGTGGCGTTTGTTCTCGGTGGCGACGCCTTGTTGGTGGGTGCGCTTTTCAACCTGTGCTTCATGGTGTTGTTCGCCATCGCCATCAGCAGCAAGATCTTCAAGGTGCGGCAATGGCGTCACAACGGGATTCTGGCCGCCATCGGCCTGATGGCCCTGGCACAGTTGGTGGTTGTCATCGGTCTGATGCAGCGCGACCAATGGCTCATTTTTATTGCGCTCTACAGTGCGTTTTATCTGGTGGTGCTGCTGATTCTGATCATGGCGCGCCGCGTGGTGCCGTTTTTCACCGAGCGCGGCGTCGGCTATCCCCTGGAGCTCAGGCAGTCCCGCTTGCTGGATGTCGCCGTGCACGGCGGCTTTGTACTATACGCATTGTGCGCACTGTTTTCGCAGCAGGAAGCGGCGGCTGTCATTGCGGCTCTGGTGTTCATCGCCAGTATGGTGCGCCTGGCGAACTGGTATACGCCCGGTATCTGGAAGAAATCACTGTTGTGGAGCCTGCACCTGTCGCTATTGCTGATCAGCGCCGGCTTCCTGCTTGCGGCGCTGGCGCCCTGGCTGGGTATTTCTCAGTATCTGGTATTGCATACCTTTGCACTGGGCGGTATCGGCATGATCACCTTGTCGATGATGTGCCGGGTCGCGCTGGGCCACACCGGCAGGGGCGTGCACCAGCCTCCAGCAATGGTGGTGCTGGCGTTCCTCCTGATGGCGTTGTCATTTTTCGCGCGGGTCATCATGCCGCTGATCGCGCCGGCAGATTACGCGCTTTGGGTGTTGATTTCGCAACTGGCCTGGATCGTTGCCTTCGTCATTTTTGTGGCGCTTTACGCTCCCATGCTGTTCCGTCCTCGCGTGGACGGAAAGCCGGGCTGATGTGCGGGATCAGTGCGCCCGCAACGCCTTGACGCCGCCGGCGGTACCCAGGAGCAGAACGTCGGCGGGGCGCAGCGCGAAAAGACCGTTGCTGACCACGCCAGTGATGTTGTTGATCTTCTCCTCCAGCGCGCGCGGAGAGCCGATCGGGTGCAAGTGGTGCACGTCGATGATGATGTTGCCGTTGTCCGTCACCACGCCTTCCCGGTAAACCGGATCGCCACCGAGCTTGACCAGTTCGCGGCCCACATGGCTGCGCGCCATGGGGATGACTTCCACCGGAAGCGGAAACGTACCGAGGTGATCGACCCACTTGCTGTCGTCGGCGATGCAGAGGAACTCCCGCGCCACGGCGGCGACGATTTTCTCGCGGGTCAGCGCCGCGCCACCGCCCTTGATCAGCTCCAGGCGCGCGTTGGCTTCATCGGCGCCATCGACATAGATCTGGACATCGTTGACGGCGTTGAGATCGTAGACGGGAATACCGTGGGATTTGAGGCGCTGGGCCGAGGCTTCGGAGCTGGCGACAGCGCCGCTGAAGTCGGCCTTGTGAGCGGCGAGCAGATCGATGAAAAAATTCGCGGTGGAGCCGGTACCTATGCCAATGATGCTGTCCGGCTCGACTTTCTTCAGCGTGTACTCCAGGGCAGCGGCGGCGACGGCCTTCTTCAGTTCATCTTGGGTCATGTCGGCACTCCAATGGCCTTGGGCAATGTCAGTGATGACAATTGTAGGCGATGTATGAGCCCTGGCCATCCTTGATGGACTCCCGAA
>CAYXXZ010000203.1:0-3715 GCA_964469165.1 uncultured Porticoccaceae bacterium
GTGCCCGACAAGCTGCTCGCAAACCTGAGCGACCAAAAGAACCTGCGCTTCCATTCAGGCATGATTTCGGATGGTTTCATCACGCTGCTCGACAGCGGCGCCCTGGATCCGGACTTCGCCCACACTACCTGCTGTGCCCTGGGCAGCAGCGACTTTTATCGCCGCCTGGCAAACATCGACGGCCTGACCATCAAGGGTGTCGATGTCACCCACGCCCCTCGGACACTCGCGGCGATGGACCACCTTGTCGCCATCAACTCCGGCCTTGAAGTGGATCTTTTCGGTCAGGCCAACCTGGAGATGGCAAGCGGGCGCCAGGTCAGCAACGTGGGCGGTGCCGCCGATTTCGCGCGCTTCGCGAGTGTGGGAAAACAGGGGAAAAGCATCATTGCCCTGCCGGCAACCGCCGGAAAGGGAAAATTTTCCCGCATCGTCACATCGCTCGGCACGGGCACCATGACGTCGTTGCCGCGCTATGACGTGGATTATGTGGTTACGGAATTTGGTATCGCCGAATTGAAGAACCGTTCGCTGCCACAGCGCGCCGCGGCGCTGGCCGCCATCGCGGCGCCTGAATTCAGGGATGCCCTGCTCGCCACCGGCAGATAAGCTATATCGCAGCTATAAACCGTAGACTTCATGTTTCCATATCCCGATTTTTTCTGCGCGTGTGTAGGGGCAGTTCATGAACTGCCCCTACGGTAGGCGGCAGGATCACCAAAATACCCTAACCACGGCGATTGAGCAGCAACAACACAGCCGGCAACAATTTTTCAATCAGCCCCGCCAGCTTTATTTTCTCGAATGCCGTGACGGGATAACCGGCCTCCTCCGGCGTCATCCCCGCGCAGAGGTCGGCAAGCGCCGCGCCGACGACATGGGTCATGGTAACGCCGCGACCAAAGCCGAACGCCGCCCACACACCATTCGCCAGGGAGACGATGCGCGGCAACTCTCCCGGCTGGAGGGTTGCCGTACCCTGCCACAGGCATTCAAACTCGACCTCGCCGATCTGCGGAAATATTTCCTTCAGTACCGCTGCCATGGCCTTCGGGTCGGGTTTTCCTCCGAAAACATCGAGCCCTCGCACCACGGATGCGGAGAGGCGGCCTTCGCGGTCCTTGCGGAAAAAATAGGGCAGCGGATGGCTGTCACCGATGAGGTAATCATGGGGAATAACGGTACTGGAGATTTCCTCAGACAGAGGCTTGGTCGCCACCAGCCACGGCTGGATACGAATGGTTCCCTTGTGGAGGCCGGGCCACAGCTGGCCCGCATAGGCGTTCTGGGCGATGACCACCTGACGGGCCAGCACCGCACCAGCGGCAGTGGTCACGCGCCAGCCGCCCTGCGCAGCGGCAATCGTCGTGGCCGCCGAATGGGCGAAAATGCGCCCGCCGCTGGCCTTCACTGCACGGGCGAGCGCCTGCGCCAGTTTGAGCGGGTTGACATGCCCCGCCCCTTCGAGCAGATAGCCGCCGTGGCCATAGAAGGGCGAGCCCGCAACATGGGCGCTTTCTTCTTCCCCGAGCCAGCGCACCTGATGCCCCCGCTCGCTGAGACTTTCGAAACGGGCCCGGAGAAAGGCTACGCGCTCGCGGCTGTGGGCAAGATCCGCAAAGCCATTCAGGACCAGATCGCAATCGTCGTCGAGCCCGGCAACCAGCTCCCGCAGCCGGTTTGCGGACTCATCCACCAGGCGACAGAGTTTACGGCCCCACGCCTGGCCATGATTCTGAACAATTTTCTCCACCGATGAAAACGCAAAATCAGGCACGACACCGCCATTGTTGCGCCCCGAGGCGCCCCACCCCGGCACCTGCGCTTCGAGCACGACGACATCGATATTGCGGCGCGCAAGCTGCAAGGCAGTCGACAATCCGGTATAACCGGCGCCAATGACGACAACCTCTGTACTGAGCTCGCCCGTCAGACTGGGGAAGCTCTCGCTCGCTGTCGACGTGTACCAGGGCGATGCGGAAAAACCGGCGCATTCCTCGTGTCTGGTGCTCGCTGTCATGCTGATCTCAATGTCTTCTCGATGGCGGCGGTATCCCAGAAAAATGGTTTTCCCTCAACGAGCCTTCCATTGTGCAGGCGCCACACTTCCGCGATGGGCATGGTCAATGCACAACCGTTGACTTCACCTTTGGTGGTCAGCAGCACGACGATGTGGGAGCCACTGCTTACCAGCGTTTCCACCTCGCTCACCCGGCCCTGCCAAAGCTCACCTACCTTGGCAAACAGATCGAGCAGGCCGCTGTGGCCGCGCCATTCGCCCGCCATGGGCAGTGAATCTGGATAGACGACAATGATATTCTCGTCGACAAACTCAAAAGCCCGCGCCACATCGCCGGATTCCAGCGCCTGGTAAAAGCCGGTCAGAACCGCAACATTATCTGTACCCTGTGAATCCGACATGATTTTCTCCACATTGTCATCGAGCCCGTTTTTTACTCCGTCCTTCCGTGAAGACGAACCCGCAGGCGATCCAACCCCCTGAAAGAAAGCGCGCTGCTGTAAGCCAGTTCTTCGTCCTCGATGACAGCATTGGGAAAGCGCCGCATCAAGGCGGGCAACAGCTCGCCAATTTCCATCTTCGCCAACAGGTGACCCAGGCAGTGATGCATGCCGTTGCCAAACACAAAGGAGGTTTTGCTGTTTGCCGCCGGATCGAAGGCTTCGGGATTGTCGTAGCAGCGGGGGTCGCGGTTGGCGCTGGCAATCACCAGAAGCACCATGTCGCCGCGCTTTATCTGTTTGCCGTGAAGCTCGAAATCCTGTGTCGCAATCCGATTGCTCACTGAAGACATCGCCACATAACGCATCAGCTCGGCCACGTTCTGGCTCAACGTCTCTGAACTTTGCAGAAAGCGCTCGCGTATTTCCGGGTTGCGCAGCAAGGTCACGAAACCGAAAACGATGGTATTGGTTGTGGAGTCATGGCCAGCCGGCAGCATCAGCAGCAGTTGCGCAACCAGTTCCTCTTCGCTGACAGTGCCACTTTCATCCACCAGCGCCACCATTTGCGACAAAAAATCATCACCGGGTTGCGCGCGGCGGCGGGCAATTTCCCGCACAAAAATTTTCCGGCTTTCTTCCAGCGCCGCATCGGTACGTTCGAGGGTTTGCGCGGTGAAATAGGGGCGCGTGAAGGAGTCGGTAATTTCATCGGACAGGAATTTCGCCCTGTCGAACTCCTCTTCCGGAATACCAATGAAATGCATGATGGTACGCACCGTGACTTCACGCACTTCCTCAACCAGATCACACGCCGTTTTTTGTTCCATTTTCGCCAGCATGTCGGCAACGATCTTCTGCACCGCAGGGCGTATCGCCTCGATATTGCGCGGCTTGAAACCGCGCAACATGAGATTGCGAATCCGGCTGTGATCGGGTGGATCGGAGTTCACCACCCATTTGGGGACGTGCGAGACGATGTTGGGAATTCGTTGTTGTTGTTCCTCCTTGGGGATGAGAACTTCGAGCCTGTCGGGTGCGATTGCCCGGTTCGACAGCGGCAATTTTCCTTCGTAACCGGCGAGTACGTCTTCGTAGCGAAGCAGCATCCAGGCCTGTACGGACTCGTTCCACACCACCGGCTCCTGCTCGCGAAGCGCGTTGAGCAGGGGTATGAGGTTTTCTCCAACATCATCGAGACGGGTAAAATCCGGCACAGAGAGCGTCGTTATCGTATTCATTGGCGGGTCTCCAC
>CAYXXZ010000204.1:0-3703 GCA_964469165.1 uncultured Porticoccaceae bacterium
ACCGCCGGCGGCGTCGCCATCCCCCCCGTTACCCTCAGCCGCGGCGACGGCGACAAGCACCGCTACATTCTCACCGAGCGCGACGCCTTCAGCGGCGTCATTGCCCATTACCACCACATTGCCACCGGCCAGCGGGAACAAGTCCTGGTAGGCAGCGCCGACAACCCCAAAACCTTGCGGGGCAACTTCGCGGATGAAATCAACGCCCTGGAAGAGGCCAACGCAGAATGGCGGCGCATCCGCCGCGCCGGCGCCTCACTCCACCTGGATCTAGCCGAAGGCCGCGCCGACCTGTACCCGGAAACCCCCATACAGGCCCGCGGCTGGAAGGCGGATATCGACAGCACCCCGTGGGTGGCAACGGAAGTTGCCCACGCCCTATCGGACAGTGGCTATACCTGCGCGGTGGAGTGCGAAGTGATGGGTGCGGAGGACGACGGCGGAGACGACGAAGGCACAGGGCAAACGAGCGGATAAAGACTAGAAATCAGATAACAGATCACCCCGCGACAATACCCCCACCTCCTAATAGAGAAGCGCAGTATGCTTCGTGCATCAGCTTATAGGCTCGGGGCGGCATGGCCGCCTATGATTTACCCAGTATGTAGCTGTCCAGCTTATCATTGAGATTGCGGACATTTGGAGTATCGTCAAGATAAAGCAACTCAGAGGCTGGGGGGTCGTGAGGCGAGCAGAAAAAAACTAACGCAGTTAAAATACGCTCCAACACACGGATACAGCCAACAATATCGAAAGGCACCAAGTTCTGGGATATATCTGGCGTGTTATCCCCATGCCGAATCGCAAACTTCATACGTGCGGGAATACCTTGTTTCGGGTTCAAGCAAAGATGCAACTGTAGATTGAAGTACTTGCTAGTAATATCCTCTAAAACGCCTTTCGGCACGTCGCCGGACGGAATCAAATCTGCTTGCCATCGAACCGCGTTCACCAGATCGTTGTAAAGCCTGGCGAGCCTCGCGACAATGTTTTCGTCGTCATCTGCAAGGAGGGGCGTGTAACTCATCGTTTTCGGATTATTGTGGGGAAAGAGCTTTACGTAAAGGCCAGTTTGGCTATACGAAAATTGTGGAAACTCGCGTTCAAGGTTCGAAATCATTTCGCCAAAATCTTTTTTGTGAGCGATGTAATTCGAGAAAGTGCTATTGGCTTGCGCGGCATTAATCTGTATCGCCGTCTGCTGGCTCCTATGAACCAGGGCGTACAGCCCCGCAATGGCAAACCCCGCACTCAGCAGGGCAATCGGCACCCGAAAGTACTCCAACAACCTGTTCCAGCAGTCGGGCTCGAAGCATAATTGAAACCAAGGCTTACACACGTTCAGCGAGATAATACAGCCAGCCACTAGCAGCGGGACACACAGAGTCAGGCAGACGATTCTCCTGAACAAAGGGTCTTCACCTAAGGGCATAGTGCCAGGGCCTGCCCTCCACTTGACGTGCTCAGTCATGCCCCATCACCCACGCCGCCGGCCTGTTGCTTTTGCAGGTAGGTGACATACTTCATTACCATATCCCGAGCCACCCTCCGCACCTTTTTTAACTCTTCCCAGGTGGCAGGACGAAGTTCCTTGTGCGAATATCCCGCATGCCTGCCTTGTATAATGGGCGCCTCACAGCACAGAGTCCTAAATGCCTCGATGTCATCCTCAAAATTTTTGTCATCGCCTGAAAATTCGGCCTCGACTGCCTTCCTCGTTCCAAGGCGCTTGCATAATGCGTCGTATATTTGATAAAGATACATGCACTCCTGGCCGGGGAACCTCACCGCCTTATCATAGCTTTCCAGCATAAAATGCAGCGTCTTGTCCCCCTCTACGCAAACGGCCACCATTTCATTCATGGCTTTTAGAGAACTAACGCGATCGGCTCGAGTATCCACAACCACGGTACCCGAGGGGTCCGTCATCAGCACATCAAGCCGCCCGGCCTCAGCAACCTCTACAGCGGTCTCAAGTTCCAAAACAATTTTCCGCTTGCCTTCCTCATCGGTTGTAACAGTAAGAGGTTTTGATAATTCGAAAGCACAATGATTGGACAGTTGCACCGTGCGAAACAGGGAGAGGAGCCTATTGTGGAGGTGATTTTTTTCCTCTTCAGCCTCCTCATCGGTTAAAACGCTGATATTCGCAAAAATCTTGCCTTGCTCTGGGGCTGCCTGAAAGGGTGGCACGGTAATGATCGACAGATCTTCAATAAAACTCGCCGGCGAGTAATGCCATTCTAAAAGAACACTACTCAACATCAGGATCTCCTACCTTCCCCGAAATTACGAACTGGACTCCGCCAGGCCAACGCTGGTTGGTATGCACGTTAGCAAGGGAATCTGCCATCTGATGCGAGATTTGGACAAACCTCTGTTCATCCGCATGCATCATCTCAGCCGCCAGGCCAAAAAACGAATCCGGCTCACTCTTCTCTATTTCAGTCTCAACCCCATGAGAATTGCTGCCAACAGCCTCTGTAATTCGCTGCTGAATCAGGTTCTTGGTCTCTGTCGGCAACGGCACCAATGAGCTAGTCTTAATTGGAGGAGTAATGGTCTTGTTGGGACCACAAGGATGAATGGTATGCCCTATCAAACGCTCAATTCTCAGCCCTTCAAAATTCTGTGGCATATTTCCCTCTACGATTTTTGACCTATCATTGATCACTCAGCTCAGCGGACATTAAATCTGTGCGGCCAATCAAACAAACTGCGCCCAATTCTCTTCCGAAATAATCCGTATCGGCTGCCCTTTCTCACGAAACATCACAGCCTTCTCGATCTTCCGGCCATAACTGGTATGGGCCCAATCTCTGCTGGCCAGCCCCCCAACAACCAGATAGTGAACGCCATGAGTTACATCAGACACGCATTGCCCACCTAATGCCTCCGTAGCTTGTTGACAAAAGGATCGAGAGCCGTAGATAAATTTCCCCGTCAGGCAAAATACGGATTGTTCGAAGAGGATAGAATGAACATTTTCAACAGGAAGTGATGTTGCCGTCCCCGACACTGCGCCATGCTCCAGAAAGCCACCTGTGATCTGAGACAGGGTAACTTTGAGATCCTCGGCTTCATCCAGGGTTATCACACCATCGGCAAGGATGCCTCTTATTCGCCGCGCTATCACATCGCCGGGCCATACCTTGGCAACCTCTCTGTTTTCCGCAAGCCAAGTGTCCAGAAAAATAATCTCTTCCGGACTTAATATGTTGTCGGCAATCAAACCCTGGCATATTCCCAAAAGGGTCTGCGTGGCTTTGGTAAGGTTGCGAAGGCGGTTGACAGCCCCAGCGGGCTGCCCGTCTTTGTCAAGCTCCATGTCTCCCTCTCCCTTAATACAAAATAACGGGGTCTACTTTTCAGTTATCGGGTATGGCAATCCCGGCAACACCAAAAGCAACCATCAACATTGAAGAATTTTTTACGCGCTTCGATTACCGCCGGCTGGCACGCGGGGAAACAACCTAGATAGGATCGATTGACAATACTGGGCATCCAGGCACAGCCTTCCTTGTGCACCTCGTGTTCGCCCGTAATCTGAGGCTGATCGTTAACATAGTAGTGGTCCATTACTCAATCTCCCTGTACTCATCATTGAGTACCTAAGCTGTGTTGCTTTTCTCCTTCTCGGTCATTCTCTCGACCGATTCCTTAAGCGCATTGGTTAGGCGCTGTACCGACGCCTGGTCTCCCT
>CAYXXZ010000205.1:0-3654 GCA_964469165.1 uncultured Porticoccaceae bacterium
GTGGTGATCGAGCACGTGCGCAACTTCAGCGCCATGGAGGATGCCTACCTGCGCGAGCGCGCCGCCGATGTGCGCGATCTCGGCACCCGTGTGCTGGCCTATCTTCAGCAATCACAGAAGGAAGAAAGGGTTTATCCGGCCAACTCGATCCTGATCGGCGAGGATCTGGCCGCTCCCAACCTCGCCGACGTCACCGTGGAGAAAATCGCGGGCATGATTTCGGTGCGGGGTTCGCGCAACTCCCACCTCGCCATTCTCGGCCGCGCGCTTGGCATCCCCACCGTGATGGGCGCCATGGATCTGCCGTGGCGCGAGCTGGATGGCACCAGCATCATCGTCGACGGGCACCAGGGGCGAATCATCAGCAACCCCACGCCCGAGACACTGCGCTCGTATGAGGCCCAACTGCAGGAAGAGAGAATCCTTGCCGAGGATCTCGAGCGCCTGCGCGACGAACCCAGCGTCACCGCGGATCAGCAGCCGATCTCGCTGTGGGTCAACACCGGCTTGCGCCTCGACAGCCTGCTGTCCCTCGACCGCGGCGCCGAGGGCGTGGGGCTCTATCGCACCGAAATCCCCTTCTTCCTTCATGAGCGCTTCCCGTCGGAAGAGGAGCAGCGCAAGATCTACCGCGAGCAGATGGAGATGTTCGCGCCGCGCCCGGTCACCATGCGCACCCTGGACATCGGCGGCGACAAGGCCCTGCCCTACTTCCCCATCGAAGAAGCCAACCCGTTCCTCGGCTGGCGCGGCATCCGTGTCACACTCGATCACCCGGAAATCTTTCTGGTGCAGCTGCGCGCCATCCTGCGCGCCAGCATCGGATTCGACAACCTGCGCATTCTGTTGCCGATGATCTCCAATACCCTGGAGCTGGAAACCGCTCTCGCACTGGTGCGGCGGGTGTACCGGGAATTGACCGAAGAGGAGGGTTACAACATCGTCCGTCCGCGGGTGGGCGCGATGATCGAGGTGCCCGCCGCGGTGTATCAGGTCCGCGCCATCGCCAGTATGGTCGATTTCGTGTCGGTGGGCTCCAATGATCTGACCCAGTACCTGCTGGCGGTGGACCGTAACAACCCGAGAGTGGCCGACATCTACCACACCCTTCACCCGGCCTTGCTGCAGGCTCTCAAGGACATCGTCGATGGCGCCGCGGCGGAAAACTGCCCGGTGAGCATTTGCGGCGAAATGGCCGGCGACCCGCTGTCGGCGGTGGTGCTGGTGGGGCTGGGCTACCGCACGCTTTCCATGAGCGCCACCAGCCTGTTGCGCGTCAAGGCCATGCTCCGCGCCGTTACCGTGGCACAGGCGGAAAAACTGGCCGCCACCGCCCTCACGCTGGCCAACAACAACGCCGTGTGGGAATTTCTCGAAGAGTCTCTGGACAGCCCGGAAATTGCCCGTCTCTACCGGAGCAAAAGCAAACTTCCCAAGCCTGGGGGCGATTCGTGAATCGCCCCTGCGAGTTCTGATCAACAGCCTGTGCGGGATCCGCCAACAGGCAACTCGAATTCGTGCAGCACGAGACCCGTGGATTTCCCGTTGGGTATGAAGCTTCGTTCGGCGTAGGTACAGCGCCCCTCCACATCCACCAGGAACACCGAGGTGCAGCGCGTGCCGTACTCCGCGCTGAGAATGAACGGCGGAGAGAGCACCCGCTCCAGCTCTATGCCGACGCCGGTGGTGGGCAGTTCGTGGTCCTCGAACGGCTGGCGATCGCCAAGCACCGCCAGCAGATCCACCACGTCCAGCTGCGGGGCGAGCAAAGCGTGGCCAAGCTTGAGGCGCGCCAGCTCCGCCTTGGGCCAGGGTGTGTTCAACACATGATTGCTGAGGGTGTGGATGCCGTCGCCGACCGCCTGAACCTGCTGCCCGCGATTGGAAAAATAGAACATCTGCTCGACATCTCCCGCCAGCAGGCTGAAGCCGCCGTAGAGTGACGCGCGCGATGCGATGTCTTGCAGATAGGGTTGTGGAGCGACGGGTGCACGCAGAAAATCGAGTGTGAGCTCACCGCGACTGCGGGGCGCGGGATCCCGCACCCCCTCGCGATAGTTGGTCACCGCGGCAAAGCGCCCGCGGCGATCCACTCCCATCCAGGTGCCGCCCGCCTGGAGGTCGCGCCCGGCGAGCACACCGGACGGATCGGCCCACCAGTGCGCCTCCTGCGCCGGCCGACCGTGAAATTCGTCCCGGTTGGCCACCACTACCAGCGGGTAGCGCGGGTGGCCGTGGCGGGCGAAAACGATCAGGCACATGACGGTCCCTTCATTCCTCTTCCGCCACGGCCCGGTAGCCGTCCGCATCCAGCAGTTCGTCGAGTTCGGAAGGATCGGACATTCTGACCTTGTAGAACCAGCCGTCGCCGTAGGGTGAGTTGTTGACCGTCTCCGGCTCGTCTTCGAGCTGCTCGTTGACGGCGATGACTTCGCCGGACACCGGCGCGTAGATGTCGGACGCGGCCTTGACGGACTCCACCACGGCGGATTCGTCCCCCGCGGCAAGCTCGCTGCCCACCTCGGGCAGCTCCACGAACACCACGTCGCCGAGGGCGTCCTGGGCGTGGTCGGTAATGCCGATGGTGACGGTGCCATCACCTTCGTTTCTGACCCATTCATGGGTTTCCAGGTATCTGAGTTCCTTGGGGACTTCGCTCATGGTGTTCTCCGCACGTTGCGTTAGCTGATGTCTTGAATCTGTGATTTGCCGTTCTTGACGAAACCAGGTTTGACGATGCGCGCCGCCACGTCCTTGCCACGCATGTCCACGAATACCTCGCCTTTCGCCGAGGCCGGCACCCGCGCCAGGGCAATGGCGTGGCCGAGTGTCGGTGAAAAGGTGCCGCTGGTGATCTCGCCGCGCTCGTCACTGCCGGGCACCCGCACCACCTGGTGCGCGCGCAGTACGCCGCGACCGGTCATCACCAGGCCGACCAGGCGCTGGCGGACACCCTCGGTACGCTGCCTGGCCAGCGCCTCGCGGCCGATGAAATCGCGCTCCGCCGGCTCCCAGGCGACCGTCCAGGCGAGATTGGATTCGAGCGGGCTGTGCTCTGCGTCCATGTCGTTGCCGTAGAGGTTGAGCCCCGCCTCCAGGCGCAGGGTATCCCTGGCGCCGAGCCCCGCCGGCACCACGCCAGCGTCGAGCAGGCGTTGCCAGAGGTCTTCGAGCTTTTCCGCGGGCAGGATGATCTCGGCGCCATCCTCGCCGGTGTAGCCGGTGCGCGCCAGTGTCCAGCTGCCGACCTGGGCGCAGGCGAAAGCGGACATGGCGTCGAGGGCGGCACCGGCATCGCCGCACGCCACGGCTTTCAGGCGCGCGATGGCGTTGGGGCCCTGCACCGCGATGATGCCGAGCTCCGGACGCGGCGTCAGCGCCGCCTCGAAACCCTCGATATGGCGGCGCATCCACTGGATATCGGCCTCGCCGGTGGCGCAATTGAGCACCAGACGATAGCAATCGTCCGCCATGACATAGACGATGAGGTCGTCGATGATGCCGCCCTCGGGATTGAGCATCGCGGAATAGATGGCCTTGCCGGGCGCCGCCTTGGCGACGTCGTTGGCCAGCAGGTAGCGCAGAAATGCCAGTGCTTGCGGCCCCGTCACGTCCGCGACGCGCATGTGGCTGACGTCGAACATGCCGCAATCG
>CAYXXZ010000206.1:0-3651 GCA_964469165.1 uncultured Porticoccaceae bacterium
TGCGCGAGTTCATCCTCGAAACGGCGGTTGTTGAGGCTGAAATTGTTCTGGATGGTTTCGTAACGCGGCAAACCATGCACATCCGCCTGCCACAGGCTTTTGCTCAGCCCCCAGGCCGTTTCATTACTGCAGCCGATGATGCGCACCTTGCCGGCGGCAACCAGTTCATCCAGCGCGCGCAGGGTTTCCTCGTAGGGCATGCCGTGGTCCGGCCAGTGTGTTTGGTAAAGATCGATGTAGTCCGTTTGCAGGCGTTTCAGGCTGCCCTCGACGGCCTTCATGATGTGATGGCGGTCGAGCCCCGTCTTGCCATTGCGTATCGGCGGCGCAAACCAGCCATGTGCCGGGCCCGCCACCTTGGTGGCGATGATCAGGGCATCCCTGTTCCTGGTTTTGAGCCAGCGGCCCACGATTTCCTCCGTGCGACCGACCCATTCCGGCTGCGGTGGCACGGGATAAAGTTCGGCAGTATCGTAGAAGTCGATACCGGCATCGTAGGCCTTGTCGAGAATGGCGAATGCCATGCTTTCATCGCATTGGCTGCCAAAGGTCATGGTGCCCATGCAGATATCGGAGACGACGATCCCGCTCTTGCCGAGGCGTTTCTTGTTCATTGCAGATTTCCTTGTACTTTCTTGTGTTTGCTCCCCGGCCGGCATTTACGCTGCCCGGTGATGCGGGTTTGTATGCCTCATCAGTCCCATGCCGCTGACGTCTTCGCTGAAGCCGAAGCGGCGATAGTAATCCCGCAACTCGGGGAGGCAATAGAGCTCGAAATGCTGTACTCCGCGGATATCCGGGTGCGTCTTGACCGTTTCGATCAGGCGCTCGCCCCAGCCCGTGCCGCGACAAGCCGGCGATACGATGACATCAAAAATGAAGGCTTTGAACACGTAATCCGTTACCACCCGGCAGAACGCCTGCAACTGATCGCCATCATCGGCAAAGCCAAAACAAAGCTGGGAGCCCTGGATACAGCGCAGGGTTTCGTCGAGCGTGCGTTCTCTGGACCACCATTCGTTGCGGTACAGATCGTGCAATTGCCCGACCCGCGCCGGCGTCCAATCCTGGATCATCTTCATCGTCAATGGCATGTTTCCGCTATGTTGTTCACTCGCCCTGGTAATCGGGCTTGCGCTTCTCCGCAAAGGCCGCCATCCCCTCCACAATATCTTTGGAGGTAAACACGGGCTTGATGATTTCCGCTTCCAGCTTTTGCGCCTCTTCGAGGCCGAGCGCCGCGGTGCGGCGCGTGACCTGGAGAATCGCGGCCAGTGCCAGGGGGCCATTTTCCGCTACCCGCGCGGCCAGTGCCAGCGCCTCTTCCAGTACGCGTTCCGCCGGCACCACGCGGTTGATGAGCCCCATGGCTTGCGCGGTTTCGACGGCAATGGGGTCGGCCGTCAGGAGCAGTTCCATGGCCTGGGCAAAGGGAATCTGGCGCGGCAGTCGCATCATTCCACCACCGGCCGGGACGGTGCTCCAGCGCGCTTCGGGAAGTCCGATGCGGCTTCCGGCAGCGGCCACCCTGAGGTGTGTGGCGAGCATCAGTTCGGCGCCTCCGCCCAGCGCATCGCCATTGAGTGCGGCGATTACCGGTTTATCCATCTCGACACCGTAGAGCACGGCCTTGTAAATCATGCGCGGGTCGGCCAGCACCCGTTCGTCCCAGGTGTCCTGTGGCGGCTTGTGGCCGCTGACCAGAGGTTCGAGTGACTTCAGATCGGCGCCCGCACAGAACTGCTGGGAGCCGGCGCCGGTCAGAACGGCCACCCGGGCAGCGCGGGATTCGCGAAATTCCTGCCAGGCATCCGCCAGGCGCACGATCATTTCCGGATTCAGGGCATTGCGCTTTTCCGGGCGATTGATGGTGATCACCATCACGCCGTTTTCCAGCCGCGTCTCGATGAGGGTCGATGTCGTCATTGTGTTTTCCTGTGTGATTTTATGGTGATTTGCATAAGTTGCCGGGCTGTATTGTGCGGGATATGGGCGGCAATTTCAGCCGAGTCCGCCGAGCAGGACGCCGGCACCATAGGCGAGAACCGCCGCAGCCCCGCCAATGCCGAGGGTTTCCACACCCGACCTCAACCAGAAACGGTCCACGAAACGCGCCTTGAGGGCGCCGACCACAAAGAAGGCGAGCCCTGTCGCGATGCTGCTGACGAGAAAGGGCGCGGCAATGGTGCCGTTGGTTACCCAGTTGATCAGGTACGGCATCAGCGGAATCAGCCCTATCAGACAGAACGACGTGAAAGTCGCCAAGCCGCCCTTGACGGGCTCGTGATCCTCGAGGCTCATGCCGTGCTCTTCCTGCAGCATGGTGTCCACCCAGCGCTCCCTGTCCGAGATGATCACTGCCACGACGTCATCCAGCAGTGTTCCCTCGAAGCCCTTGCGAGCGAATATCTGGCGAATTTCTTCCTCTTCACCCTGGGGATAGGCATGGATTTCCTCCAGTTCCTGGCGACGCATTTTTGCCCGGTACTGGTTTTCCGCACGGGTACCCAGGTAATTGCTCACGCCCATGCTGAAACCATCGGCCAGCAGATTGGCAAAACCGAGGATGATGACGATGGCCGGGGACAGGCCAGCGCCGGCCACGCCAGCCACCACGGCAAACGTCGTCACACCGCCATCGATGGCACCGTACACGAAATCCTTGAGATAGGACGGCGTCGGGCCGCGCGCCAGGCGGGCGGCGATCTTCTTTGGTGTATGACTTGCACGATAACGCTCGCGCCAGCCGTAGCTGTCTTTCATGGCCCGCTTTCCTTTCCCGACCTGTGCCATGGATAATACCGCCCTTGTCATCGCCGTGCAGGGCAATCCCGCTTTCTGTTTTCCCGGAATGGCGTCCCTTGCGGCACAGTGATTCTCAACAGGCGCCATGCAGATGCTTCATATCGTTCTCTATGAGCCGGAAATTCCGCCCAATACCGGCAATATCATTCGCCTGTGCGCCAACACCGGTTTCTTTCTGCACCTGGTGCGCCCGCTGGGCTTCGAGATGGATGACAAGCGCCTGCGCCGCGCGGGGCTCGATTACCGCGAGTGGCAGGATGTCCGCATCCACGACGACTGGCCGTCGTTCCTCGCCGCTGTACGGCCTGCACGGGTCTACGCGCTCAGCACCAAAGGGCAAAGATTTTATACGGATGCGCTATTCTCGCCGGGGGACGCGCTGGTATTCGGCCCGGAAACGCGAGGCCTTTCCGGAGAATTTCGTGAGGCCCTGGACACCGACAGTCTTCTGCGCATTCCCATGTTGGCGCAAAGCCGCAGCATGAACCTGTCCAATGCCGTGGCGGTGATCGCCTACGAAGCCTGGCGCCAGAATGGCTTCGACGGCAGTATCTGACGAAAACAGCGAGTGATCGGATCGACCATGACGGAAAAAATTGGCCTTTTTTATGGGTCTTCCACCTGTTACACGGAAATCGCCGCGGAAAAAATTCGCGATTACCTCGGCGCACAGCGTGTCGATATTTACGATATCGCCGACAGCGGCGTCGCCGCCATGGCGGATTACCGCCTGCTGATTCTCGGCATTCCCACCTGGGATTACGGCGAGCTGCAGGAAGACTGGGAAAGCCTCTGGGATGATATCGACGCGCTGGATTTTCACGGCAAGACCGTGGCTCTTTACGG
>CAYXXZ010000207.1:0-3614 GCA_964469165.1 uncultured Porticoccaceae bacterium
CACAGTTCACAGTTCACAGTTCACAGTTCACAGTTCACAGTTCACAGTTCACAGGGTCAGTGTGACCCACCCCTGATAACTGTCAACTGTAAACTGTAAACTTTTACAACTCACCGCCCCCTCACCGATACTGAAGGCTCACCGACGACAGTCCATAGCTGTCGCGCAGCTTGTTCAGCAGTTCGTCGTCCGGCACCACGCGCCATTGCTCGGCGAGTCTTACCTCGCCCTCGGCATCGCGGCGCCGGTAGCGAACCACCACCGGGCATGCGCCATTCACGTAAGGCTCGAGGATGTTGGCGAGGACATCCACCGGCTCGCTGGTGAACCTGTCGGCATCGATGTCGAGGCGCAGGCTGTCGACCGCCTGCATGCGCGCCTCGGTAAGGGTTCTGACGCTGTTCGCGCGCATCTTCAGGCCGCCGCTGTAATCATCCTCACTGACCGCACCCTCGACGATCAACACCGCGTCCTTGACGATCTTGTCGCGGTACTCCCGATAGGCGTCCGCAAATACCGCGACTTCGATGCGACCGCTGCGGTCATCCAGCACCATGTACATCATGTTGTCGCCTTTCTTGTTTCTCATGGCGCGCATGGACACCACCAGACCGGCAACCCGCTGGCTTTCCCGCGACGGCTTGAGGTAGTTGATGCGGTCGTTAGCCAGGTGGGAGAGCTCGTCCACATACTCGTCCAGCGGGTGGCCGGTGAGGTACAGGCCCAGGGTGTCCTTCTCACCCGCCAGGCGCTGCTTGACGGTGAAGCGGCGCACCCGGCTGTACCCTTGATAACCGATCTCCGGCGCGCTCGCCGCCACCGACATGCCGAACAGGTCATCGATGCCACTGGCGGCGTTGTGACTCTGCTGCTCCGCAAGGCGTATCGCCTCTTCCATGGCGGCGAGCATGACCGCACGGCCAAAGCCGGGATCGCCCTGGGGGCCGATGCCATCCAGTGCTCCGGAGCGAATCAGGGCCTCCAGCGCACGCTTGTTGACCTTGCGCAGATCCACCCGCGCGCAAAAATCGAAGAGATCCACAAAAGGCTTGCCTGCGCGCGCCTGAATGATGCTTTCTACCGGTCCTTCACCGAGGCCCTTGATGGCACCCAGACCATAGACCACCTCGCCGGCGGCGGACACGGTAAAACCGAACTGTCCCGAATTGACGTCCGGCGGCGTCACCTTGAGCTTCATGTTGCGGCACTCGTCCACCAGCGTCACGACCTTGTCGGTGTTCTGCATGTCGGCGGACAGCACCGCGGCCATGAACTCGGCGGGATAGTGATGCTTGAGCCAGGCGGTCTGATAGGCGAGCAGCGCGTAGGCCGCGGAGTGCGACTTGTTGAAGCCGTAACCCGCGAACTTCTCCATCAGGTCGAAGATGTTGCTGGCCAGTTCATCGTCGATACCGTTTTCCCTGGCCCCGGCCATGAACAACTCGCGCTGCTGGGCCATTTCTTCGGGCTTCTTCTTGCCCATGGCGCGGCGCAGCAAGTCGGCGCCACCGAGCGAGTAGCCGCCGAGCACCTGGGCGATCTGCATCACCTGCTCCTGGTAGAGGATGATGCCGTAGGTGGATTCCAGCACGGGCTTGAGAGATTCGTGCTGGTACTGAGGATGGGGATAGGCCACTTCCGCGCGGCCGTGCTTGCGGTTGATGAAGTCGTCGACCATGCCCGACTCGAGCGGGCCGGGACGAAACAGGGCCACCAGTGCCACGACATCGTCGAAGCAGTCGGGGCGCAGCTTCTTCATCAGCTCCTTCATGCCGCGGGATTCGAGCTGGAACACCGCGGTGGTTTCGGCCCGCTGCGTGAGGCCGTAGACCGCGGCGTCGTCGAGGGGAATCCGGTTGATGTCGAGCAGCTCTTCATTGTTCTTGGCGCGCTTGGCGTTGACCATGGCCACCGCCCAATCGATGATGGTGAGGGTGCGCAGGCCGAGAAAGTCGAACTTCACCAGCCCGACCTGTTCGACGTCATCCTTGTCGAACTGAGTGACGAGACCGCCGCCACTTTCATCGCAGAACAGCGGCGCGAAATCGGTCAGGCGCGTGGGCGCGATCACCACGCCGCCGGCGTGTTTGCCCACGTTGCGGGTGATGCCCTCCAGCTGCAGCGCCATTTCCCAGATTTCCTGCGCTTCTTCATCGCTGTCGAGAAATTCCCTGAGCATATCCTCCTGTTCGTAGGCCTTGTCGAGGGTCATGCCGATTTCCATGGGAATCATCTTCGACAACTTGTCGGCGAGGCCGTAGGACTTGCCCTGCACGCGGGCCACGTCGCGCACCACGGCCTTGGCCGCCATGGTGCCGAAGGTGATGATCTGGGACACCGCGGCGCGCCCGTAACGCTCCGCCACGTAGTCGATCACCCGGTCGCGGTTATCCATGCAGAAGTCGATATCGAAGTCGGGCATGGACACCCGCTCGGGGTTGAGGAAGCGCTCGAACAGCAGGTCGTAGGCAATGGGATCGAGATCGGTGATTTCCAGGGCATAGGCCACCAGCGAACCCGCTCCCGAGCCGCGCCCCGGCCCCACCGGGATGTTGTTCTGCTTGGCCCAGCGGATGAAATCCATGACGATGAGGAAGTAGCCCGGGAAACCCATCTGGGTAATGATGTCGAGCTCGAAGCGCAGGCGCTCTCGATACTCCGCGAACCGCTTGTCGCGGTCGGGCGTATCCTCGGGGAAAATTACCGCAAGGCGTTTCTCCAGGCCTTCGTTGGCGACCGCGGCAAAATAGCTGTCGACGGTCATGCCCTCCGGCACCGGGTAGTCCGGCAGGTAATATTTGCCGAATTCCAGTTCCAGCGTACAGCGCCGCGCGATCTCGACGCTGTTTTCGAGCGCTTCGGGAATATCCGCGAACAGCTCGCACATCTCCTCTTCCGTGCGCAGATATTGCTGGTCGCTGTAGCGGTGTTCGCGGCGCGGGTCGTCCAGCGTGCGGCCCTCGCGAATGCAGACCCGTGCCTCGTGGGCATCGAACTGTTCCTGTTCGAGAAAGCACACCTCGTTGGTCGCCACCACGGGACAGCCCTTGTCCGCTGCCAGCGCCATGGCAGCATGGATGTAATCCTCTTCCCCCGCCCGCCCGGTGCGGCTCAACTCCAGATAAAAGCGCTGCGGAAACACAGCCATCCACTGCTCCAGCAAGGCTTCGGCCACTTGCGTCTTGCCAGACAGCAGGGCGCGGCCAATGTCGCCATCGGCACCGCCGGACAGGGCAATCAGCCCCTCGCTCAGCTCTTCGACCCATTCCCGCTGGACCATGGGCTTACCCTGTACCTGACCTTCCTGATAGGCCTTCGAAATCAGACAGGTGAGATTGTGGTAGCCGCTGCCATTCTGTGCCAGCAGGGTCATGGTGTGCTGGCCGTCGCCGCTGCCATTGATGATCTGCAGGTCGCTGCCACAGATGGGCTTGATCCCGACGGACTGCGCAGCCTTGTAAAATTTCACCAGGGCAAACAGGTTACAGACGTCCGTTATCGCCACTGCCGGCATGGCCATGCCCTTCAGCGCCTTGATCAACGGCTTGATTCGCACGATGCCATCCACCAGAGAATATTCGGTGTGAACGCGCAAATGGATGAAGCGGGGTTCT
>CAYXXZ010000208.1:0-3609 GCA_964469165.1 uncultured Porticoccaceae bacterium
ACGGCACCGGCGCCCACCCCCATCATGCCTGGGCGGCTTCTGGCGCGCTCCTCGTAGTAGGCAATCATGTTTTCCGTTGGATAGCCTTGCTTATCCAACGAGACGCCCGCCGACATGGATGACATCACAAGCCGGTTTTTCACTTCCATGTTGCCCACCTGGATGGGCTTGAAGAGATCTTGCAACTGCGACATGGTTTCTCTGCCCGGCGCCAAGGATTGATGTTCGAAAACTGAAATTATTCTGTGGATCGACTATTCCAGCACAGCTGGACCGGCACTGCTCGATGAGGGGCAGTGCCGGTCCGGCGTGCGTTTGCGGCTCGGGGATCAGAAGTTGTATTCGACCGCAAAGCCCCCTGTTCTGGGTGCGCCCGCGGAAACGAGATCGCCGAAGCCGCCGCTGTTGGCGTAGAACGAGTATTCGTCATCCGTCAGGTTCTTGCCAAAGATACTGAGCCTCAGCTTCTCGTCCGGGCTGGCCCAGGAAATCTCGGCGTTGAGGATGCTGTAGGAATCCTGCGCCAGACGGTTCTCCGGCTCCCAGAAAAAGCCATCGTTGTAGTAGTAATTCACAGTGGTGCCGACAATACCGTACTCGGTCGGCACCTCATAGGTGGCACCGACGTTGAAGGTGTAGTCAGGTGCCCTGATCAGTTTGTTGCCGCTGGCATCACCGATGGTGACCGGCTGGCCGGCGTCCGGCTGTGTGATGGGCGCTCCGGGGAAGCTGGTGTATTCCGAATCCAGCACCGACAGGCCGACCCTCAGTTCAAGGTTTTCAGTCACCACCGCGGTCAAATCCAACTCCGCACCCAGCACTTCCGCCTCGGCCGCGTTCAGCAGTTGCGTGATACCGCTGTCGATACGGGTCAACTGCATGTCGGTGAACTCGTAGTAGAACACCGAGGCGTTGAAGCGCATGCGATTGTCGAGCAAATCGGCCTTGACGCCGATTTCATAGGCATCCAGCACTTCGGGATCGACCGGGCCGACGGTGCCGGCAACACTCAGGATACCTGCGGTGTTGTAGACGCCGCTCTTGAAGCCGCGGCTGTAGCTTGCAAACGCCATGACGCCGTCAGTCAGGCGGTGGTCGATGGACAGGCGCCAGGTGGGCTCGGTCCAGGATTCGCTGCGCTGAATCTGTGGCAGCACCATGTTCGTCACGCCAAGATCCATATACCGGCTGACATCCAGTTCGCGCTCATCCCGCGTGAAGCGCAGGCCGGCGGTGATGCTGGTGTTGTCGGTCAGGGTGTAGGTGGCCTGCGCAAAGGCCGCGTACGACTCGGTATCCTGGGTGGGAAAGCCCATGAAACGCTGCGCGGGCGCGACGCCAAGGCCACCCAGCTCGAAAGGATTGTACTTGGACGTGTCGTTCATGTAATACAGGCCCAGCAGCCACTGCAGATCGCTCTCGTAGGTGGACAGCAGCTGGATCTCCTGCGAGAAGAATTCGGACTCGATTTGCAGGGGCGCCAGGATGATGTTCGCCGGCGTGGCGTCCTGATCCAGCAATTGCAGAGATTCGTTTTCCCGGTAGGCGGAAATGCTGACCAGGTCCACATTGCCGAACTCATGGGTGATCTTCAGCGATGCTCCCCAGGACTCGGAATCGGTGAATGAATCGCCGTTGGCCTGGATGTCATAGAAATCACCGCTGAAGGTCGTTACACCATCCACGCCGATCACTCCCGGCGCCGGCTGGCGGGCAATGGCCGTGTTTTCCTTGCGCTCGGCGTAATCCAGTGACAGGCGTGCCTGGGTGTTTTCGCTGAAATCGATCAGCCAGTTGCTGCGCAGGGCGTTGCTGTGGATATCGGCCTTGTTTATATCATTGCCGGTGGTGAGGTTCTTGCCATATCCCTCGCCCTGGTTGGCGTAGGAAATGGCGATATCCGCGGCGACGTTGTCGGTAATGCCGCCGGTGGCGTAAAAGCTGGTATTGATGGTGTCGTAGGAGCCGTAGGAGGCACGGACATTCGCCGAAAATTCTTGTTGGGGATCCTTGGTGATGATGTGTATCAGACCACCCGTGGCGTTGCGGCCAAACAGTGTTCCCTGCGGCCCCTTCAGAACCTCGATACGCTCGACATTGCTGAACGACTGAACCGAGGCAACCATGCTCGACATGAACACGCCATCGATGTACGTGGGAATGCTGCTTTCATCGCCCGCCGAGCTGTTCTGGGTGCCGATACCGCGCAGGAATGGCGCCGAAGAGCCGATCTGGCGGCCCATTTGCAGGCCGGGAACAACCACCGTCAGATCATCCGTGTCGGCAACGCCGGTTCGATCCAACAGCGCGCTGTTGAACGCGCTGATGGTGATGGGAACTTCCTGAAGGCTCTCCGCCCGCTTCTGCGCGGTGACGATGATCTCTTCGATGGAAAGACGTCCGCCGCCTTCCTGAGCCAGCGCAGCCTGAGACAAGGCGAGAAGACCCGCCGCGAAATAGCATGATTTCTGTGAGTGTTTTATCGATTTGTACATTTTCCTCTCCTGTTATGTACCTCTTCTGGTTTTTCACGCAACGAGCAAAGAGCCGGCGACCGACAGGGGCCAACCCACGCAGGCTGACGCCGGCGATTTCATGGTGAGCGCTCGGCTTTTACAGCGCCCTGCCAATACTGTATTTCATGATCTCCGACGTGCCGCCATAGATACGGTGGATGCGCGCCGCCGTGAACAGTTTGGATATGGGATATTCGTCCATATAACCGGCGCCGCCGTGAAGCTGGACACATTGGTCCATGACCCGCCATTCCAGTTCGGAAAGCCACAGCTTGGCCATCGCCGACAGGCTGTTGTCGAAGTCGCCGCGTTTGACCCTGGCGATGCAATCGTTCATGAAAGCGCGCCCCACCGTGAGTTCCGTTTTCATTTCCGCGAGCTTGAACTGGGTATTCTGAAAATCGATGACTTTCTGGCCGAAGGCTTCGCGCTGTTTGACGAAATCCAGTGTCATCTCGAAGGCGAGTTCCGCCGCCGCCAGCGAGCGGATACCGATCGTCAGCCGCTCCTTGGGCAGTTCCGACATCAGGATCTTGAAGCCTTCGCCCTCTTTGCCCAGCATGCAGGATGCCGGCACCCGCAGATCGTCGAAGAAGAGCTCCGCCAGATCCGACCCCTTCTTGCCCATCTTTTTCAGGTTGCGCCCGCGAATGAACCCGGGTGTTTCCGGGTCCACCAGAAAGAGGCTCACACCCCTGCCGCCAAGCTCCGGGTTGGTCTTGGCGGCAAGCACGTTGAGGCCGGTGATCAAGCCACCGGAAATGTAGATTTTCGAACCGTTGATGACGTAGTCATCGCCATCCCTGACCGCTGTGGTTCTGATGGCCTGCACGTCACTGCCGGTATGGGGCTCGGTCATGCCCACGGAAACGATGGCTTCGCCCGAGCAGATTTTCGGCAGCCAGTACGACTTCTGCTCTTCGGTGCCAAAGTTGAGGATATGCCCGGCAATCAGCCCCGACTCCAGAGCAACGCCGGCGCTGGCGCCCGCCGCGCAGGCACCCAGTTCTTCGCAGATGATCAGGTGATGCAGGAAATCGCCCCCCGGGCCGCCATATTGTTCAGGGATGAACGGCGCCAGCAAGCCCAGCGC
>CAYXXZ010000209.1:0-3604 GCA_964469165.1 uncultured Porticoccaceae bacterium
GGCGCCATGGCCGATGCGGTGAGCGCTGGCAAGGTGCGCTACCTGGGTCTCAGCAACGTCACCGCCGAACAGGTGCGCCGCGCCCACAGGGTTCATCCCATCGCCGCCGTGCAATATGAATACTCCCTGTGGCGGCGCGAAGCGGAAGCCGAACTGCTGCCCACCCTGCGCGAACTGGGCATCGCCCTGGTGGGTTGGTCGCCGCTGGGCAGCGGCTTCCTCGGCGGTGATGTGGAAATCGGCGCAAACGACAGACGCCGCGCCAATCCCCGTTACACCCCCGAAAACCTGGCCGCCAACCGCGACCGCTTCGCGCCCTTCATGGCCATCGCCGCGGAGCTGAATGTGACACCTGCACAACTGGCGCTGGCCTGGCTGTTGCACCAGGGCGATGACATCTTCCCCATCCCCGGCACCCGCAAGGCCACGCGCGTCGCGGAAAACGCCTCCGCGGCCACCGTGCAACTCGAACCCGCACTGTTGCAGCGCATCGATGAACTGGCGAAACCAGGCCTCGCGGTAGGGGCGAGCCTGCTTTAGAAGGGCCGTTGCACGTTTCACGCTACAGGTTTCACGTGGGTGCCGACGATCATATCGGCGCGCAATGCCTGTAAGCAGGATTCACACGAATGGCTACAGGCTGCCCCGGCTTTTACGTGCAACGTGCAACGTGTAGCGTGAAACTCAGAAAGATCTCAAAACTCCCCAAGCCGCCGCAGCCGCGCCCTGAGCCTGTCGATTTCGTCCAGCAGTTCCGCGGCCAGCGCCGCGCCCGCCAGATTCACGCCCAGGTCGCGCTCCAGGCGCACCACGCGCCGCACCCTGAGAATACACAGGCTTTCGAAGCGCCACTGACCGGGGCCGGCGCCCGAGGGCTCGAGAACGCCCTCCTCGACCAGCAGTTGAATCTGGTCGGCATTTACCCGGCACAGGCGACACAATTCAGCCAGCGAAAGCAGGCCTTCATCGCCCAGGATGACGCTTCTCGGATTGTCGGTCATGCCCCGTCCCCCATGTCTTTGCGAGGATTGAAAGTAAACTTACTGGCAAACGCCTCATAGGCTGCCCGCTCCGTCTCTGTATTGGCGGGCGGCAGCACCACACGCACTACCACAAACAGATCGCCGGGGTCACGCGCGGGAATCCCGCGCCCCTTGAGGCGCAGCTTGCCGCCCGTCTTGCTGTTGGCGGGAATTTTTACCTCGACGCCACCGCTGGGCGTCGGAACACGCACCTTGGCGCCAAGTGCCGCTTCCCAGGGCGCCACCGGTACCTCGACGTATACATGCCGGCCCTCTGTGCGGTAATGGCGGTGGGGACGAAACTGGATTTCCAGATAGAGATCGCCGGCCTTGCCTTGCCCCAATCCCGCTTCACCCTGGCCTGACAGGCGAATCTGCTGGCCTTCGATGACGCCCTTGGGAATCGTCACGTTCAATGTGCGCTCGCGCACTTGCGGGCGGCCATCAGCGCCGAGCTCGGAATGCTTGAGCGCAATCTGGCGCTTGGCACCGCGATAGGCATCTTCCAGGTCGATCAGGATGCGGGCGTGGGTGTCGTTGCCCTGGGCGTGAAACTGGCGCCCTCCGCCCGCACCGAAATGACTGAAATCGGCGCGCCCGAAAAGGCTCTCGAAAAAGTCGCTGAACGCGTGGGGATCGGCCTGCGTATAGCCGCCGCCGCGAAATTCGAAGCCCTGGTCCCAGCCCGGCGGCGGTTGAAAGTCCTGCCCCTGCTGCCACTGGTTGCCAAGCTGGTCATAGGCCGCACGCTTTTCCGGATCCTTGAGCACTTCATAGGCTTCGCTCACTTCCTTGAAGCGATCCTCGGCGTTTTCCTCGCTGCTGACATCGGGGTGATATTTGCGGGCGAGCTTGCGGTAAGCACGTTTGATATCGTCCTGGCTGGCATCGCGCGCCAGGCCGAGAATATTGTAATAATCCTTGAATTCCATAACCGGATAACCTGCGAATACTGGTTAAGCATAGTGCATGGCAAAGCGCCGGACAAAAAATCTGCCCGGCGCTTTGCGAACTCGAGGGCGACACCGCGCCGCCGCATGCGATACTCAGGCTACATCGACTGCACCGTCCGCGTCGGCTCGTGCCTGGTGCTCGATGGCGGCACCGCCATGATTGATGGCAATGGTGCGCGGCTTCATCGCGTCGGGAATTTCCTTGAGCAGACTGATGGTCAGCAAGCCGTTGTTGATATCCGCAGCGGTTACCTCGACGTGATCGGCAAGGTTGAATTTACGCTCGAAGGCCCGGGTGGCAATGCCCTGGTGCAGGTATTTTCTGGCACCGTTTTCGGCTTTCTTGCCGCGCACGGTCAGCACGCCGCGCTCCACGGAAACATCGAGGTCGGATCTATCGAAACCGGCCACGGCCAGGGTGATCGCGTAACGGTTGTCATCCAGAACTTCTATATTGTAGGGCGGATAACCGCCGCTGGCGGGCTCGGATGACAGCGCATGTTCGAGCAGCGATACCATGCGGTCAAAGCCAATGCTATTGCGATAGAATGGGGAAAAATCGATGGTACTCATGACATATTCTCCTGAAGAAGCAATACGAAACTACATTGAGGTTTGGCCTTCGGGCTCTCAAAGAGACATCCCGTTGGCCTATCTATACATAGGGTCGCGAACACTTTTTTCAAGAGCAGGAATATTAGCGGCAATACAATGCTGGCCGTTTTTACGCAAGCGGCTACAATTACGCAGCAAAGAGAATAGCGAGAAAGTGCGGATTCAAACAGGAATGAAAAGGCCCTGAAAAGCACTGCCACTTACTCACTGTCGGAAATCCGGGTCACGGACTCGTTGAGCTATAAGCCGTAAGCTTCAAGCAGGAGCGCTGGAAGAACCGGGTTCTGTCAGCATTTAACTTGGAACCTGTTCATAATCTCTCGATCCAGCACTGCTCACGTAAGCACCGAGACAAAACCACGGGGACACAAAACGGCAATGGTCGCCTGCAGGCAGGCTCCTACAGGGCGTGGCACGTAGCGCTGATAGCTCACCTCGGTATCAACAAAGGCTGTTACATATGAAGAAAAATCTATTGCGATTTGCTGCCCAGGGATTGCTGACATTTTTCGCCGCTGGCGTCGCGGCCACGGAGATTCCGCGAAGCAGCACCCTGGCTTTTGGTTCCTGTCTTTATCCCACCCAGTCGCAGCCCGTGTGGCAGGCGGTCGAGGCCCTGGACCCCGCGGCATTCGTGTTCCTCGGCGACAATATGTACGCCGACAAGGGCCCCTATGCGCAGCAGCCCGACCCGCAGCGCATCGCCAATGCCTACCGGGATCTGGGCAACACGCCCGCATATCGCGATTTTCGCAGCAATGCCGCCGCACGCGGCACTGCGCTTTTCGCCGTTTGGGACGACCACGATTACGGTATCAATGACGGTGGTGGCGACTACCCTCACCGCCTGGTATCAAAAGGCTATTTTCTCGATTTTTTCGGCCTCGAGGAAACCGCCAGCGGCGGTGCGGATGAACCCGGCGTCCACCAGAGCTACAGTCTGACGGTAAATGATCTGCAGGTGCAGTTGATCCTGCTCGACACCCGCAGCTTTCGCAGCCCCTTGAAACGCAG
>CAYXXZ010000210.1:0-1665 GCA_964469165.1 uncultured Porticoccaceae bacterium
CCTCGGCGCCAACGCACTTGCCGCTTTCCAGATTGATCTGGGGCTGGTATGCCAATCGTATCTCGTCCTGTTTTTCAAGTGCTTGCTCCAGGTCCAGCATCAGGTAAAAGCGCCGCCTTTCCTCCTCATCCACCTGTTGGTCGAAGGCTGCGAAACGGCTTTCCACCCCCCTGGCCAGGTGACAGGCGAAAACACCTGTTCGCACCAGTTCCTTCTGGGTTTTGGCATGGTTGGGATAATGGCTGATGCCCACATACGCGTCCAGATGATAGGCAATCCCCGAAACATTGAAGGGCTTCTCCAGCCCGGCCACCAGATCGCGAGCGCGCTGGGTGGCGCGCAGGTAGGTATTCTCGGCCAGGACAACCGCAAAGCGGCCCTGGGTAATGTAGTAGGGTGTGCTGTCCGAATCGACCGTCTTCTGAATGCGATCGCCGATATCGTGCACCACCCTGTCCCGCTCCTCGGGGCCGAAGGTGCGCAGAATGAAATCAAGTCCTTCGATGTCGATAACCAGTAATACCAGAGAGGCATCCTGCGCCTCGATGACCGGCGCGGTGTCATAATAAAAGCCGTCGCGGTTCGGCAATTGAGTCCGCGAATCCAGGGCGCCCTCCTGAAGAACGGGGCGCGGGTGTGGTGTGATTTTTTTTGTCATGATGATTCCTGAACCCTTTCGCCCCCGCACGCCCGTAATCGGGTGCCGGAAAGCTATTGTTGTTGCTCTTGAGCCTCCAGTATCTGGATCGCAGTTCTCTTGTGGTGCTCAAAGTACGGTGTGGCGGGGATCAATGCTGCAGGCTGATGTGTTTTCCAGACTCATCCAAAAAGATCGATCGTCATCTGCAACCCTACCATGTTCTCGTTTTGCGGTGTGCATCCCGCACCCGAACCATTTGAGTATACTCACGCATCCAACAAACAGGGGTATTCATTGACCGTACACCAAGCCGGTCACTGCCCTGATGCAAGAGGAGGGCTGTACAGCTGTTGGTGCCAGAAATTTTGCAAGCCACAGCAGGAAAGCCCGCAAAATGCGGGCTTTTTCAAGGCTGGGGACATATCCGTAGACAACTATAGACAGGCAGGTGGCGCACCCCCGCAAGGCGGCAAGCCCCACGAGGCCGCACTTGAATGTGGTCAGCCCCGAGCCCGGCGCTTGATCTGCTCTTTGAGTGCGTCGTTCAGCCGGGTTTGCCAGCCGGCGCCGGTGGCGCGGAAGTACTCCAGCACCTCGGCATCCAGGCGCAAGGTGACTTGCTGCTTGGGTGTTTCCGCCGGTGGGCGGCCACGGCGCAGCTTGGTTTGCAGCGATTTGGGCAGTGCCGTCACCGGTTTTGCGTTGCGGAAATCCTCGTCTGTCCATTCCGGGTTGTCACGGTCCGGCGCGTCAGGTTTGCGTTTTGTGCTCATAGCCTGTGACCTCGCGTTGATTGGCTTTGCGGAAACTGATTACCCGAATGCCTTGGGCGGTCTCGGTAAACACCAGCGAGTGAAGCCTGCCGTTGACCAGACCGAGTGCGCGGTAGCGGGTTTCGCCGTAGTCGCGCCGGGTGTCCTCGATAATCAGCGCTGTTGCAAAATCGAAATCGGCAACAGACTCAAACGACAGGCCGCGTTCGCGGATGTTGCGCTGGTTCTTGTTGTTGTCGAATTCGATCTTCA
>CAYXXZ010000210.1:1765-3596 GCA_964469165.1 uncultured Porticoccaceae bacterium
TGGCGCACCCGAGAGGATTCGAACCTCTGGCCTCTGCCTCCGGAGGGCAGCGCTCTATCCAGCTGAGCTACGGGTGCTTGACGCAAATGTCGAACGGAGACTGTGCGCGCCGCCGTTTGACAGGGCGGCTATTCTACCCGCTTTGGCGCCGATGCCCAAGGTCTTTCGGATGGCTTCATAGCCAACGTATGCGCCGGAACAGGGTGATGAGCACGATGATGACCACCAGCATCGCGCCCAGCACGAAAAAGTACCCCCAGCGCCAGCTCAGTTCGGGCATGTACTCGAAATTCATGCCGTAGATGCCCGCCACGAAAGTGAGGGGCACGAAGATGGCGGTCAGCGCGGTCAGTATCCGCATGGTGTTGTTCAGGGCGTGGTTGGTCAGAGAGATATAGCCTTCGACCAGGTCTCCGGCCAGTTCGTAGTGCATGGTGGAGAGTGACTGCAGGCGCTCGTATTTCTCGTATACGTCCATCAGGCGGTGCCGAAATTCCTTGGCAGCCGGATTGAAAAACGCGTTCTTTTCCTCTCTGCGCAGATTTTCGAAGAGACGCGTGTGGTAGTTGAAGATA
This sequence comes from uncultured Porticoccaceae bacterium, assembly GCA_964469165.1. Classification (GTDB taxonomy): domain Bacteria; phylum Pseudomonadota; class Gammaproteobacteria; order Pseudomonadales; family Porticoccaceae; genus CAYXXZ01. Next base: position 2,341 of record CAYXXZ010000210.1, read on the forward strand.
CGGCGCAGCTTGCGCAGGCGTGTGCGGTAGCGGGTCAGCTCACGCATGGCGCCGTCGCCGGGGTTGTCCTGAAGCTCATCCTCGAGCTCGGTCAAACGCGGCTCGAACTCCGACAGCAGATCCAGGTAGCGGCGCGCCACCGTCGCCGAGATTTCCAGCGCCAGGCGCACGCCGCCATCCCTGAGGGTCCTGGCCAGTTCCGGCACGCTCTGCCATTGCAGCAAGCTGACGGATTTTTCGACGTGCCGACTCACAAGAAAGTCGGCACCTGCGAACAGCGCCAGTTGCATGGTGCCAAATTCGAGATCGGTGGTGTCCGCATCCAGGCCGCGTAGAAGGATGAACAGATGATCTTCGAACATCTCCATCTTGGGCGGATGGCTGACGCGCCTAGCGTCGGACAGCGCCAGCGGATGGAGACCAAACTGTTTCACCACGCGGTCTTCTTCCGGCTCGGAAAGGTTGTTGAGATCAACCCAGATGCGGCTGCCGGGCATGGCGCGCCAGCGCTCGATGAGCTCTTCGCCACCGCGCTCCATCTTGCCGTCAGTGTTCACCAGATATGCCGTCAGCATCGCTTTACTCCGATTTCTGCAGGAATTTATCCCATCGGCGGCAAACTTTATAGTTTTCAGTTAACAGCAAGAGCACAGGCTTTAATCTGCCAACTGTTAACCTGCTTATAGCCCCACACAATGACTGCTATCATTGAGCCATGAAAATCTACCTGGTTGGCGGCGCGGTCCGCGATGAATTGCTCGGTTATCCCTTCTCGGAGAGAGACTGGGTAGTTGTCGGCGGCAGCCCCGAGGGCATGACCAAACTGGGCTATCGCCCGGTGGGGAAGGACTTTCCCGTGTTCATTCACCCGCACAGCGGCGAGGAATATGCGCTTGCCCGCACCGAGCGCAAAACCAGCCACGGCTACAAGGGGTTCGCGTTCTACACGGGCGCCGAAGTGAATCTCGAAGACGATCTCATCCGCCGCGACCTGACCATCAATGCCATGGCCAAGAGTCCCGAAGGTGACATCATCGACCCCTACGGCGGCAGAGCCGATCTGGAGAACAAGGTGCTTCGCCATGTATCGCCAGCCTTTGCCGAAGACCCCTTGCGGGTGCTGCGCGTCGCTCGCTTTGCCGCGCGCTACCACCATCTGGGTTTTGTCATTGCGCCGGAAACCATCGGCCTGATGCGAACGCTGTCGTGCAGCGGCGAGCTTGGTCATCTCATCCCGGAACGGGTGTGGAAGGAGG
>CAYXXZ010000211.1:0-3559 GCA_964469165.1 uncultured Porticoccaceae bacterium
CCGGCGGTGAGATTGTCCGAGACACCGTTTTCCTCTGCCTTCTGGAGCAGATCCTGCGCATGGGCGTTGTCACCGAGATTGAAACTTGCCGCTGCGGCGCCAAGGTGGTTGAGAGCGGGGGTTTGCGAGCGCCCGAGGCTTTTTTCAAGATTCTCCATCGCCCGCGGCCAGTTGCCTTCGAGATAATCCAGCATTCCCTGCACTGTCTGGTTGCGTACCCGCACCTGGCGTCGCCCACGCCTGATCCGCCACCAGTGGCGCGGGTAGGCAAGCAAAGCCAGAACGCGCCAAAGCAGGAAGGCCGAGGCCAGTAACAGCAAAGCGAAAAGGAAAGCACCCCAGAGGGTGGTTTCGACGACATGGTTGCCAAATGTGAGCAACAGGAAACCGTGTCGGGCGGACAGGAACTGGTGCGCCGCGGCGCCGGCCACCAGCGCCACGACAAGAACGATCAGCAGTTTTCTCACGGGGCAACCCCCGCTTCACCACCCTCCTCGGGCGCCGGATGGCGGTTGTGCCAGGTGCGCAGATAGTCCTGCAGCGCAGCGAGAGATGCCTGGGGCACCGGCAATGGCTGGGCAATGTCCTCGTCGAGTAACGCGCTGAGTTCGGCGCGGAATACCTCGGCCTGCTGATTGTCGATGAAGCGCTGCGTGATGAGCTCTTCGGCCCGCGTCAGGCTTGCAATAAAAATCTTCGGCTCTTCCCGCATCAAGGCGAGCTGGGCCTGTTCCAGTGACGCGCGCAGGTTGAGCTGCAGCAGCGCCTGCTCGGAGGGCAGCAACACCGGCTCGAGAGGCGCATCGAGACGCTCGACACGCACGATGCCGGACATCTTCACCAGCGCCGCCTGGGCGTTATGAGCGAGCTTCAGGTACCAGGGCAGGTCCTCCGGCGCCGCCGCGGATTGGTCGGCGATCGCATCTTCCACCAGTGGTGCGCGCAATTGCGGTATGGCGCTCATCAGAGCATCGAGACGCAGGTAAATGCCTTCGCGATCCACCACGCCCGCCATCTTGACGCGGGTGATGTCGTCCGCCAGAGCCTTGCGCACGGCAAACAAGGCGCTGTCGTTGAGATCGCGCAGAATGGCGTCGGCGGTTTCCAGCAGCGCCGTGGCATTCAGGGTCTGGCGCTCGGTGAGAATGCGCTGGTTGGCAAGGCGCAGCAGATATTCTGCCTCCGCCAGCAGCCAGTCTTCCCGGGTTGTGGTGGACAACGTCCGCAGACGCTCTTGCTGGCTGGTCAGTTGCAACTGTATATCGGCAAGGCGCGCCTGCACTTCGTCGCGAACTGCGTCGACCTGGGCCTGGTGGCGGTCGAGACGCGCCTCCAGCATGGCGAGTGCTTCGAGGCTGGCGTCGGGCTGGGCCGTTTCCCGCGACTGACTCTGCGCGTGCGGGCGCGGCTCGCTGCTGGTTGGCGTCGGCGTTGAACTCGCGGGCGCTTTGTCCTGCAATTGCGCCCGCAACTGCGGCCCGTATTGGTGCCACCCCAGATAGCCGCCCACGGCCAACGCCACCAGAATCAGCAGCAGTATCAGGTTTCTCAACAGTGAACTTTTCTTTCGGGTCGGCTCCTTGTTGCGGGCCGGGTTTGGCGCTCGCTTTTTGTCGCCGCCCGCGGAGGGCTCCGCCTTGCTGTTCAGGGGCTCGCTATCCGCGATGCCGGCCTGCGTCGCGGGTTGGGTACTTTCTGTTTTGGATTCGGCGGCATCCGGCGGATTTGCCTTGGGGTCGTTATCCACAATCCTGTCCTTCCTGTGTCGTTTCCCGGGCTGTGCCCAGCGTCATGTCGCAGATCGGCGTCCTCGACGAGTGTACCAGCGAATCAGCCCCTCGGTCATATCGTCCGTCAGCGCGCTGTCGGCGATCACCAGATCACGACAGCCCTCCGCACGGAGCAAATTCGCGACCCGTTCGCCGGGAACCACCAAGGGCAGTTCACGCAAAAGACTGCGGCCTTCGTCGTCAAGCAGCTGCCAGAGTGCCGCAAAGACAGCGCCACTGTGTATGGCAACGATGTCGATGCGGCGCTCGCCGAGCAGCCGGCGGATCTCATCCCGGCAGGCCGCACTGGGCTCACGAGCGTAAATATCCCGGCACACCACGGTTGCGCCCCGCTTCGCGAGCGTGTCGCGCAGAACATTGCGGCCGTCGCGGCCGCGGCAGATCAGAAACTCCTCTCCCGACACCTGGGCGAGCTGCGGTTCGCGTAGCAGTCCCTCCGTGGTGGCGTCACGCTGCGGATAGATCACCGGTAGGCCGAGATCACCCAGCGCCTGCGCGGTGGCGCTTCCCACCGCATAGAATCTCGCGTCCGGAGCAAAATCGCGGTCGCTGTGCGCCAACAGGTCGCGGGCTATTTGAACAGCGTTGATACTGACGAAGACGATGTGTCGATGGCGGCTGAGTTCGGCGCAAAAGGCAGCCCTTTCGCGAGCATCCCGCAACAGCGGCACGATGCGCAGCACCGGCAGCCTTGCCACCTGGCAACCCATTGCGGCAAGTTGATCGGCAAAGCTATCTTCATCCCTGTGGGGGCGCGGCAGCAGCACCCGTAAGGCATCGAGCTCAGCGGCCATAGACCTGGCGCAGAATGTCACCGGCACCGCGCTCCAGCAGGCGTTCCGCCATCTGGATGCCCAGGGCTTCCGCCTCTTCTGGTTTTCCCCAGAGTTCGTCGCGCAACATGGTGGCGCCGTCCTCGGAACCGACCAACCCGCGCAGATGCACTTGTCCGTCCGCCAGCAGGCGGGCGTAGCAGGCGATGGGCACCTGGCAGCCCCCTTCCAGACGTCGATTCATGGCGCGCTCGGCGCTCACGCAGATCGCGGTGTCATGATGGTGCAAGGGTGCGAGCAAGTGCCGCAACTCGGTATCGTCCTCCCGGCATTCGATACCCACTGCGCCCTGCCCTCCGGCGGGCAGGCTCAGGGTATCCGGCAGGCGCAGGCGAATTCTTTCCGCCAGATCGAGGCGCAGCAAGCCCGCCGTGGCGAGAAGAATGGCGTCGAATTCGCCGGCGTCGAGTTTGGCCAGGCGGGTCTGAACATTGCCGCGCAGGTGTTCGATACGCAAATGGGGATATTTTTCCCGCAGCTGACATTGGCGCCGCAAGCTGGAGGTACCCACCACCGCGCCCTGCGGCAGCGCGTCGGGATGTTCCCAGCGGTTCGACACGAAGGCGTCGCGAGGATCCTCGCGCTCGCAGATCACTGCCAAGCCAAGCCCCGCCGGGAACTCCATGGGCACGTCCTTCATCGAGTGCACGGCAATGTCGGCCGCGCCTTCGAGCATGGCGGTTTCCAGTTCCTTGACGAAAAGCCCCTTGCCGCCGACCTTGGCCAGCGGCGCATCGAGGATGCGGTCGCCCTTGGTGGTGAACCCCACCAGCTCGATATCGAGTTGCGGATGAAATTGCAGGAGACGGGATTTGACGAACTCCGCCTGCCAGAGAGCCAGAGGACTCTTGCGGGTGGCAATGCGCAGGGTGCGGGAAAAAGACATTGGCAACAGCTGTCCTGAATGAATCAGCGAGTCATCTTAGCAGATAGTGG
>CAYXXZ010000212.1:0-3545 GCA_964469165.1 uncultured Porticoccaceae bacterium
GAGCACTCACCGGGCGGCTACAGCTTCACCTCTGCCGTGATCACGGAAGTGGTGATGACGATGATGTTCCTCATCGTCATTCTCGGTGCCACCGACAAGAGGGCGCCGCAGGGGTTCGCGCCTATTGCCATCGGCCTGTGTCTCACTCTCATTCACCTGATTTCGATTCCGGTGACCAACACTTCCGTCAACCCGGCGCGCAGCACCGGTGTGGCGGTATTCGTGGGCGATTGGGCGGTCGCGCAATTGTGGGTGTTCTGGGTTGCGCCCATTATCGGCGGTGTGATCGGCGCCATCGTTTATCGATTCATCGGTAACGGTAAGGATTGATACCCGGCACAGCCGGGTCGCGTGAACCGATGCAGCCGGTTTTATGAAGTGCTCCTGGTTTCCGGTGTCTGCACACCGTGCAGGAACAATTGTTCCATGGCCTGGGCGAGTCCCGCCCGGGCCAGCCTTCCCTGTCTCTCCCCCTCCACCATGCCGCACAGCAGGTGTGCAAAGGCGTCGGTCATGCAGGGCGCGCTGATGTCGATGCGAAACGCGCCTTCCTGCTGTCCGCGCAGGAAAAAGGCGTCCATGCTGGCCTCGTGTTCTTTCCAGACATCCTTGCTCTCTTCGACGGAACTCGATTCCGGCTTCCAGTGATAAATGAGAAATGAACTGAATTCCTTGTGCGCGAGATGGCTGCCGATCAGCTGGCGCAGCGCGGCGAGAGGCTCGGCGGTCGCCAGGTTGGCGTCTTCGAGCAACTGTCCCATGAGCGTGACGCAATAGTTCCGCAGCGTCTCGATCAGCTGTTCACGCGTTCTGAAGAAGCGGTGCAGGGTGGCCTTGCTGACGTTGGCGGCTCGCGCCAGGTCGTGGAGCGTGGCGCGCGGTTGCTGCACGACCGCAACCGCGAGGGCGCGCAGCAATCTTTCATCAGTGGTGTGGGGTTGGGTGGTCATAGTGTTTGTAGTTAAAGGGAAAAAGGGACTTTATGCAATATAGACCAATTTGAGACTATAGAGCTTCAGATTGTCAAGCGCCCAGGGGGGCGCCCGTCGTTTTTGAACGGTTTCGGCAACTGTTTGTTTTTGATTGGATTGTTTTTGGCGGCTAACAATCAGCCAGCGCACCTATGCTTTTGTGTTATATGTGACATGAATATATAAAATAAATCTAAAAAGATTTATATTGGTCTTTTTGGGATCGCACAAATATAATCAACGGCATTCTCAAGCGAAAAAGTCTGTGAAAATGCCTTCATTCCTCTCTTTCTCGAAGATTGTCTTGCTCATCCCCTTGTCTGCGGCCTTGCTGGTGGCCGGCTGTGGGCAGAGCCCCCAGGCGGCGATGGATGCGTCACTGCCGGAAGTGGATGTGAAGCAGGTCGCCCATGAACCCTTGAAGCTGACCCGCGAACTGCCAGGCCGCGTCGCGCCGCTGCGCATCGCCGAGGTGCGCGCCCGGGTGCCGGGCATCGTGCTGCGGCGCCTGTTCGAGGAGGGCGCCAGCGTCGAGGCGGGCCAGGTGCTGTTCGAGATCGATCCCGCGCCGTTCGAGATGGCACTGGCGCGCGCCGAGGCCGAGATGGCGCGCGCCGAAGCCGTGCTTTATGAAGCCGAGACGGCACTCAAGCGCTATGAAAAACTCAGGGGCACCGGCGCCATCAGCCAGCAGGATCTCGATAGCGCGCAGGCGGCGTTCCGCACCGCCAGGGCGGCTCGCCAGGCGGCCAAGGCGGGCGTGGATACCGCGAAACTGGATCTGGATTACGCGGCGGTCAAGGCGCCGATCAGTGGCCGGATCGGTCGCGCCAATGTCACCGAGGGCGCATTGGTGGGGCAGGACGAAGCCACGCCGCTGGCGACGATTCAGCAGATCGACACCGTTTACGTGGACTTTACCCAGCCGGTCGCGGAAGTGCTGAAAATGCGCGCCGCGGCAAGCGACGAATCCGCGGGCCAGGACAAGGGCGCGCGCAGTGTGACGCTGTCTGTGGAGGGGCTCGACTACCAACAGAAAGGACGCCTGCTGTTCTCCGATATCTCGGTGGATCAGGCCACCGGGCAGGTATCCCTGCGCGGCGAATTCACCAACCCCGACGGCGTTCTGCTCCCCGGCATGTACGTGCGCGCCACCATCGTGCTCGGCGTCGATCCGCAAGCGATTCTGATCCCGCAGCGCGCCATCGTGCGCAGCGGCGATGGCCGTCCCCAGGTGATGGTGGTGGGCGACGAAGGGGTGGTGCAGGCGCGACCGGTGCAGACCGGCGTCATGGCGGGCGCGTCGTGGCAGATCCTCAGCGGCCTCGAGCCGGGGGACAACGTGATCGTGGGGGGCGCCGTCCAGCCCGGCCAGAATGTCGTCATCAGAAGCGAAGCCGCCGACGGCAAGGGATGACAGCAACGCCATCGTCGCGCTTCGGAGAATTGAACCATGCCTAATTTCTTTATCGATCGCCCCAACTTCGCCTGGGTGGTGGCCATCTTCATTTCGTTGGCGGGCCTGCTGGCGATTCCCTCGCTGCCGGTCGCCCAGTTCCCGGTGGTGGCGCCGCCGCAGGTGATGCTCTACACCAACTACCCTGGCGCCTCCGCCGAGGTGGTGGCCGATTCGGTCACGAGTCTCATCGAGGAAGAGCTCAATGGCGCCAAGGGGCTGCTGTACTACGAGTCGACCAGCGCCTCCAATGGCAGCGCGGAAATTTTCGTCACCTTCGAGCCGGGCACGGATCCGGATCTGGCGCAGGTCGATGTCCAGAACCGCCTGAAGAAAGTCGAAGCGCGCTTGCCGCCAGAGGTGATACGACAGGGCATCCACGTGGAGCAGGCCAACGCCAACTTCCTGATGATGTACGCCCTTACCTACAAGGAGGGCAGTGCCGAGACGGATGTGGCGAAGCTCGCGGATTTTGCCGCGCGCAATGTCAACAACGAGATCCGCCGCGTTCCCGGTGTCGGCCGGGTGCAGTTCTTTGCCGCGGAATCGGCCATGCGTGTGTGGATCGACCCGCAGCAACTGGTGGGCTACGGCCTGTCGGTGAGCGACGTCACGTCTGCGATTGCCGCCCAGAACGTTCAGGTGCCCGCCGGCAGCTTCGGCGGCAAGCCGGGAACCCTGGAGCAGGAGCTCACCGCGACGCTGGTGGTCAAGGGCATGCTGAGCACGCCCGAGGAATTCGGCAGAATCCTGTTGCGCGCCAACGAAGATGGCTCGGCGGTCTATCTGTCCGACGTGGCGCGAATCGAGCTGGGACCGCAAACCTACGATTTCGAGAACCGCGTCAATGGCCGCCCGGCCATCGCGGGGGCGATCCAGCTGGCGCCCGGCGCCAACGCCATCGCCACGGTCAATGGCGTGAAGAAACGTCTCGAGGAGCTGTCGGCGGGCTTCCCCGACAACATCGAGTACTCGACGCCGTACGATACCTCGACTTTCGTCAGCGTAGCGATCAAGAAGGTGGTGATCACCCTGATCGAAGCGGTGGTCCTGGTATTTCTGGTGATGCTGCTGTTCCTCCAGAATCTGCGCTACACCCTGATTCCGACCCTGGTGGT
>CAYXXZ010000213.1:0-3507 GCA_964469165.1 uncultured Porticoccaceae bacterium
GTCGAGCGCCAGCCAGAGTTCGAGCGCGCGGCGAAAAAAATGGCTGACCAGTTCCATGCGCCGCACCAAACGCACGCGCGCTTCACCTTTTGCCAGCCACATTGCGGAGTCGAGCGGTCCCGCGTGTGCAAGACCTTTCTCCTGTGCCGCCCAGCGCTGGAACGCGGCAAAATCCCCGGACAGCAGACTTTTTGGAAAGGCTGGCACGTTCAGATATTGATCCAGCCCGCGCGCTTCGCGCTGCCATTCATCGAATGCCAAACGCCACAGCACTTCGGTGTGGCGCCTGCGCCGCGCCCCGCGCCCGCCGGTGACGGTTTCCTCGATCGCCAGATGCAGGTCCGTCTTGCTCAGGCGCAATGCACTTTTCTTTGCCGCATCGCACAGCGGTTCGTAATATTCATTGCGAATGAGATGGTAGCAACAGGGCGACAGGCTGAGATGGCTGCTGGTACTCGCCGCCCAGTGTCGTATCAGGGTGCGATGCAGATCGCCGCACGCGTGCAGTGCCACGGCGTGGCCGCCGGTTGCAAGATAGCGGTGACTGTCCGGCGCGAAGGCGTCGGCGTGCACGAAACGCATTTGTGCGCCCATGCGCTGCGCTTCGCAAAGCCCTGCCTGACACAACGCCTGTTGCCATTCCAGGCTGGTGACGGGACGCTTGTCCGTTACCGCCAGCAGGCGGCCCAGGTGGCCCTTGCCCGCGCACCATTCGAGCAATGGCGTATTTTCTTGCGGCAGGGCAGCGGCGAACGCCTGAATCTGCAGCCATTTTCGTCCTGGGATACCTGTCTCGAAACGCGCGGGAGCCACGCGCTCCCGCTGCGCCACCACAGGTAGCCGCGTCAGCGCCACCAGCCGCCGGGCATCGTCGCCGAGCCACGGACACAGCCACTGGCTGAGCGCCTCCTCGCTACTCTCCAAGGCTTGCAACGCGGTTTCATCGAGTTTCAACAGAGCGTCGCACAGTGTCGGGTGGCTCTCTATCCAGCACAATTCACGACAATGGAAAGGCCGGATCTGCCACAGCGCCACGTGGCGGGTAAGCAGTCGATCGAGCTCGGCGAAATTCGTGCGGTAATCGGCGCAATGCAACATGGCGGTAGACGTCGGCGCAGCAAGTGAGTGGCTCATTCTGGCGATTTACACAGTAACCGGCGAGCTGTAAGCCATAAGCTTTAAGCAGGCGCATTGCAAGAACTGAACTCTGACAGAACTGAATTCTGCCAGCGCTTAACTTGGAGCTTACAGCTCCGCTCCCTTTGATCCTGAAAATTGTGGAATCGCCGCCAGCAGGCTTTTCGTGTATTCCTCTCGCGGTGCCGTCCACAGGGTTTCGGTGTCGCCTTGCTCTACGACCTTGCCGTGGTGCAGTACCAGTACCCGGTCGGCAATGTAGCGCACCACACCGAGGTCGTGAGAGATGAACATCATGGTCAGGTTGTGCTTGTCCACCAGGTCCAGAATCAGGTCGAGAATCTGCGCCTGAATGGTCACGTCCAGCGCCGATACCGGCTCGTCGGCGACGATGAATTCCGGCTTGGTGGCGATGGCGCGGCCGATGGCGATGCGCTGGCGCTGGCCACCGGAAAACTCGTGGGGATACTTGCGGATGTGGGTGTGAGCCAGGCCCACGTCGTCCATCAGGGCCAGCACCTGGGCGGTGACCGTCTTGCGATTCGCCAGCCCGTGTACCAGCAGAGGCTCCGCCAGGGTTTCGAAAATGGTCATGCGCGGGTTGAGCGAGGCGTAGGGATCCTGAAAAATCATCTGCATCCTGCGCCGCAGCGGTTTCATCTGCCGTGGCGAACAGGCGCCGATGTTGGTGCCATCGTAGAAAACGCTGCCGCTGGTGATGGGCGCAAGGCCCAAAATGGCGCGCCCGAGGGTGGATTTCCCCGAGCCGGATTCGCCCACCACACCGAGAATTTCGTGGCGCTCGATATGCAGGTCGACGCCGTCCACCGCCTTGACCTGACTGTCCGCCTTGCGTGCCGCCGGGCTGAAAAAACCTATGGAATAGTCCTTGAACCAGGTGCACAGATTCTCGACTTTCACCAGGGGTTGCCGTTGCGCGGCAGCCTGCGTTGCAGGCTTGCTGCCACTGGGAATGGCGGCGATCAGTTTGCGCGTATATTCCTCTTGCGGATTGGCGAAGAGCTCGTGGGCGCTGCCGCTTTCCACCATCTTGCCGTTCTGCATCACCAGCACATGATCGGCCACTTGCGACACCACCGCCAGGTCGTGGGTGATGAAAATTACCGCCACCTGGCGCTTGTGCTGCAATTCGCGGATCAATTTGAGAATCTGCGCCTGAATGGTAACGTCGAGGGCCGTGGTGGGCTCGTCGCAGATCAGCAGTTTCGGTTCGGCAATCAGCGCCATGGCGATCATCACGCGCTGGCGCATGCCGCCCGATAATTCGTGCGGATAACTGTCGTAGCGGCGCTCGGGATTTTTGATGCCGACCTCGTCGAGCATCGCGATGGCCTGGCGCTTGGCCGCCTCGCGCTTGAGGCCGCGGTGGAAGAGCAGGGGTTCGATCAGCTGCTCGCCAATGGTCAGATAGGGGTTCAGGCAGGTCATCGGATCCTGAAAGATCACCGCGATATCGTTGCCGCGAATGCGCGCCATGCGCTCGGCGGAACAACTGAGCAGATCCTCCCCCTCGAACAGCGCCGTGCCGTCCTCGATCTTACCCGGTGGGCGCGGAATCAGATCCAGCAAGCTGTAGCAACACACCGACTTGCCCGACCCGGATTCCCCCACGATACCGAGCGTCTGCCCCGCCTCCAGCGAAAAACTCACACCATCCACCGCCTTCACCACCCCGTTGCGGGTGTGGAAGTGGACTTTCAGGTTGGTGACTTTGAGGAGTGCCATTGGTTAGTTCCTGCCGGGGGCGGCTTGGGGGGCCATGTCGGAGGATGTTTGGTCGGACGTCTGACGTCTGACGTCCGACGCTTTTTTAAGAGCGCTCCGTAGTGGAAAAAGATGTGTACCCAAGATTTCGTTCCTCCAACTTACTGGCCCATGGCGCGGACCGCTTTTGCGTCCGACGTCAGACGTCAGACGTCCGACCAAAAACTCAATCTTTTGAACTGCGCGGATCCAACGCATCCCGCAGCCCGTCCCCAAGAAAATTCAGCGAAAACAGCGTTATCGCCAGAGCCAAGCCGGGGAAGATCAGCAGCCATGGATATTCCTCCATGGTTTCCACCCCGTAGTTGATCAGCAGGCCCCAGGAGCTTTCCGGCGGTTGTACGCCGAGGCCGAGGAAGCTCAAAAAGGCTTCCAGCAGCATCACGCTGGGAATGGTCAGGGTGGTGTAAACGATCACCGGCCCCAGGGTGTTGGGAATCAGGTGCTTGCGGATGATGCGCCAGCGCGACAGGCCAAGGCTCTGCGCCGCTTCGATGAATTCCTGGCGGCGCAGGTTCTGCACCTGGCCGCGCACGATGCGCGCCATGGTCAGCCATTCCACCGCGCCGATGGCGAGGAACAGCA
>CAYXXZ010000214.1:0-3481 GCA_964469165.1 uncultured Porticoccaceae bacterium
CAGTTCACAGTTCACAGTTCACAGTTCACAGTTCACAGTTCACAGTTCACAGTATCAGCGTGGCACCCCCCTGTTAACTGTCAACTGTAAACTGTCAACTAAACCTGAAACCCAACACCAAAACGATGGAGCATGATAGGCTCTCGACACGGCATTCCACTTCGGAGAACGATAATGAAACACGATTTCAGCGGCCGGGTCGCCCTGGTCACCGGTGGTACCTCCGGCATTGGTCGCGCCATTGCCATTGCCTTTGCGAAAGCCGGTGCCGATGTGGTCATCAGCGGCCTGCCAGAGGGCAGCAAGGAAACCCTCGAAGCCATCGCCGCGTTGGGGGTTGACTGTGAAGCGGACTTCATCGCCGCGGATGTGCGGGACGAGGATCAGGTGGAAGAGATGGTGGAGTTCACGCTCGACCGCTTCGGGCGCATGGATTACGCCTGCAACAACGCCGGCATCGCGCTGCCCGACGTCGCCCTCACCGACCTCGATGTGGAGGATTGGGACCGGGTCATGGACATCAACCTCAAGGGCTTGTGGCTCTGCATGAAACACCAGATACCCTATTTGCTCAAGCAGCTGACGCCCGCCATCGTCAACACCGCCTCCGTGGCCGGCCTGGTGGCGAGCCCGGGCTTCTGCTACACCGCCTCCAAGCACGGTGTGGTGGGCCTCACCAAGGCCGCCGCGCTCAACTATGCCAAGACCGGCCTGCGCATCAACGCCATTTGCCCGGGCCTCACCAACACGCCCATCGTCGCAGGTATTCCCATGGTAGCCAGCGCCGCGGCGAAGGCCATTCCCATGGGCCGGATCGGCGAGCCCGACGACATGGCCAACGCGGTACTGTGGCTGTGTTCGGAACAGGCGGCCTACATCACCGGCCACAGCCTGGTGGTCGACGGCGGTTATACCGTGCCTTGACGGCAAAGAACGAGCTATAGACCGTAAGCTTTGAGCCGGAGCGCTGCGAGAACCGGGTTCTGCCCGAGCTTAACCTGAGGCCAAGCAATGAAAAAGAGCACCTGTAGGAGCCTGCCCGCAGGCGACCTGTTGTGTATCTTGATGGTTCTGTCGCCTGCAGGCAGGCTCCTACAGGGGCAGGCCCAGTGCATCGGTCGTAGTGTTGTCTCGGCGTTTACGTGAAACGTGTAACTTGAAACGTGCAACTCCGTCGAATCGAGATCGCGGCACTAACGGCTTGGGGTTCACTCCCGGGCCCGCAACCCGCCTGTGTCAGTAAGGTTCGTGGCTGGCAGTCGTGGCCCTGATGAACATGCAATCCATTTCGATCACGCTGAAGTCGTCGCGGCGACTGATGGGATAAAGCCCGGTGAGGACGAAGCCGTAGTTGCGATACAGGCGCAGCGCTTCCAGGTAGTCTGGCATGTCGGTGTAGATGGGAATGAGGGAGAGCTCCGACAGCAGCACATCGATGCGATCGAGAACCGTCTCGGCGCCGCGCAGCACGTTCAGGTCATAGCCCTGTGTGTCCATCTTGAGGAAGATATTCCTGGCGGCGAACAGCTCGGGCCTGGCGGACAGAAACTCATCGAGCCTTGCCACTGCCACCGCCTGAGTGGCAGACACGGCGATATCGGCGTATTTATCCTCACCAAAGGCATTGGCGGCAAGAAACGACGACAGGTCGGACGATGCGCTGACATTGATGACCTGCTCACCCGGTACATCCCCCAGCGCCAGGTTGTGGGTGTGCCAGGCACTGTCGCCGGCAGCGCTCTGGCGCAGCGCCGCGAAGGTTTCCGCGACCGGCTCGAAGGAGTGGATATCACCGCGGTAGCCCCAGTCGCGCAGCATGGCGCCGAACTGTCCGCTATTGGCGCCCACATCGAGCACCACATCGATGCGCTGGCGTCGAATCAGATTGATGACATGGGAAGCCGGGCTGGGATGCTTGCGGCGCTTGATCAGCTCATAGCCAAAGAAGCCGGCGATCTTGTTGTGTAATTTCATTGAGTACCTTGGAACCCGGCATTTATGATTTGTCCGAGACGACGCAGGAGCAGCTCGAAAAATACCAGATGGGATGGTTTAATACCACCGCTCGCCACCCCGGCCCAGCGCTCCACATCCCCCAGGGCCACATTTCACGCGAACCGACAGCCATCTGAATGACATACCTTCTCGAAGTAAAAGACCTGCGCAAGATCTACCGCAACAGCGTCACGGCAGTGGACGGCGTCAGCTTCGGCATCCGCCCCGGCATCTGCTTCGGCCTGCTCGGCCCCAACGGCGCGGGCAAGACCACCACCATCGAAATGATGGAGGGCATCACCGACCCCACCAGCGGCACCATTCTTTACAAGGGCAAAGCGCCCGGCAAGCAGTTCTCGCAGCAGACCGGCATCCAGTTCCAATCCACTTCGCTGCCGGATTTCCTCACCGTGCGTGAAGTGCTGGAGCTGTTCCACAACTTCTACAAGAAGGCCCTGCCGGTTGAGCTGCTGGTGGAGCAATGCTCGCTCGGCGAGTTCATCGACCGCGAGGCCAACAAGCTGTCCGGCGGCCAGAAGCAGCGCCTGCTGCTGGCGCTGGCACTCATCAACGACCCGGAGATCGTCTTTCTCGACGAGCCCACCACCGGCCTCGACCCCCAGTCGCGGCGCCGCTTCTGGGAGCTGATACAGAGCATCAAGACACGCGGCAAGACCATCGTGCTCACCACCCACTACATGGACGAAGCGGAACTGCTGTGCGATGAACTGGTGATCATGGACCACGGTCGCATCGTGGATCAGGGCTCGCCGCGCTTCCTGCTCGACAAGCACCTGCCCCACAAGCGCGTCTGTCTCGACATCGACGGTCACGCGCCCGCTCTCGCCGGCATGAGCGGCGAACTGATCGCCGGCGAGGACCAGCTGGAAATCATCACCACCTCCGTCGAGAAAACCCTCGCGGAACTGATGCAGCGCGGCATCGACCTGTCGACGCTGCGGGTTCGCAACCCGACGCTCGAGGATCTTTTCATCACACTCACCGGACACCAGCTCAGGGACTGACAACCAGGAACCCATGAAAGAATTCATTGCCCTCTTCATCGCCCGCAATAAAGAATACTACCGCGACCGCGCCGCCATCGGCTGGGCCTTCCTGTTTCCGCTGCTGGTGATCGTCGCCTGCGCCCTGGCTTTTTCGAACCCGGACACCTCCGTATTCAGGGTGGGCGTGCACGGGGATTTCGCCGCCGATACCGCCGTCGGCGACTTTCTCGAACAGCCCTACATCAAGGTCCTGCGCTACGACAGCCTGGAGCGCGGCCTGGAGCGCACCCGCCACCACCAGCTCGACATACTGCTGAGCAGCGAGGGCGACCGGTACTGGGTCAACAGTCAGTCCACGGCGAGCAGCGCGGTGGAAAAGCTTTTCCTGAACGACACAGAAGGGTTTCAGCGCGAGGAGATCAGTGGCCGCAAGGTGCGCTACGTCGACTGGGTGATTCCCGGCGTGCTCGGCATGAACC
>CAYXXZ010000215.1:0-3451 GCA_964469165.1 uncultured Porticoccaceae bacterium
GGCCGCGCAGGTAGCCCTGATACATATCGAGGCAGCGGTCAAGCGATGGCGCCGCCCGCAAGGGGATCAGCGGCATGGGGAAGCCGTTGTGGCTGTAGCAAACCGCAATCTGGGTTGCATTGAACGGGTTGCCGAAAGGGCTTCCCCTGCCTACATACACGGTGTTGGGCGGCATCTTCCAGCCTTTTGTGCGCTTGCGTTGGATGCGGATTGGGGTGGTGGTCATACATCAACTTTCCTCAAGTCTGATTCGGCCTTACTGGTCGTCTTGCAATTCGAGCGCTGGTGCGGGTAGTCGCGGCGCAGGGTGGCGTCGTCTTTGGGCGTCCAGAGCTTTCGGGGCGTGGTCATCGATCTTCCTTCGCCAGATCGTCGAGCGTTCTGCCCGCCAGCCTCTGGGATTGCTCCCACTCCAGCAACTGCTCCGGGGTCATTTCATCCGGGCAAAATTCCAGCATCAGGAGGTCGAGCTGTGCTTGCTTCGCACCGATCAGGGCCTTGATGTCGGCGATGATCTGGTGTGTTTCGTGGTTTTCGTAGTACCGGTCGAAGTCCCCGGTGTCCTTGGACGCCAGGGCTTTTTTCAGTTCGCAGGTGCTCATGCGGTGAGTGCCTCCAGTGGGCTGCGGACGTGGTGTTTCTGCATCACGTGGGTGTAGATCATGGTGGTGTCGACGTGCTTGTGGCCGAGCAGTTCCTGCACGGTGCGGATGTCGGTGCCGGTTTCGAGCAGGTGGGTCGCGAAGCTGTGGCGCAGGGCGTGGGCGGTGAAGTGCTTTTTGATGCCAGCCTTTTTCTTTGCGGCCCTGAGTGCCTTGGTAAATGCTGTCGGGTGGATGTGGTGGCGGCGCAGAACGCCAGTATCTGGGCAGGCGCCGATTTTCGACGCGGGGAAAAGGTATTGCCATGCGGTGGATTTTGCCGCGTTGGGGTATTTTCGGGCGATAGCATTAGGCAAGTACACCTCGCCATAGCCCGCTGCCGTATCGCCGCGGTGCAGTGCCTGGACGCGCTCCTGCTGGGCCTGGATGTGCGGCGCCAGCGATGTTGCCAGGGTTGTGGTGCGGTCTTTGTTGCCCTTGCCCTGTCGGACGGTGATCTGCTGTCTCCCTGTGTCCACGTCCTTGATGCGCAAGGATAGGGCCTCGGTAAGCCGCAGCCCTCCGCTGTACATTACGGATGCGATCAGCCAGTGGATGCCTGTCATGGCGTCCAGCAGGGCGCGGGTTTCCTCCTGAGAGAGCACTACCGGTAGTCGGCTTCCCCTTGCGGTGTTGACGAATTCGCCGATGGTGCCGAGTGGACTTTCGGTCATGTTTTTGTAGAACCAGACGACGGCGCACAGTGCCTGGTGCTGGGTGGATTGTGCGACATTGCAGCGCACGGCCAGATCGGTCAGGAAGCCACGGGCTTTGTCTTCGCTGCTGCCATGGGGGAATCGCACGCACCACCGAAAATACTGCGCCAGCCAGTGATGGTAGGTTTTCCGCGTGGCGCGAGCGTAGCCCATAAACCGCATTTTATGGTCGGCCTGCTGTAGCAATTCCTTTCCTTTCATCGCCGCGGCTCCTGTGTTAACTGACTTTTGGCTCGATAATCACTAGTTAGCCGTCAAACGGCTCCATCAAGCTGCTTTCTAGGTTCTTCCTGATCTTGCCATCAGTGTCCAGCATCACCACATACCTATCCGGGTTTCTGCCGTCGCTGTCGGTGAAATAATCGCCATAGCGGACCACCTTCCACCCCAAATCCTGCAATGCTTCAAGCCATGTTTTCATTTCCAGATCCAACGGCTAACAACTCACAGCACGCGGACTCCGCTACGCTCCGCCCGTGTGCTCAGGGTTACGATCCCAAATGTTCAACCGCCTTGGCATAAATGGCTTTGATCGTTGTCCAACTAACATCCACCTTCCTGTCTACCAGGCCATTACCGGTGCAGGACGGACAAATATCCACCTCTTCGTCGTCTTCAACAAAGCCATCGCCGACGCACATTCCGCACGTCACTTCTATCCACTCGCAGAACTCACCCATCAGCAGTGCCTTAGCACCATTCTCGGCGGTCAGGGAGCGAGGCATCGTAACAACGTCACTGTTGCTGGAACTCGCTGGCATGTCACAAGGGCCAGTGCCGGGGTGGTCACATGGGGTTTTGCGGCAGCATTCTGTTTCGTTACTCATAATCGCTCGTCCTCAAAGTTCAGGGTTAGGCGTCATAGGTAACCGTCGCCTTCGCATTCCGGGCACATTATTTCGCCGTCGCCGTGTATGCAGTGGTCACCGCCGACGCACATGTCATCCATACAGGTAATCAGGACTCCGTTACCTCCGCACTTCCAGCAGGTGATTCGTTCGTATTCGTAGTGATCGTCATCTTCCATCGCTGTCTCCCTGTTGCATGACGCCTAACAGTTCAATGCAGCCGACGTTGCTTCGCAACGCGGCTGATTTCAGGCGTTCTGCGTCTTAGCATTCGCTCCCGCGAGCGCCTCGCGCAGGATGTTCTCGGCCTTGAACAGTGCGCCTTTTGTGTCAGGCTCCGACAACAACATCCGGTAGCACCGTTCAACGTCGTTCGCCAGCGCCTCGCACACCTTCGCGCACGCCTCGCGCTCGGCCTTAGTTGCGGACTCCCACGCATCGCGCGCTGCGTCCACTTCGGAGAACGTCCACCCGTGGTTGCAGCCATGTTCGCGCACTAGCCATTCTTCGAACGTCATCGCACTGCCCTCTAACGAGCCGGTCGAGCCGACCGGCGGGTGAAGTTACGGTTGTTCCGGTTGCCTAGGCGCCAGCGGCTCACCGCCAGCGGTTAAGCGGCCTCTGAAAAAATCCAGAGGCCGCCAATCCGGCTACGCCGTGGCGAAAATCGCGGCGCCAGTACAGCCTGTCTCCACCTGTTTTTTCACCTGCTCGAAGGCGTCCTCGATGAGGCGCTCGGGGCGGATGATCTGGTAGAAAAAGGTGGCCTTGCCTTCCTTGATCCGGTAACGAAGGTATGCTTCGACCTGGTACTTGTCGCCGCCCTGGAAGATGCGCAGGGCGAGGGTGAACTTCTCGGGAATTTTCAGCTCACCTTTCGGGCCGGCGCTGCCTTCAATTTTCTCCTGGTAGGTGAGTTGGACCTGGCCGTTGTCGAGGCGGATGCCGCTGGCAAAGTCGACCTTGGTCTTGGCCTGCAGTGTGAGGGCGATCTGGATCATCTCCGCCGCTGCGGGCTGCACGATGTCGATGGCGTTAGCCTCGATGAATTCGGCGAAGCTGGCTTGCTCCATGGATTTCGCGTTGTTGGCTGACCATGTTTTCCACTCGGTGCTGTGGTCGCAGATCAACGTGGCTTCGTGGTCTCCCCACTTCGGGCTGCGGGGTTCGTGGTAGTCGAACACGGCGCGAAAGCGGCGCTGGTTGAGGTCGGCGAAGATCACGCTGGCGTCGCTGGCGAAGCGTT
>CAYXXZ010000216.1:0-3443 GCA_964469165.1 uncultured Porticoccaceae bacterium
CCAATCTATTTCTCTCCTTCCGCCTTGCTGGACGGAAAAATGGCCTCCAGCGACGACCATTCAAATAGTGCCAACAGGCCCTTTAGAAATCCACGCCCTGGCGCGCCTTGATACCCGCCGCGAAAGCGTGTTTGACGTCCTTGAGCTCGGTGACCGTGTCGGCGATATCGATGAGCCCCGCGCCGCCACCGCGCCCGGTGACCACCACGGACTGGTTGGCCGGACGGTTTTTGAGCGCGTTGAGAACCTCATCCTCGTCGAGATATTTGAAGCTGAGCATGTAGGTCAGTTCGTCCAGCACCACCAGATGATAGCTGTCGTCGCGGAGCATTTTCAGAGCCTCGGCCCAGGTGCGTTCGGCGGCGGCGATGTCGCCCGAGCGGTCCTGGGTGTTCCAGGTGAAGCCGGTGCCCATCTGGTAGAAGGTCACATTGGTGCCGTCGCGCTCGGCGAGTTCGCGCAGATACAGCTCCTCGCCGGACAACTGCTTGCCCTTGATGAACTGCACGACACCCACCTTGTAGCCGTAGCCAAAGGAGCGCATCACCATACCGAACGCAGAGCTGCTCTTGCCCTTGCCGTTGCCGGTGAGCAGGATCAGCACGCCGCGCTCGGTGTTGGCGTCCTCGATACGGGCATCCACCGACGCCTTCAGCTTGCGCATTTTGTTGCGATGCTTTTCTTGCGTGCTGCCAGCTTGGTCTTGAATGCTGTCAGCTTGATCCTGCGTGCCGTCAGGCTGGTTGTTGTCGTCGCTCATGATCGTTTCCTCGTGCGGCGGTTCAGAACTGATACTGAACACTGACGTTGGCGTTGCGCTCGGGCGAAGGATAGTAGGCGGGCAGACCGAAGAAGGTCACCAGTTCCGAGTATTCCTTGCCGAACAGGTTGTTCAGGCGACCCTTGAAGGTCCAGTTGCCGTAGTTGTAGGACGCCGCCAGGTTGTAGACGGTGAAGCCCGGAATGTCCTCGGCCACGGCGTACATGTCGATGGCCACCGGGCCGGTGTAGACCGCCTCGCCATAGCATTGGAAATTGTCGCTGACATCGAAGGTCGCAGCCACCTTGGCAAGCGTTTCGGACACTCCCGGCAACGGGTTGCCATCGAGTGCGCCGCCATCGAACTCCGCACTCATGCGGGTCAGGCTGGCGCTGATAGCGAGTCGCGGCGCGGCGCGCAACGATGCACTCAGGGTCGCGCCGCGGCGCCGGGTGTCGTCGAAATTGATGTTGGCGAAACTGTTGGTATCGTAGCCGATCTCGTTTTCGATGGCGTGATCGAAAATGGCCACGCCCAGCTCGACATCGTCCTGATGCCACTGGCTTCCCAGCTCCCAGGCCACACCTTCCTGAGGTTTGAGCGACACCACATTGCCGAGGAAGTCGACATTTTCGTCGGCAAGGGCGAAGCGGAAGGTTTCATCGCGGTTGACGTAGGCGCGCAGGTTCTCCGTCACCCGGTAGGACAGGCCCACCTGTTTGACCTCGATGCTGTCGTCGTAATGGGCGCGGAAATAGCCGCCGTCGACGTCCACATCCACCTTGGCGTAGCGATATCCCGCCGAGAGCTGGATGTCGTCATTGAAGGAGTAGATACCCTGCACGTACTGGCTGCGACGCTCGTGGCGGTGGCTGCTGGTGCTCAAACCGAAGGCGGAGTCGACACTGAGATCGTAATCGTAGTTCTCGATATCGCTGCCCAGCGTGATGCGCCAGCTGGCGAGCTTCAGCACCACGCGCGGATCGAAGGTTTCCACTTCGCGACGCTGTTCGGTGCGGGTGTCGCCGAAGGACAGCGAGCGCCCCGCCACCGCGACATCTTCGTCCCTGTTGCCGTAGGAAACGAGGATGTCGGCAATCTCGGCGACGCCGTGATTCACGCCAATGCGGTATTGATCGGTGTCGATGCGGTAATCGTTGAAGCTGCTGCCCGCCTGACGGCGATCGACGCGGCGCTCGTCATCCATGAGCGCACCGGGCAGCACATAGTCGTTGTCGGTGCGCTGGCCTTCGATGAACACGCGCCCGGCGCCATAGCGATAGCCGGCCGAGCCGCGCAGGTTGGCGAAGTCCACCTCGGTATTGTCGCGGTAGCCATCCGTCTTGTCGCGCTGCCCGCTGAACTGAAAGTCCAGCGTGTCGTCGGCCGCGGTAGCACCATAGCTGAAACCCAGGGTTCTGGCATCGTAGCTGCCGCCGCCGACGACGATGCGACCGCCCGGCGTCGCGCCCGTGCGGGTGATGACGTTGACCACGCCACCCACCGCCTGATCACCGAACAACACCCCGGCGCCGCCTTCGAGAACTTCGATGCGTTCGATATCCTGCAACACGATGGCAGCCAGGTCGGGTTCGGAAAGATCGGAATTGTTGAGACGTCTGCCATCTACCAGGATTGCCGTGTTCTGGCCGCCGCTCATACCGCGCAGTGAAATGCCGACATTCCGCCCGTTACCCAGGCTATCGCGCACCTGGAGGCTGCCTTCGTTGCGCAGCAACTCGCCGAGATGTGATGCCGCGCTGCGCTTTATGTCCTCGGCGCCGATCACACGAATGCTGTAGGGCACCTTGTCGAGGCTGTAGGGCGAGCGCGTGGCGGTAACGACGATCTCATCCTCGATGTACGAGCCGAGTCCAAACGCGGGAGCGCCTGAGCACAGGGCAGCGGCCGCCAGCGCAGTGCCGATGGCGGGATAACGTGATTTGGTTGTCATGATCTTCCTCAATCGGTGAATGAAGCTCGGGATCGAGGGAGGAAAGCAGGTGGGCGATGCGCGAGAAAAAAGCCGACGACCACCGGCAAAGCCCTCCGCTTAGCCGTTGCGAACACCACGGAAGGCCGGTTTCGGGCTCACGGAGTCGCTACGCAGAGACTCGGTTTACCGTTGCGGGGGCAGCGGAGGACTTGCTGGCGGCGGCCGTACAACTGCCGAAAGCGCACCTCACTTCCCGTTTACCCTGCGCCAACCGTCTTGGCGAGACGGCACGCAGGCACCTGACATGGGGAGGGGGATTCTATGGCTTTGGCGGCGGCGGGACAAGCGCGGGGCTCAGTTCACAGTTCACAGTTCACAGTTCACAGTTCACAGTTCACAGTTCACAGTTCACAGGATGAGCGTGGCACCCCCCTGTTAACTGTCAACTGTAAACTGTTAACTAAAAGCCCTTCACCGCTCCAACCATTCCCTAACCACCGCCTCCGTATCCGCACCGCGTTCGGGGGGCGCGCTGGCGACGGCGCCCGGTGTGCGGCTGAATTTGGGCACAGGGGCGGGTTGCAGTACGTCGCTATCGCGGAAATACACGCCGCGCGCCGCGTTCTGGGGATGATGTTCCACCTCCGCGGGGGACAGCACAGGCGCGACACAGGCTTCACTGCTGAAGGTCGCCATCCAGTCATCGCGGTCGCGCTCGCGGATACGGGCGGCGATCCTGGCTTTCTG
>CAYXXZ010000217.1:0-3442 GCA_964469165.1 uncultured Porticoccaceae bacterium
CGCACGATGCTCGGCACCAGATAATTGGCCGACACACCCGTGAAAAATGCCGTGGTGATGATGTCCCGCGATTCGCACTCCACCAGCATGCGCTTGTATTCCTCGTCCACGCGGCATTCGCTGGTGGCGATGAAGCGCGTGCCGAGGTTGGCGAAATCGGCGCCCAGCACTTCCACGGCACGCACCCCGTAACCGTCGACGATACCGCCGCCGACCCCGAGCGGACCGTCGAAAAACTCCCGCACCGCGGGCACGAAGGCGAAGGGTGACAGCTCGCCGGTGTGGCCGCCAGCGCCGGCGCATACCAGAATCAGGCCGTCCACGCCCGCATCCACCGATTTTCTGGCGTACTCCACGGTGTTGACGTCGGCAAACACCAGGCCGCCGTAGCTGTGGATGGCATCGACGATGGGGCCCGGCTTGGCCCAGGCAACCACCACGATGGGCGGCTTGTATTTGAGGATCAGCTCCAGCTCTTCCTGTACTCTGGGGTTGGAGCGGTGGGCGATGAGATTGGCGGCCCAGGGCGCGACCCGGCCGGGATTGGCCTTCTCCGCTTCCGCGAGGCACGTGCTGATGTCCGCCATCCAGCCATCGAGGATTTCTAGGGTGCGGGCATTGAGCGTGGGCAGGCTGCCGATCACACCAGCCTCGCAGGCGGCCACTACGGAATCCGTGCCGGACACCAGGAACATCGGGGCAGCCATCACCGGGATTGCCAGGCGCGCCTTGATGGCGGCCATCTTCGCCTTGCTATCGGCCATTTTAGTCCTTATGTCGAGAGTCATGCGGAGTCCACTGTAATTGACAGAGCTATAAAATAAGGGAAAGATTATATTGAAAATACGGTCTCGACAGCAATCTGCGCAAGCCTTTCCACCACAGGGAAATTGCACCTTGTGCGCATAAAACGAGGGGGACATACTCGATGTCTCTGCCAAACGCCTGGCCTGCGCGGTTGTGCAGCGCCGGGACAATCAATAAGGAGAAGGCTCCATGCCCGTTAAAGTGATGAACTTCGATCTGCGCCACCCCGCGCAATTCCGTACCAGCGGCGCCGACATCTACGCCGCGGCCCTGGATATGTGCGCGTGGGCGGAAGAGCATGGTTTTGCCCGCATTGGCATTCCCGAGCACCATCAGAACGACGACGGTTATATCTCCTGCCCGCTGGTATTCGCCGCCGCCGTGGGCGGGCGCACCCGGCGCATCAAGGTGCGCACCGGTATCGTGATCGCGCCACTGTACAATCCGCTGCGCCTCGCCGAGGAAGTGGCGGTCGCCGATCTGTGTCTTGGCGGACGCCTCGAACTGGGCATGGGCCTGGGTGTTCTGCGCGCCGATTACGAAGCGTTCGGCGTGGATTTCAGCCGTCGCGGCAAACTGCTCGATGAGCTGATCCCCTTTCTCCGTCAGGCCTGGAGCGGCGAGCCCTTCGAGTACCAGGGCAAGACCCTGAGAGTCACACCGCGCCCTGTGCAGCAGCCCATGCCCATCTATCTGGGCGGTATGTCGGAGGCCGCCACCGACCGCGCCGCGCGCCTGGCCGACGGTTTCCACACCCTGATGCCGCAAAGCTGGGAGCGCTACCGCAACTCCTGCCGCAAATTCGGCAAGCCGGATCCGGGCCCTTTCGTGGCGAGGGGGCCGCTATTTTTGTGGGTGACGAAAGACGACAAGGCCAAGGTTCTGGCACAACTCAAACCGCATTTCGACCAGCAGGTGGAAAGCTACGACGAACAGAACCGCAAGGCCGGCGGCGGCCTGGTGAATCCCTGGGAGGTCAGGCCGGGCCACAAGCCTCCCTATGAAATCGTCACCCCGGAAGAGGCCATCGCGCTCGCCAACGCGCTCGGCGCCGAGGGCGAGCTGATCTTTCAGCCCTTGCTGTCCGCCATCGACCCGGAGCTCGCGTGGCAGATGCTGCGCCTGGTGGAGGACGAAGTACTGCCGCACCTTGCGCATTGATGATAAGTCGGAAAATTTGGCTTCGGCTGTCGCCGAGCTGTAAGCTTTAAGCAGGAGCACTGGAAGAACTGCGTGCTGCCAGCGTTTGACTTAAAGCTTACAGCTCGTTCACCCCACGCAGAACCGAGGCCTGAATGTCCATCTGCCGGGTACGCCACAATCGCAACCTTATGACATCGCCCGCAGGCATGCGCGGGCAAATACCTCCAGGAGTTCCTGATGCAACATTCCCCCTATCCGGGATTTTACGGTTGGCGCATGCTGATCGCCCTTTGGCTGATCTATTTCTCGGTGGTGGGCTTCACCTTCTACGGCACACCGGTGATGTTCCCCTACATGGTGGCCGACCTGGGCTGGAGCCGCGGCCAGGTGTCCCTGGGCTTCATGACCGCGATGCTGATGATGGGCTTCGCGGCGCCGGCATCGGCCTGGAGTCTCAACCGCTTCGGGGGGCGCCACACCATGCTTGTCGGCGGCCTGCTCGGCGCCACTGGCCTGCTGTTGATGCTGTTTACCGACAGCGTGCTTCTGTACGTGCTGTTCTTCGGGCTGGTGGTTGGCACCGGCATTGCCCTGGCCGCCAACATTCCGGTGCAAACGGTGATCACCTACTGGTTCAACCAGCGCCGCGGCACGGCCTTTGGCCTGGTGCTCGCGGGCGGGGCCATCGGCGGTTTCGTGGCACCCCTGGCGCTCACCGCCACCATCGACGCAGCGGATGGCCAGTGGCGCATCGGCTGGGTGCTGCTGGCGACCATGATGGCCATCGCGGGCCTGACCTCGCTGTTGTTCGTGCGCAACAAGCCCGCCGATCTCGGCCAGCATCCGGACGGTATCGATCCGGCCGCGGCGACTGCCGCTGGCGACAGCGCGACGCCAACGCGCATCTACCGTTGCGCCACGAGCTGGCCGCTTGCCGCCGCCATCAGAACGCCGCAACTGTGGCTGGTGACCGCCGCCATCATCGGCGGTCAGTTTCACTGGCAGGTGTTCATCACCCAGGGCCCGCTGCACCTGGCTGACCGGGGCTTCACCACCGAGCAATACAGCCTGATCTACGGCATCACCGTGGGCACCAGCATCATTGGGCGCCTCGGCGCCGGCTTTATCGTCGACCGCGTGGAGCCGCGCCTGATCTTCATCACCGCGCTGATACTCGGCGCCGTGGGCAGCGTGCTGTTCTGGTTCATCTCTCCACAAAAGCCACTGACGCTGCTGTTTCCCTTGTTCAGCGGCATTTCCTTCGGCGCCATCACCATCGCCTATCCCAATATCATCGCCAATTATTGGGGTACCACCGCCTTTGCATCGGTGAACGGCTTCATCTTTCCCATGATGATCATCTGCAACAGCAGTGCGGCCCCGCTTTCCGGCGCGATCCACGACGGCACCGGCAACTATTTCATCGCTTTCTGCATAGCCTGGGTAATGCTCGCAATCGCATTTTTTGCTACTCTTGCCCTCTCTCCGCCGC
>CAYXXZ010000218.1:0-3416 GCA_964469165.1 uncultured Porticoccaceae bacterium
TACCCCGCGGCATGCAGGTAATTTCTGCACATCTGCAGCCCCTTGGCGAGGTGCTTGTCCACCGTGCCGACGGTAACGTCGAGTTTCTCGGCGATTTCCTTGTTGGCGAGGCCATAGACCTTCTTGAGCACGAAGACCTGCCGGCACTGCGGCGGCAGTTGGGCCACGGCCTTGCAGAACGCGGCAAAGCGGCGATTCTGATCCATGGCGGTGTCCAGGGAGATGCTGTTGACCAGCAGGGTGATGTCCTGAACATCTTCGAGGCTGTCATTGAGGCGGCTTGCGGCCCTGCCCTTCTCGTTGAGGGCGAGGTTTTTGGCGACCTTGTAAAGGAATGCCCTCGGCGCTTCGATTTCCTGGCGGTCATTGGCCTGAATGGCTTTGACATAGGTGTCCTGCAGGACGTCGTCAATGTCGTCCCGGTTGTGGAAATAGCTTGCGAGATACCTGCGCAATCCTGTCAGGTTTTTGAGGTATATGTCCGTCAAGTCAGATATTTTTGCAAGCCGCCTGTCCCGCTGTTGTTTGTCTTTGACGCTGTGCATGGCAATCCTGGTTTATTTTTATCCAAACGCTTCGTTCGCGCGTGAAGGAAGATAGTCTGCATGCAAATGCCTGTCCCTTCAACGCTTTGTTTTGGAAAGAAAAAATAAATTCCTGGCGATGGTAGATTTGGCGCCGTCATTTGTCTTACAACATTGGTGCGCGATCACCGCAAAGGTGAACGGCGGGTAACAAACCCTTGGTTTTTCGGCCGCGGCTATTTATGATGGCTGTCAATAAAGTTAACTCAGCCACCACCCATCCGGCAGAACCCGGTTCTGCGGAGTGACCCGCGATGACCGTCCACAACAAGCAATCCTACGACCGCGTGGTGCGCACCGTCTGCTCCCCCAACTGCCTCGGCACCTGCGGCATCAATGCCTTCGTGAAGGACGACCGCATCGTCAAGGTGGAGCCCGCGCCCTTCCCCGATCCCGGTTTCGAGCGCATCTGCGCCCGCGGCATCTCCATGGCCACCCAGCGCATCCACCATCCGGATCGCCTCACCCATCCCCTGATCCGGGAGGGGAAGCGGGGCGAGGGCAAGTGGCGCCGGGCAAGCTGGGACGAGGCCTTCGAGTACATCGTCGCGCGCCAGGCCACCATCGCCCAAAAGCACGGCTTTCGCGCCAACGCCTGGCTGTCCGGCAGCGGCAACTACGGTTTCCGCGCCAACAACTCGGCGGCCAAGACGGCCCATACCCTGGAGGGCACGCTGTTCACCTATTTCGCCATCTGCGGCGATTTCGCCGGCATGATGGGCTACCATGCCACTCTCGGCAGTTTCGGCAACTCCAACGATATTTCCGAAGTGATGGGTGCTAACTACTTCCTGAGCGTCGGCAAGAACGTGGCGGACACCGCCCACAGCGACATGCACTTCCTGTTCGATGCCATGGAGAACGGCACCAAGTTCGTGATGGTCGACCCGCGTTTCTCACGCGGTGCGGCCAAGGCGGACGAGTGGCTCGCGCCGCGCCCCGGCACGGACACGGCGCTGGCCCTCGGCATGATCAACGTCATCGTCGGCGAGGGCCTTGTGAAGGAGGACTATCTCCTCGCCCACACCAATGCCCCCTTCCTGGTGAACCGGGCGACGGGCAAGGTGCTGCGGGAGAAGGACCTGTTCCCAGGCGGCGGCAGCGAGGCCCTGGTGTGGGACCTGGCGGCGGACAACCCCGCGCCGCTGAGCAGCGCCGCGAGCCCCGCCCTGTGCGGCGAGTGGGAGATCGACGGGCCGGATGGCCCGCTGCCCTGCGCCACAGCCTATACCCTCAGCCTGGCCGCCTGGGCGCGGTACACCCCGGAGTACGCCGCTTCCATCTGCAATGTGCCGGCGGCGCAGATCCGCCATACCGCCATCGAGTACGCCACCCGCGACCCGGCCTGGATCTGGCTCGGCCTCGGCCCCCAGCGCTACAGCCATGGCCACACCGTGGCCCGCGCCTGGGTCACCCTCGCCACCCTGTGCGGCAACATCGGCAAGCCCTACGCCGGGGTGAGCATCTACGAGGCGGCGAACCTGGCCATAGTGATCAATCCCCACAACGAATGGCTGAAGCCGAATGGCCGTACCGCCCACTCGCTGCCGGGCACCCAGGTGGTGGACATCATCGCCTGCGGCGAGCCCTACCCGGTGAAATCCCTGTGGCTGCACTCTTACGGCTTCGCCACCCAAACTCCCTTCTACAAGCGCTTCGTCGAGGAAGCCTTGCCGGAACTGGACCTGCTCGTGGTCTCCGAGCAGATGATGACCCCCGCCGCGCAGATTGCCGACGTGGTGCTGCCGGTGGTGTCCTACTACGAGGACGACTGGGACCTGGTGGGCGGCGGCGAGAACTGGTACGTGCAACTGCGCCGCCGCGCGGTGGAGCCCATCGGCGAGAGCCGCAACGACTACAGCATCTTTCACGAACTGTGCGAACGCTACGGCAAGGGGGAGGGCTGGCGCATCAGCCCGGAGGAGGACTGCAAACGGATTCTGGCCACCCATCCCGACCCGCGCATCCGCTCCGTGGACTGGGAAACACTGCGCCGGGACGGCGTCGCGCGGGTGGAGGTGGAAAGGCCCCACACCCCCTTCCGGGACATGAAATTCAACACGCCTTCAGGGCGCATCGAAATCTACCAGGAACAGTTCGCCGACATCGGCGAGGGCATCCTGGTTTACAAGGAGCAGAACGAAAGCCAGCGCAGCGAGAAAGCCAAAACCTACCCGTTCGTGCTCATTACCTACAAGGATGTCCACAGCACCCACAGCCAGCATTTCAACCTGCCCTATATCCGCGAGATGGTGCCGGAACCCCGGCTGGAAATATCTCCGGACGACGCCCAGGCGCGCAATATCCGGGACGGGGATGAGGTCACGGTGTTCAATGAGCGCGGAGGGTTTTCCCTCAAAGCCACGGTCACCAACAGCGTATTGCCGGGCACCCTCGCCCTGCCCCAGGGCTGGTTGCAGGGCCGCTTTATTGAAGGCCACCCCTCCGATCTCGGCCATGTTCCCCCCAATGAGGCTCAGGATCGCATGGTGGAAACCAACTATCCCGCCTGGGACATCCTGTGCGATGTGCGCAAGCGGGAGGAGGCGTGATGAACAAGCAACTCGCCTTCGTCATCGATCTGAAGCGTTGCATCGGCTGTGACACCTGCGTTGTCGGCTGCAAGGTGGAAAACAGTGTCGATGACGGCCATTTCCGTCTGCAGGTGCTGGATTC
Organism: uncultured Porticoccaceae bacterium; assembly: GCA_964469165.1. Lineage (GTDB taxonomy): Bacteria > Pseudomonadota > Gammaproteobacteria > Pseudomonadales > Porticoccaceae > CAYXXZ01. Next base: position 3,261 of record CAYXXZ010000218.1, read on the forward strand.
CAACCAGGACCCGATCCACGAAAAACCCAAGGGCGTGTTTCCCAACCTGTCCCAGTACTGGGTGCCCACCATGTGCCACCACTGCGTGGATGCCCCCTGCATCAAGGCCTGCCCCACCAACACCCTGTGGCGGCGGGACGAGGACGGCGTGGTGAT
>CAYXXZ010000219.1:0-3407 GCA_964469165.1 uncultured Porticoccaceae bacterium
GGGCGCCGCCGCCTGGTGGCGGTGTGGTCGGGCGTGGTCAGTGTGCTGCGCGGCGCGCGCCAGCTGCGCATTCAGTTGGAGAGGCAGGGCGAAAGGGTTCTTCTGCGCACACCGACGCTGTTCGTCGGCAACAACCGCCTGCAGCTCGAGCGCGCAGGCATTCACGAGGTGGAAAAAATGGATGATCACCAGCTCGTTGCGGTTGTCGTCAAGCCGGTCGCCACGCCCGCCATGTTGTGGCTTTTGCTGTGTGGCGCGTTCGGGCGCCTGGGGGAGGCTGACCAGGTGGATAGCTTCGGTTTCCAGAGCCTGACCGTGACACCTTCGGCGATCGTGGCCGGGCGCCGCGTCAAGGTCGCGATGGACGGTGAAGTGAGCTGGATGGCGGCGCCGCTGACCTTTCGCGTCTCTCCGCGACCACTCTACCTGCTCAAGACACCCCACGGACGCCAGCAGGGCGAGCCGGCATGAGTGTGATACTGCACATTTCCGATACCCATTTCGGCACCGAGCGCCCCCAGGTAGCGGCGGCGCTAACCAATTTGTCCCGCGCGCAGCGCCCCGATCTGTTGATTTTTTCCGGGGATATCACCCAGCGTGCACGGCCAGGGCAATTCGCCGCGGCGCGGCGCTTCGTCGCGCAGCTGGATATCGCACAGGTGCTGGCCATCCCGGGGAATCACGACATTCCGCTGTTTGCGCTGGCGACACGCATGTTTGCGCCATATCGCCGCTACCGCCGCGCCTTTGGCGAAGAGCTCGAGCCCGAGTTTTCATCCCGGGATTTGCTGGTGCTGGGGGTGCGCACCGCGCGCCGTTACCGGCACGTGCAGGGTGAGGTGTCCCGGGCCCAGGTGCGGCGTGTGGCCGCGCGCTTGCGGGCCGCGACTGCGCAGCAATTGCGTGTGGTGGTGACGCATCAGCCGGTGCAGGTGACGCGAACGGAGGATGAAAAGAATCTGTTGCGGCGCCACGGCGAGGCGGTAGCATCATGGCTGGACGCGGGCGTCGATCTGATCCTCGGTGGCCATATCCATCTGCCGTCGGTTGCGCCGCTGGGCGACAGTGGCGCATGGGCGGTACAGGCGGGCACGGCGCTGTCGTCGCGCATACGGTTCGAGGCGAACAACTCCGTCAACCTGATCCGCTATCAGGGCACGACACCGCAGCATTGTCTTGTCGAGCGTTGGGATTTCGATGACGACGCGGGCGACTTCGTTCTGGTTGGTGTTCATGATTTGCATCGCTCTTGCACGGCTTCTGTAGGGGCAATTCATGAATTGCCCCTACGATTTGCGGGTGAGCCGCGATTCAGATAGCGACGAATGGCTTCCCTGTGAGGTTTGTAATCCGAGCATGATTTGCTTCTATACTGAGTATGAATGATGTGCAGGAAAAACTGGGCTGCAGACTGTGGTTCAGCCATGAGCGCTAAGTTAAAACGCCGTTCTTCCCGTGTTCCTGCTTGAAGCTCATGGCTTACAGCTTACTCTGTCGCACACAGAGACCGAAGTACTTAAACGCCCCCAAATTCGTTGCAGTGGAGTAAAACAATGACATATCAGCAAGAGTTCGACCGCTCTGTGGCCGAACCCGAAGCTTTCTGGCTGGAGCAGGCGGCGGAGCTCGCCTGGTTCCAGGCGCCTACCCAGGGGTTGTCGCTGGATGAAACCGGTGTGCAGCGCTGGTTCGCCGACGGTGTACTCAACACCGCTTATCTGGCGTTGGATGTGCATGTGGAGAGCGGCCGCGGTGATCAGGACGCGTTGATCTACGACTCGCCCGTCAGCGGCGCGCAGCGCCGCTACAGCTATGCCGAGTTGCGTGATGAGGTCGCTGCCTGTGCGGGCATGTTGCAAGGACTGGGCGTCGAGAAGGGCGACAGGGTACTGATCTACATGCCCATGGTGCCGGAGGCGGTGATCGCCATGTTGGCCTGCGCTCGTGTTGGCGCCATTCACTGTGTGGTATTCGGCGGCTTTGCCGCCCATGAGCTGAGCGTGCGCATCGAGGATTGCACACCCAGGGTGGTGCTCTCCGCCTCCTGCGGTATCGAGGTGGAGCGCGTGATCGCCTACAAACCCATCCTCGATCAGGCACTGCGAAGCGCCAGTCACCGGCCCGAGCACTGCGTGATCCTGCAGCGGCCCCAGTGCCGCGCCGAGCTGCAACAGCCGCGCGACCACGACTGGCAGGAGCTGCTGGCCGCGGCCAGCCCCGCCGCCTGTGTGCCGGTGGCGGCCACCGACCCGCTCTACATTCTTTACACCTCGGGCACCACTGGCAAGCCCAAGGGCGTCGTGCGCGACAACGGCGGTCATGCGGTGGCGCTGTACTACAGCATGAAAACCGTCTACGACATGGCGCCGGGTGATGTGTTCTGGGTGGCCTCGGACGTGGGCTGGGTGGTGGGGCACTCCTACATCGTCTACGCGCCGTTGCTCGCCGGTTGCACCACCGTGCTGTACGAAGGCAAACCCGTGCGCACTCCGGATGCCGGTGCGTTCTGGCGAGTGATCGAGCAGTATCGCGCCAGGGCACTGTTTGCCGCACCGACGGCATTTCGCGCGATCCGCAAGGAAGATCCGGAGGCCGCCATGGTCAAGAATTACGACCTCTCGTCGCTGGAAATTCTGTTTCTCGCCGGCGAGCGCCTCGATCCGCCAACCTACGAGTGGCTGCGCGAGCACTTCGAGCGCCCGGTGCTGGATCACTGGTGGCAGACGGAAACGGGCTGGGCCATTGCCGCCAACCCCATTGGCATAGAGCCGTTCGCCACCAAGCCCGGTTCCGCGACCCTGCCGGTGCCGGGCTACGACGTGCAGATTCTCGACGACAACGGCAATGCGCTGGGTGCCGGTGAACAGGGCAACATCTGCGTCAAACTGCCGCTGCCGCCGGGCTGTCTGGTTACCGTGTGGAACAACCAGGTCCGCTTCGAAGCGGGCTACCTGCGGCGTTTCCCTGGCTACTACCTGTCGGGAGACGGCGGCTACAAGGACGAGGACGGTTATCTGTTTGTCATGGGCCGCACCGATGATGTCATCAACGTTGCGGGGCACCGCCTGTCCACTGGCGAGATGGAGGAAGTGGTTGCCGCGCACCCTGCGGTGGCGGAGTGCGTGGTGATCGGTATCAGCGACGAGCTGCGCGGGCAGGTTCCCCTGGCCCTGGCGGTGCTCAAGGACGGCGCGACCGGTGACGAGGCGACGCTGGAGCAGGAAGTGATTCAACGTGTGCGCGACGAAGTGGGCGCACTGGCCAATCTGCGTCAGGTCGTGATCGTAAAGCGCTTGCCGAAAACCCGCTCGGGAAAAATTCTTCGCGCCACGTTGCGCAAACTGGCAGATGGAGAATCTTTCGATGTGCCATCGACGATCGATGACCCGGCCTGCCTCGACGAAATT
>CAYXXZ010000220.1:0-3397 GCA_964469165.1 uncultured Porticoccaceae bacterium
CGAGGGCGCGCCGCGCCTGGTGCTGGCCGATCACGTCCGCCAGGTCGGGATGGGGTACGGCGCGCTCGACTAGTGGCGGCTTCGTCACCGCGCCGAGACTTGCCGCGCCGCGCAAGTGGGCGCATACCTCCAGCAGGTGGCGCGCGCAGTAGACGGTGGTGGTGTGGGCAAGTGCGGCTTCGGCGCTGTTGTCGGTCGCCACGATAAGCTTGCGCCCGGCGCGGCCACAGGCGATGGCGGTGGGCAGCAGGCCGTCGACGGCGCGCAGCTCGCCATTGAGTGCGAGCTCGCCCACGAATTCATATTCGCTGAGAACGTCGCGGGGTAATTGTCCGGACGCGGCGAGGATGGCGAGTGCGATGGCCAGATCGTAGCGGCTGCCTTCCTTGGGAACATCGGCCGGCGCCAGGTTGATAGTGATGCGCCGCGCGGGAAATTCAAAGTGGGAGTTGAGCAGCGCGCTGCGCACCCGGTCCTTGCTTTCTTTGACGGCGGTTTCCGGCATGCCGACGATACTCAGGCTCGGCAGGCCGTTGGATAGGTGGATCTCGACGGTGACGGCGGGGGCGAGAATGCCTTGTTTGCTGCGACTGTGAATGATGGCGAATGACACCTTTCCCTCCTTGGAATGGCTGTGCTACTTGCTCTTGCCGGGACGTTTCAGAACGGCCCGTCTGTCTTCTGTAGGTTGGGCTGAGGAACGAAGCCCAACGAATCGATGTTGCGAGGCCTCTGGGGGGAGGACAGGCTTCCAAGACCGTCAGCGCCAGGGATGGCGCTGTCGAGCCCCCAGGGAAGGGTTCACGGCGTGTCTTGGAAACCTGTCCTGCCGCAGAGGCCGGGATACGGAGCGCCAAGTGCCCTTACGCTGTGAGACTTCGCGCTTTGTTGGGCTTCGTTCCTCAGCCCAACCTACGTCAGGTGGAGTCTCCCAGACGCTTTTCGAGTTCTGCAACGTCCTTTTCCAGAGCCTCCAGTTTTTGTCGCGTGCGCAGCAGTACGGCCTTCTGGGCTTCGAACTCCTCGCGCGAGACGAAATCCATTTTTTCGAACGCGGACTGGGCAGCGGCGCGGAACTGCTGGCGCGCATCCTGCCCGAGACTCGCGAGTCCGGGGCCGATCAGTTCATTGAATCGGGCGAAAGCGTCGGTTGGGGTCATGGCTGGCGCCTCCTGAAGATTGCGGTGGATTGTAACAAAGTCACCCACCGCACTGTAGCGCCCGCGCTGTGATGCCATCTCGTTGCGGATTCTCTACCGCAAGGGTGCCTGTGAAGCTCTGTTATCCTACAATGGTGCCCAACCGACGCTTTGTTTTTCACGGGATATCGCTATGACAAAAATACTCGCCGCTGTTTTGCTGGCAGCCGCATCCTTCCAGGTTTTCTCTTCCGAATTGATCATTGGCAAGGGCGAAGAATTTGTGGTGAAGCCAGATCAGATGAGCATGGCGGTGGATAAGCTGGTGGTGGGCGACAATGCCACCATCCGCTTCGCCGAGGGCGTGGACCACTGGGAGCTGCTGGCCAAGGACGCCACCATCGGGCGCGGCGTGATCATCGACGGTTCCGGGCGGCGCGGCGCAGATGGCGCGCCAGGCAAGCTGACGGAGCAATCGGCAACGGTGTGTCGCTCCGGCAAGAGCGGCGACAGCGGTGAGGCCGGCGAGAATGGCTCGCCGGGGGTGGATATCTATCTGGGGCTGGACGCACGCAAGATTGGCAAGTTGCAAGTGATCGCCGACGGCGGCACGGGTGGCGCGGGCGGCAGCGGTGGACGTGGACAGGATGCCGGTCGCATGCTCAACTGTCCCGCGGCGCGCGGCGGCAATGGCGGCATCGGCGGGCCCGGTGGCGATGGTGGCCGCGGCGGCAACGTGGTGATCAGTGTCAGTTCCCTCGACCCCAAGGTGGAAGTCGGTGCATTGACGGCGGGTGTGCGGGTATCGGTCAAGCCAGGTGTCGCGGGCAAGGGCGGTGAGGGCGGCGACGGCGGTGTCGGCAGCGAAGGCCAGTACGTCAGCCAGAAAACCCTGACCGGCAGCCGCAAATGGGTTTCCGGCGGTCCCGGCGGTCGCTTCGGGGCAAAGGGCGAGGACGGCCAGGAAGGTGACTATGGTCGGGTTTTCGTCGGTGGCCAGTTCGAGGGCTTCCCACCAGCCAGCACCCAGGGTGACGGTTACGACGGATTCGATAAATATCGCACGGCGGGTGAGCCATCCGATGCCGATGGCGATAAAACAGCCGCTGAAGAAATCCAGCTGCTGCGTGAGCAGTTGCGGGTATTGCAGGAGCGGGTGGAGAGTTTGGAGAAATAGCTGAGGGTTGTACACTGCCCTCTCCCCGGCCCTCTCCCTGAAGGGAGAGGGTGACCAGGCCTTGCAGTAATCTCATAACCCTCTCTCCTTCAGGGAGAGTAGACGCAGCAGTGATCCGATACTCCCTCTCCCTTTAGGGAGAGGGCCGGGGAGAGGGCCGGGGAGAGGGAAGCAGTGTTAAAAAGCCCCCCATCCACCAGAACCATCGCTCCCATCACGCCGTCCTCGCCGGAAATAACTCCCGAAGGCGCGCCATCACTCATAGCTCAACGTCGTGGCCTTGCCACGGAATACCCTGTACACAAAAAACGTATACCACAGGATCAGCGGCAGCGTGATCACCACACCCACCAAGGTGAAGAGCAGCGAGTTCACCGACGCGGATGCTTCCCAGATGTTCATTTCACCGATGATGATGTCCGGAAAAATGCTGTAGGCGAGACCGAGCGTGGCCAGCGTGCAGATGGCGGCGAGCCCCGTGAACAGCACCCAGCTGTTGCCCACGCGCAGCCAGGCGGGTTTGCTCAGCAACCAGCTCATGCCGAAGTAGATCAACAGGCACGAAAAGGGAATGGGCAACAGGCCGATGATGTTGGGCAGTTGAAACCATTTGGCGGCAATCACGCTGCTCACGATGGGGGTGGCGATCGATACCAGCAACAATCCCAGGCCCATCGGCAGCAGCGCCAGGCGCCCCCAGCGCAGCGCTTTGTTGAACAGCGCACCCTCGGTTTTGATCAACAGCCAGGCAGCGCCCAGCATAATGTAGAGCGCGGGCAGGGTCAGGGCGATGAGTGCGGCGAACAGCAGGCTCAGAAGACTCGAATCCAGCCCGGTAACGTAAGCGCCCAGCATCCAGCCCTGGCTCACTGAAGCGGTCAGCGAGCCCGCGAAAAAGGCGCGGTTCCACAGGTGTTTGTGACGGTCGCCGGCTTTCACGCGCATGTCGAAGGCTACACCGCGCAGAATGAGTCCGATGATCATGATGGTGACGGGAATGTAAAGCGCGGTCAGTACCAGGCCGTAGGCCTTGGGAAAGGCGATCAGCAACACGCCGATGCCGAGCACGATCCAGGTTTCG
>CAYXXZ010000221.1:0-3365 GCA_964469165.1 uncultured Porticoccaceae bacterium
GTGACCGATCTGCGTTTCTTCTTCGAAAATGACATCAGGTTTTTGAATCAATTTTAGAATATTCAAAAAGATATCGTTCTTATCTAAAGATTTCTTAAGGTTGTAGAGCAGATGAAATTCAGTGAATCCTGGCTCAGGGAATGGGTCGATCCGGCGCTGGACAGTGCCGAACTGGTGAGCAGGCTGACCATGGCGGGGCTCGAGGTCGATAGTATCGAGCCTGCGGCGGCAATTTTCAGCGGCGTGGTGGTGGGGGAAATCCTCGCCTGCGAACCCCATCCGGATGCGGACAAACTGCGGGTTTGCAAGGTCGCTGGTGCAGGAGAGGAAGCGCTGCAGGTGGTCTGCGGTGCGCCCAATGCGCGTCCCGGCATCAAGGTGCCCTTTGCCACCATCGGTGCGGAACTGCCCGGGGGCTTCAAGATCAAGCGCGCCAAGCTGCGCGGCGTGGAATCCTTCGGCATGCTCTGTGCCGAAACGGAGCTGGGTGTTTCCGAAAACGACGAAGGTCTGTGGGAGCTGCCCGAGGATGCGCCGGTGGGGAGCGACCTGAGAGAGTATCTGAAGCTCAACGACAATCTCATCGAAGTGGACCTGACGCCAAACCGTGGCGACTGCTTGAGTATCAAGGGGTTGGCTCGGGAAGTTGGTGTTCTCTGTAAGGTCGATGTTATCGCCCCCGCTATCCAGGCCGTGCCAGCCGCTATCGACGCCAGCTTTCCGGTGAGCCTCCAGGCGGAGGGCGCCTGTCCCCGCTACATGGGGCGTGTCATCCGCAATATCCGCAGCGATGCGGAATCGCCGGCGTGGTTGGTGGAAAAGCTGCGCCGCAGCGGCATTCGCTCCATCGATGCGGTAGTGGACGTCACCAATTACATCCTGCTGGAGCTGGGCCAGCCCATGCATGCCTTCGATCTTGGCCACCTGGCGGGCGGTATCACCGTCCGCCACGCCGCGCCGGGAGAAAAGTTGACACTGCTCGATGGCAGTGAGCACTCTCTGGACGCTGAAACCCTGGTGATCGCCGACGATCAGCGTGCGCTCGCCATGGCCGGAATCATGGGCGGCGAGCTTTCCGGTGTCGGCAGTGAAACTCGCGACATCTTCCTGGAAAGCGCATTCTTCAATCCCCTGGCGATTGCCGGCAAGGCGCGCAAATACGGTTTGCATACGGACTCATCCCACCGTTTCGAGCGCGGTGTCGACCCCGAGCTTTGTGTCGAGGCCATTGAGCGCGCCACCGCCTTGTTGCTCGAAATTGTCGGCGGCGAAGCGGGGCCGGTGGTGCGCGCCGAACTGTCACAGCATCTGCCATCCACCAGGGTGGTGACCCTGGCGAAAGCGCTTCTGGCGCAGCAGCTCGCCATGACTCTGGATACCGAGGTGGTTGTCGATATCCTTCAGCGCCTCGGCCTGGCGATACTGGCGGAGAATGACGACAGTTGGCAGGTACAGGTGCCCAGCTGGCGTTTCGACATCGCCATTGCCCAGGACCTGGTGGAAGAAATCGCGCGCATCTACGGCTACAACAATCTGCCTACCAACACGCTGACGTCGCCCCTCGAGATTCGCCCTGCGGCAGAAGCCCGGGTCTATCCGGCACGGATCAAGACGGCGCTGATCCAGCGCGGTTTCAACGAAGCCATCACCTACAGCTTTGTCGATCCGAAACTGATGTCCGCACTCGATCCCAAGGGCGACTTCGTGCATGTCACCAACCCCATTTCCAGCGATATGGCGGTGATGAGAACCAGCCTTTGGGCGGGCCTGATCGACACGCTCAAGCGCAACCTGAGCCGTCAGAAGAGCCGCGCCTGTCTGTTCGAAACCGGCCTGCGCTTCATGCCAGGCGAGACGCTGGTGCAGGAAACCATGATCGCCGGCCTCATTTACGGTGATCGCCAGGAGGAGAGCTGGACGCAGGAACACGCACGTGTGGATTTCTACGACCTCAAGGGGCATGTGGAAGCGCTGATAGCGCTCACCGGCGCGGCGCACGAGTTCAGTTTCCGCGCCGCGGAGCACCCCGCGTTGCATCCCGGACAATGCGCAGCGCTGTATCGTAATGACACGCTGGCGGGCTACCTGGGAAGAATTCACCCCAGCCTGCAGCACAAGCTGGATCTGGAACAGCCCGTATATCTTTTTGAATTGGAATCCCTTATCTTGCAGGACGGTGCTGTACCAGTGTTCAGTGCCGTCAGCCGTTTCCCCGAAGTGCGTCGCGACATCGCTGTGATCGTCGATAAGACGGTTCCTGCCCAGGCCATCCTCGAAACGGCGCGCGCAAGCGCGGGTGAATTGCTCAAGGACTTAAAGATATTTGATGTCTATGAAGGTAAAGGCATTGAAAATAATAGGAAAAGCCTTGCATTGGGCTTGACGTATCAAGAGCAATCGCGCACTCTTAATGAGAGCGAAGTGGCAGCGTCCGTAGCAGCTGTCATCGAGGGATTGAAAATCAACTATCAGGCGACCTTAAGGGGGTAAGCGCAATGTCGTCACTGACAAAAGCTGACCTTGCAGAAATGCTTTATGAAGATCTTGGTCTCAACAAGCGCGAGGCCAAGGAGATAGTTGAGATGTTCTTCGAAGAAATACGCCGGGCGCTCGAGAGCAACCAGCAGGTCAAGCTCTCCGGTTTCGGTAATTTCGATCTGCGTGACAAGAGTACCCGGCCGGGGCGAAACCCCAAGACCGGTGAGGAAATTCCCATCAGCGCGCGCCGGGTAGTGACATTCAAGCCAGGGCAAAAACTGAAAGCCAGGGTGGAGAGCTATGCTGGAGCCGAGTAACAACGAGCAGTTGCCTCCCATCCCCGGGAAGCGTTATTTCACCATTGGCGAAGTGAGCGAGCTCTGTGACGTGAAGCCGCACGTGTTGCGCTACTGGGAGCAGGAATTTCCCATGCTCAATCCGGTCAAGCGCCGTGGCAACCGCCGCTATTATCAGCGCCAGGACGTGCTGCTGATCCGCCAGATCCGCTCGCTGCTCTACGATCAGGGCTTCACCATCGGCGGCGCTCGCCAGCGTCTGGCGGGCGAGGACGGCAAGGAAGAAGCCACGCTCGTGCGTCAACTGGTCGGCCAGACCATCATCGAACTCGAAGAAGTATTGGTGGTTCTGAAAGGTTAGAAAGTCGCGTAGCGCTGCGCCGCCGATGTGGCAGCCATCGCGTTTCAATACATATTTTCAGTACTTTCACCGCCATGCGCCTTGCAATAACCCTGTATTTCGGTATGATTGCGCCTCCCGCGAAAGCGCGGATTTCGGAACGTAGCGCAGCTTGGTAGCGCACCACACTGGGGGTGTGGGGGTCGGAGGTTCGAATCCTCTCGTTCCGACCAATAATCCTTTGAAAAGGC